>NZ_JBEYXM010000001.1:820238-1000696 GCF_040704595.1 Streptomyces sp. NPDC046870
GTACGGGCCAGTGTGCCTCCCTGTCCGGGGTGGGCCAGGCAGGCACCGGTGCCGCAGGCGCTCGACCCGGCGGGGCGGGACTCGTCAGCGGCGGCCCCGGGCCACGAGATGCGCAGCCACGCCCACGGCCACCAGCGCGGCGACAGCCGCGAGCAGACCGCGGGCAAGCCCCGGACCGGTACGGGCCAGCTCGCGCGCCCGTTCCCCGGCCGCCTCGTCCTGGGCGAGGGGCAGGGAGGCATCGGGGGCGTCGGTGCGGGAGGCGCTGGACGCGGCGGGGACGGCGGACGCGGCGGACGCGGACGGTGATGTGCCGCCGCCGGACGGCGCGCTCGGCTGGGCCCCGGCGTCCCGGCTCGCGCCGCCGGACGGCGCGGTCGGCGGGGCCTCGCCCGTCCGCGTGCCGGCGGTCGACCGCACCCCGTCCGACTCCGGGGAGTCCATCTGCGCGGCCTCCTGGGCATCCTCCAGGGAGCCCTCCGGGACGTCCTCCGCCTCCTCGCCGACCCCGAAGCGGTAGGCGTTGGACTGCCCGACCCAGTCGCCGTCCTGGCCCCGCCGCTGGACGACGGCCGCGTTGGCGGTGACCTGGTCGCGTTCGGTGTCGGAGGTGAGCGAGAGCCGGACCCGGACGCTGACGGTCCGGCCGGGCGGCACGGTGAACCCGCCGAACCCGGCGCCGTCCAGCACCCCGACCAGCTCCTGCTCGTCGGTGCTCTCGAAGGTCACCGGCCGGGCCCGGGGGCCGTCGTAGAAGTCCAGCTGGGGCTGCCCCGGCCGCAGGGCGCGCTTGTCGTCGACGAGGACCACGACCGGGTGGATGCCGGCGCAGGTCCGGCGGGTGGTGTTGGTGAGGTCGATGTACCAGGTGCCGTAGCCGCCGCCGGCCTCGTAGGACGTGGGCCCGCCCCGGATCCGGGTGGCCAGCGGGAAGGCCCGCGCGTCGGCGGCGACGCACGAGGGGGTCGTACCGGCGGACGCGGCGTGCGCCGACGCGGGGACGGCGGCGGGCACGACGACGGCGGCGGCTGCGGCGAGGCAGAGGGACAGGGACGTGCACAGTCGCATGAACACATGACCATGCCGGGTGGGGCCGGGCTCCCGACCGAGCCACTCCGTCCCCGGGGACGAAGTCCGCCCGGCCGGCGCAGCGGCACGGCCCCGGACGACACCGGCCGAGGCCCGCGCCCCGCACCCCGACGGCAGCGGCACGCGCCCCCGCACCCCGTGAGCGGAGCCTCCCGCCGGTGGACACGCCCCGTCAGTCCTCCCCCCGCCCGAACAGCGGGGCCAGCAGCAGTTGGGCGGCGCCCTCGGCCACGATCCGCTCCCCGCGCGGAGCGACCCGTACCGGCACCGCGTCCCCGCCCGTGCCCTCCCGTCGGGCCCGGGCCCCGAGCACCTCTCCGACCCCGCTGACGTAGGTCTCCGGAGCCCCGGCGACCGTCCGGCCCCCCAGCAGCACCACGTCGATGTCCAGCAGCCCGGCCAGGTTCCCGGCCGCCACCCCCAGCACCCGCGCGGCCTCGGCCACCTCGCCCCGCGCCACGGCCGCGAGGCACAGCACCTCCACGCAGCCCCGGTTCCCGCACTCGCACACCGGCCCGTCCAGCTGGATCACCTGGTGCCCGAACTCACCGGCCCCGGTCCGTGCCCCCCGGTGCACGCTGCCGTCGATCACCAGCCCGGCCCCCAGTCCGGTGCCGAGGTGCAGATAGGCGAAGGACCGGCCCGCCGCGCCCTCCTCGCCCCCGACCGCCAGCCCGAGCGCCGCCGCGTTGGTGTCCTTGTCCACCACCACCGGCACCCCGAGCCGCTCCGCGAGCGCGTCCCGCAGCGGGAACCCGTCCCACTCGGGGAACCCGGTGACCCGGTGCAGCACCCCCCGCACATGGTCCAGGGGGCCCGGCAGCGCGACTCCCACCCCCAGCAAGGAGCCCACCGCGGCGAGCCCGCCACCGGCACTCGTCTCCCCGCCCCCGGCACCAGTACCGGCACCCGCACCCGCACCCGCACCCGCACCCAACTCCCCGACGACCCCCCGGACCGCCCCGCACACCGCCCCCAGCACGGCCTCGGCCCCCGCGCCCAGGTCGAGTGCGCCGCGCCGTTCCCCCACCACGGCGCCGTCCAGGTCCACCAGCACCACCCGGAGCTCGTCGCGGTCCAGGTGGACCCCGACCGCGTGGCCCGCCTCCGGCACCAGCCGCAGTACGGTCCTCGGCTTGCCCCCGGTCGAAGCCCGGCGCCCGGCCTCCGCCGCGAGCCCCTGCGCCCGCAGCCGCGCGGTGATCTTGCTGACGGCCTGCGGGGTCAGCCCGGTGCGCTCGGCCAGCTCCAGCCGGCTGATGCCCTCGGCCCCGGCGTCCCGCAGCAGCCCCAGCACCAGCGCGGTGTTGTGACTGCGCAGGGCCCCCAGATTCGCGCCCGCCACCCCGCCGTTCACCGGCCCCGCCGTCGTCGCCGTCCTCACCCTCTTCACACCCCCATTGTCCCCGCCGCTTGCACTTCCGCAACACTGTTGCCAAAGTGGAGGCATGACTGCTACCCCCCTCCGCGTCGGTCTGATCGGCTACGGCCTCGCCGGCTCGGTCTTCCACGCCCCGCTGATCGCCGCCACCGAGGGCCTCGCCCTGGACACCGTGGTCACCTCCCAGCCGGAGCGGCAGCAGCAGGCCCGCGCCGAGTTCCCGGACGTACGGATCGCCGCCACCCCCGAGGAGCTGTTCGGGCGCGCCGGCGAACTGGACCTGATCGTCGTCGCCTCCCCGAACAAGACCCATGTCCCGCTGGCCACCACCGCCCTCGAGGCGGGCCTGCCGGTGGTCGTGGACAAGCCGGTCGCCGGCACCGCGGCCGAGGCCCGCGAGCTGGCCGCCCTCGCCGAGGAGCGCGGCCTGCTGCTCTCCGTCTTCCAGAACCGCCGCTGGGACAACGACTTCCTGACCCTCCGGCGGCTCCTCGCCGACGGCGAACTCGGCGACGCCTGGCGCTTCGAGTCCCGCTTCGAACGCTGGCGCCCCCAGCTGAAGGGCGGCTGGCGCGAGTCCGGCGACCCGGCAGAGATCGGAGGTCTGCTCTACGACCTCGGCAGCCACGTGGTCGACCAGGCCCTGGTCCTGTTCGGCCCGGTCACCGAGGTCTACGCCGAGTCGGACGTCCGCCGCCCCGGCGCCGAGGCCGACGACGACACCTTCATCGCCCTCACCCACGCGAGCGGCGTCCGCTCCCACCTCTACGTCTCGGCGACGACCGCCCAGCTCGGCCCCCGCTTCCGGGTGCTGGGCTCCCGCGCGGGCTACGTCAAGTACGGCCTGGACCCCCAGGAAGCGGCCCTGCGCGAGGGCAGCCGCCCCGGCAGCACCCCCGACTGGGGCGCCGAGGACCAGTCCCTGTGGGGCCGGGTCGGTGCCGGCGAGTCCCCGCTGAGCGGTGGCGGCACCCCCGTACCGACCCTGCCCGGCGACTACCCCGCGTACTACGCCGCCGTCGCCGCCGCCGTGCGCGGCACCGGCCCCAACCCGGTGACCGCCCTGGAGGCGGCCGCCGCGCTCGACGTACTGGAAGCGGCCCGCAGGTCCGCCCGCGAGAAGGTGACGGTGACCCTCTGATGCAGCACCCGCAGATCACCCCGAGGACGACGCCCGAACTCACGCCGAGTCTGGAGGAGCTGGAGGCCCAGGAACGCCGGCTGGTCTTCCGGCAGTTCACCCACGAGGACGCCTGGGCGCTCGGCTCCCTGCTGGTGGAGCTGGCCCGGGAGCGCCAGGCGCCGGTCGCCATCGACATCCACCGCGCCGGCCAGCAGCTCTTCCACGCCGCGCTGCCGGGCTCCGCCCCCGACAACGACGCCTGGATCGCCCGCAAGCGGCGGGTGGTGGAGCGCTACGGCGCCGCCTCCTACCTGGTCGGCGCCCGCTTCCGCGCCAAGGGGACGACGTTCGAGGAGTCCTCCCGTCTCGACCCGGACGTGTACGCGGCCCACGGCGGCTCCTTCCCGATCCGGGTCGAGGGCGTGGGCGTGATCGGCGCGGTGACCGTCTCCGGGCTGCCCCAGCTCCAGGACCACCGGTTCGTGGTGGAGGCGCTGGAGCAGTTCCTGGGCCGTTCGGGCGACTGAGCGAACGGCGGGAATCCGGCGGGGACGCCCTCCGGTTGGCAGGGAGTGAGGCCGTGGGATCACGGCGCGGACCACCACCGGAGGGCTCACACCCGATGACCGCTTCACTGAAGGAGACCGTCGGCCGCCACGGCGTCTGGAGCGTCGAGCTGCGCTCGGAGGACGCGTCCCGGCGCGGGGAACTGGACGAGGCCGCGGCCGAGCTGGAGGACCTCGGGTACGGCGCGATCTGGCTGGGCGGCAGCAGCACCGTCGACCACGCGGCCCCGCTCATCGGCGCCACGCGGCGAATCGTCGTCGGCACCAGCATCCAGAGCGTGTGGCAGCAGGACGCCGCGACGACGGCGGCCGGCTTCGCCGAGGTGGAGGCGGCGCATCCGGGCCGCTTCGCGCTCGGCCTCGGCGTGAGCCACAGCGCGCTGGCGAAGGACTACCGCCGCCCGTACGCGGCCATGGTCGGCTACCTCGACGAGCTGGACGCGGCGGGCGTACCCGCCGACCGCCGTGTGCTCGCCGCGCTGGGCCCGAAGATGCTGGGGCTGTCCGCGGACCGCGCGGCCGGCGCGATCCCCTACCTGGTCACGCCCGAGCACACCGCGCGGGCGCGGGAGATCCTGGGCGACGGGCCGCTGCTGGCCCCCGAGTTGAAGGTCGTCCTGGAGACCGACCCGGCCCGTGCCCGGGAGACGGCCCGCGCCTACCTGGCCCGCTACCTGGAGTTCCCCAACTACACCGGCAACTTCCTCCGCCTGGGCTTCACCGAGGACGACATCGCCGACGGCGGCAGCGACCGTCTCGTCGACGCGGTCTTCGCCTGGGGCGACGAGGCCCGCGTCCGCGAGCGCGTCACCGCCTTCCACGAGGCGGGCGCGGACCACGTGGCCCTCCAGGTGGTGCGGGCGGACGCGGGCGACTCCCTCCCGAGGGAGGAATGGCGCACCCTCGCCACACTGCTGGCGTGAGCGCCCGGCACCAGGAGCACGGGGCCTGGGGCCGTGCCCGAGGCACGGCACCAGGCCCCACGGCGCGCCCCTGACCGGCGTCCGGCCCCGCAGCCCCGCCGCGATCGGTTCGAAGTACCCGCGCGTCGGGCACGGCGAAGCCGCCGAGCACGGGCCACCCGACCCGGCGTGACAGAAGCCACCGCTGCCCCCGCCGTGGGATCGCCGCCCGGCACCAGAAGCACGGGACCCAGCCGGCGCACGGCCCGAGGTTCCCGCGCGAGGCGAGGGAACCATGGCCCCCGCCGCCGCCGGACCACCTGAACCCCGGCGAAGCCGCCGGGCACGGGCCACCCCACGCGCCGTGGCCGAAGCCACCGCTGCCCCGCCCGTGGGATCGCCGCCCGGCACGCCGGCATGACCGCTGCTCACGTTGTCGTTCCGCCCCGCCCCGGTCACCGCTGTCCGGCACGATCTGCGGCAGCCGGGCATCCCGGACTCCCCGGCTTCCGGGCTCCTCGACCTCCCGGTTGCCCTGCCCCCCGGCTGCCCAGTCAGCGGCTCCCCGGCTCGCCTGCTCCCGGCACCCCCGGCTTACCGGCCCCAGCGGAGCGTCTACGCGTTTTTCAGTTCCTGCCGCTGCCGGCCCAGTCCCGCGATCTCCAGCTCCACCACGTCCCCGCCGCGGAGGTACGGCTTGGGCTCGGGGTGGCCCATGGCCACGCCCGCCGGCGTCCCCGTGTTGATGACGTCGCCGGGGTACAGCGTCATGAAGTGGCTGAGGTACCGCACGACCTCCCCCACCGGGAAGATCTGCTCGGCCGTCGTGCCGTCCTGCTTCAACTCGCCGTTCACCCACAGCTTCAGCGACAGCCGCTGCGGGTCCGGGACCTCGTCGGCCGTCACCAGCCACGGCCCGAGCGGGTTGAACGTCTCGCAGTTCTTGCCCTTGTCCCAGGTCCCGCCCCGCTCGATCTGGAACTCCCGCTCGGAGACGTCGTGCGCGACCGCGTACCCGGCGACGTGCGCGAGCGCCTCCTCGGCCGAGTCCAGGTAGCGGGCCGTACGGCCGATGACGACCGCGAGTTCGACCTCCCAGTCGGTCTTCTCCGACCCCCGCGGCACCAGCACCGTGTCGTTCGGCCCGACGACCGTGTCCGGCGCCTTCATGAAGACCACCGGCTCGGCGGGCGGCTCGGCGCCCGTCTCGCGGGCGTGGTCGTGGTAGTTGAGCCCGATGCACACGATCTTGCCGATACGGCCGAGCGGGGGCCCGATCCGCAGACCGCCGGCGTCCAGCGCGGGCAGCTCACCGGCGCCGGCCGCGGCCCGGATGCGGCCGAGCGCGGCGTCGTCGGCGAGGAGCGCGCCGTCGATGTCGTCCACGAGGCCCGACAGGTCCCGCAGGGTCCCCCCGGCGTCGAGCAGTGCGGGTCGCTCCGCCCCTGCCGTACCGACTCGCAGCAGCTTCATGGTCACCATCTCCCTCGATCGGCGGCGCCCGGCCGATGGGTGCAGCCATCGGAGGACTGGCTGATCCTCCAATCACGCCGTCCAGTCCACAAGACCCTGTTCACGTACTGGACCGTAACCCTGGACACAGGGGGCTCGGCCGGTCACCGGGACAACAGGGACTGTTCCGCCGCGCTCCAGGCCGTGCTGGTGACGACGTACAGCGCGGCGGCGAGCGGGACGACCGCCACGGTGACCAGCGTGAAGAAGGACAGGAACGGTACGGCCCGGTTGACCGCGCCGAGCCCGGGCATCTCGCCCCCGGCGCCGGCCGGTGCCGGCTGTTCGGCCGACGTGCGCCTGGCGCGCCGGAAGTTGACGGTGGCGACGGCCGCGGCGACGGCGAAGAGGCCGAGGTAGACCAGTCCGGCCGGACCGAACACCCCGCCGTCCGCCAGCGCGTCGGTCCAGTGCCCGCCGAGCGGGGCCGCGAACAGCCGGTGGCCGAGCAGGCCGTTGGTCCCGCCGCCGATCGTGGTGCTGGAGAAGAGGTGGTAGAGCAGGAAGAACGCGGGCACCTGGAGCAGACTGGGCAGGCAGCCGGAGAGCGGCGAGACCTTCTCCGCGGCGTGCAGGTCCAGGATCGCCCGCTGGAGCCGCTGCGGGTCCCTGGCGTGCTTCTCGCGCAGTGCGGCGATTCTCGGCTGGAGCGCGGCGCGGGCGCGCCGGCCGCGGGCGGCGGCCCGGGACAGCGGGTGGACGAGGAGCCGTACGAGCGCGGTGAACAGGACGATCGCGGCGGCTGCCGCGGAGGCGTGGAAGAGCGGGGCCAGCAGGTCGGCCAGGTACTCGACCAGACGCGCGAAAACGGACATGGGTGAGCCCTCCGGGGGTCTCGTCGTGCCGGAAGGGACCGGAAAGAGCCGGTCCGGTGGGGAGATCGGCAGGACGACCCGCGCGGGGTCACGTGCTGACGTGTGTGAGGACGTGCCCTACGCGGCGGTCGCCGGACGGGCGTGTCCGGGGGCTCTGGGCCGCCGGCGGCCGGGCGCGTCGGGATCGCGCTGGGACAGGAAGGTCGTACGGCGGGCCCGGTCGCGTATCGCCGTGCGGACGCGCGTGGGCGCTGCGGCGGGCACGCCCCGCGCGGCCGGCAGGGCGCAGACGGCGAGCGTGGCTGCCGCGGTGGCGGTCGCGGCGAGGGCGACGGCGGTGCCGAGGCCGCCGGTGCCGAGCGGCGCGGCCTGGAGCAGCAGCAGGTGCGCGAGGAACAGCAGGAGGGCGAGGGGACGCGCGGCGGCGACACGGCCGGACATCAGCACTCCCCCCTCCGCGGCACTCGTCTTCCGCACACCAGTCGTCAGTGTGCCGGTTGCGGCGGCTCGGTCTCCAGGGGCTCCAGCAGCCGCTTGGGCCGCAGCAGCGCCCTGCTGACCGGGTCCGCCGGCGCGGAGTCGAGTTCCGGCCCCGGCACCATGACAACGTCCGTAACCGGCACGAGAGTTCCGCACGCCGCGCACTTTCCGTAGGGCTCGACCTCCCCGCCGCAGTCCGCGTGCTGGAAGAGCCGCAGCCGGTGGGCGTCGACGTGCTCGCGCCCCCAGTGGCCCAGCGCGCGCAGCACGGGCCACAGGGCGGCGCCGCGCTCGGTGACGACGTACTCGTCCCGGGGCGGGCTCTCCTGGTACCGGCGCTTCACGAGGATCCCCTCCTCGGTGAGCGTGCGGAGCCGGGCCGAGAGGACGGCGCGCGGGATGCCGAGGTGGGCCAGGAAGTCGTTGTAGCGCCGGACGCCGTAGATCGCGTCGCGGACGACGAGCAGCGTCCACCGCTCGCCGACGACCTCGAGCGCGCGGGCGATCGAGCACTCCTGCGTCACGTAGTCCTTGCCCAGTGCCATGCCCTCCACTGTAACCACCGGCCGGAGACGGGTTCAGTCAACGAACCCAGGATGCTACGGTGGCGGACACGGGGTCGGTTCAACGACCGAACCTAACGACTGGAGACCGGACCCGACGGACCGGGACCCGATGACCGGACCCGACGGACCCAGCCCGACGACCGGACCCGATGACCTCAGGACAGGACAGGCCATGCCCCGGCTCGACTCCGCCACCTCGCCCGCCGCCCGGCGCCGGACCAGTCCCCGGGACGCGCCGGCACGCCCCCGCGCCACCCTCGCCCTGACCAGCGCGGCCACCGCCGTGGCCCTCATGACGTACACGGCCCCGATGGTCACCCTCCCGGACACCGCCGCCGCCCTGCACACCCCGCTGTCCGCGCAGGCCTGGCTGCTCAACGGCGCCCCCCTCGGTCTCGCCGCCCTGCTCCTGGTCGCCGGCAGCCTCGCCGACGACTACGGCCGCCGCCGTATCTTCCTCACCGGCACCCTGGCCCTCGGCCTCACCACCGCACTGGGCGCCTTCACCACGTCGACCTGGCAGTTCACCCTGGCCCGCGTGGCCCAGGGCGCGGCCAGCGCCGCCCTGCTGGCCAGCTCCCTCGGCCTGATCGTGCACGCCTTCCCCAGCCCGCGCGGCCGGCTGCACGCCACCGGGGTGTGGGGCGCCTTCGTCAGCGGCGGCATCGCCGCGGGTCCGCTGCTCGCGGGCGCGCTGCCGAGCTGGCGGACGGCCTACGGCGTCCTGGGCGCCGTCGCCCTCGTCGTGGCCGCGCTCGGCACCCGGGCGCTGGCCGAGTCACGCGCCCCGCGCGGCGGCCGGCCGGACGCCCTGGGCGCGCTCACCTTCGGGCTGGCACTGGTGGCCCTGGTCGCGGCCCTGACGCTGGGCCGGGACGGCTGGCTGCGCGCGCCGGTCGGGCTGCTGTTCGCCGCGGCCGTCGCCCTGGTCGCCGTGTTCGTCGCGGTGGAGCGCCGGACCGCCACCCCGATGATCGACCTGGGACTGCTGCGCCACGCCCGCTTCCTGGCCTCCTCGGCGGGCGGCCTGTTCACCGGGCTGGCCGTGATCGGCCTGTTCAGCTTCCTGCCGGCGCTGCTCCAGCAGTCGCTCGGGCTCTCCCCCCTGGCCACGGCCGGACTGTTCCTGCTCTGGTCCGGGCTGAGCTTCGTCGTCGCCCTCCAGGTCAAGCACCTGGCCGGCCGCGTCGCCGCCCGCACCCAGCTCGCCCTGGGCTTCGCCCTGCACACGATCGCCATGGTCACGCTGCTCGGCGCTCTCGGCTCCGGTTCCTGGACCCGGCTGCTGCCCGGCCTGATCGTCGGCGGCCTCGGCAGCGGCCTGCTCAACGGCGCGCTGCCGCTGCTCGCCGTCGATTCGGTGCCGCCGCAGCGGGCCGCCATGGGCTCCGGCGCCCAGCAGACCTTCCGTTACGTCGGCTCCTGCGCCGGCGTGGCCCTGACCATCGCCATCGCCACGTCGGGCGGCAGCCTGGCCCGGGGCACGAACGTCGCCCTGCTGGTGTCGGCGGGACTGGCGGTGGCGGGCGCGGTGAGCGTGCTGGCGCTGCGGGAACGGGCGTAAGCCGGGCGCGAGGGGCGTGTGCAGGCGTGGGCCGGGGTGAACAGGCGTCGGCCGCCGTCGACGGGTGCGCTCCGGCGGGCCCGGCTCACCCGGGCCGCATCGACACCAGCCTGCCGCCGGACAACCGGAGTCGGACGTTCGGGGTGCATGGGCGACGGGGACGCGCGGGCCGAGCCGGGGGATGGTGAGCACGGCGTACGCCGGGAGCGCCGGGGCGTGTTCGCCGGGGTGTACGGGCGCCGGGGCGCGGCGCAGGTGCCGGGCTCCCCGGACCGCCCGGCGGAGGGCACACCGGAACCGCCGGGACAAGCGCCGCCGGCCGTCGTAGCGCCGTCCGCACTCGCCGTACCGCCGCGCCACCCCCGTTCCGGTGCCGCCACCGGTGACGGTCATCGCAGGGGAAGGGCGTCCTGGTAGCCGTTCGACGGCCGGGGGACCTCGGTGACCGTGCGGGCGTCCAGCGCGACCGGCGCGGACCGGGTGCCGAGCCGCCCGCCGGGGTGCCAGGTCCCGGTGACCGTCACCCAGGTGTCGGCGGGCAGCCTGGGGCCGCCGTGGACGCGCACCTTGACCGACTGGGCGTCCGCGGCGCAGCAGTTGAGGATGATCCGGGTCAGGTCCCACTCGCCGTCCCGCGTCCCTGACAGGGGCGTGACGAACCCGGTCATCCGGATCGTGCGCCCCCTGATGGCCTGCCCGCGGTCCTCCTGGACCCGGCTGGTGAAGTCGGAGAGGGTCATGGGCAGGGGCGAGGTGGCGGGCAGCGGATCGAAGTCGCTGTCGTGGACGACGGTCTTCGCCGGCTGCCGGGCAGCGGTGTAGGCGCCGAGGGCGGGCGGGGCGTAGAAGAGCAGGCTGAGGGCGGGCAGGAGCAGCAGCCAGGAGACGCGCGGCAGGCCGGAGTGGTCGTGGGGTTCTTCGGTCCGCTCCGTCCTGTCGAGGGCGGCGCTCGCGATGCCCAGCAGGAGCAGGACGGCCCCGGAGGCGACGAGCGGGAGCCGCATGCCCTCCTTGACGTAGCGCAGACAGAGGTCGGTGAAGAGGGAGACGTGCAGCAGCCCGAGCCCGCAGAGGGCGAGCAACCCCGCCCGAAGCGACCGCTTCCCAGGTCCTTTCACAGCAGCACCCCTCCGATCAGTGCGCTGCACGTGACGGCGACGACGACGGTCGCGGCGGAGAACCGTACCGCGAAGGCCCGCCCGAAGGTCCCCGCCTGGAGGGCGATGAGCTTCAGGTCGACCATAGGCCCCACCACCATGAACGCCAGCCGCGCGACCGGCGGGAACCCGGTCAGCGAGGCGGCCAGGAAGGCGTCGGCCTCGGAGCACACCGCGAGCAGCACGGCGAGCCCGGCCAGGAAGAGCACCGACAGCCAGGGCGCGGTGGCGAAGGTGTCGAGCACGGAACGCGGGACGGCCACGTTGAAGGTGGCCGCGGCCATGGCGCCGAGCACCAGGAACCCGCCGGCGTGCAGGAAGTCGTGCTGGAACCCGCGCCGGAACTCGTCCCACCGGCTGTGCCCGTGCCGGTGCCCGGTGTGCCGTACGACGGGCCGCAGCCACTCGGCCCGCCCGAACCGGAGCCACAGCCAGCCCATGACGACGGCGGTGGCGAGGGAGGCGAGCAGCCGGGCGAGCACCATGGCGGGGTTCCCGGGGAACGCGATGGCGGTGGCGGTGAGCACGACGGGGTTGACGGCGGGCGCGGAGAGCAGGAACGCGAAGGCGGCGGCCGGGGTGACCCCGCGGCCGATGAGACTGTTGGCGACCGGAACGGAGGCGCACTCGCACCCCGGCAGGACGACGCCCGCGACCCCGGCCACGGGTACGGCGAGCGCGGGCCGCCGGGGCAGGATCCTGTTGAACACCCCCTCCGGCACGAAGGCGTTGATCGCGCCGGACAGGGCCGTGCCGAGGAGCAGGAACGGCAGGGCCTGCACGGTGACGGCCAAGCACACGGTCCGCCATGCCTGCACGGCCGGGGCGTCGCCCCAGCGCCCGAGGAGGAAGAGCGCGCTGCCGGGGACGACGGCGGCGCCGAGGAGCAGGACCGGCCAGTACCGGGGCGGTGCGGGGATGCCCGCCTCCTGCCCGGCGCCGGCCGGACGGCCGTCCTCGACCAGCACACCCGTGTTCCGCATGCCGACTCCGCGTGTAGATGTCGGGACAGAAGATATCCAGATCCGCGTACCGGCGGGACGGCCCCCTGCCCGGCACCCCTCGGGGCTCCCGGGGACTCCTCGGCGGCTCACTTTTGTCACGTCCCGGCAGTACGGTGTCCCCCATGCGCCCCGACACGCCTGCCGAGAACGTCGACCACACCGCCGAAGCGGCACGCCTGGAGCGGACCGCCGGCCTGTACCCCGAGGACGCCGAGACCCTTCTCCTGCGGGCGGCGGCCCACCTGGAGCTGTCCGGCGACCGCCCCGCGGCGACCGCTCTCTACGACCGCCTGCTGACGTCCGCCGACGGGCTGGACAACCCCGCCCTGGTCCGCGCCCTGAAGGCGTCGAACCTGTGGGAGTACGGCCACGAGGCCGAGGCGAGGGCGATCATCGAGGGCATCCGCACGACGGCGCCCCGGGACCCGGCCCCGTGGGTGATCGTGGCGGAGGCCCTGGAGTCGCACGACGAACTGGAGGCGGCGGCGGAGACGTTCGGCGAGGCCGCGGACCTCCTGCTGCCGGACTCCTCGGAGGAACCCCCTCCCGCCACCCACCCCCTCCTCTACGGCCGCCACCGCGTCCGCCGCATGCTGGGGCTGCCGCACGACGACCGGGACACCCTCGCGGACACCCTGCACACGTCCCCGGTCTCCCTGGACGAACTCCACGACCCCAAACGCGTGTGGTCCCTGGGCTCCGACAACCCGGCGGAACTGGCGGCGGAGATCTCCCGCCTCCGCGCCGAACTGGGCGCCTACCGCGAGGCCCTCTCCCGCCCGTTCCCGGTGGCGGTCCTGCACTGGCCGGCCCCGGAACTCTCCGAACTCCTCACGGCGTACCCGACGCTGAGCACGGAGTACCCGTCCCACACCGAGCACCTGGCGACCATAGAGTCCTCCCTGCGCGAACTGTCCGCCTCGGGCACGGCCAACCTCGGCATCGTCACGGGCACGGTCCCGTCGTACGAGGCGTTCGCCGCCTCGGAGGGCTCGTCCCCGTCCGACCCGACCTTGCTGCCCCAGTACGCGACGACGCTGGCCGCTCGGGGGCGGGCGGTGGCTTGGCCGCCGGGGAGGGGGGCGGGGTGTTGGTGCGGGTCGGGTGGGACGTACCAGGGGTGTCACGGAGCTTAGCCCGCCAGGGGCGTGGCGGCCGGTTCGGCAGCGTCATCCCCCTCAGCAACGAGAGAACGACCAACCGTGGACACCACCCCCGAAACCCGCGCTCGGATGAGCCGGCAGAAGAGCCGGAACACGGAAGTCGAAATGGCCCTGCGGCGTGCTCTGCATGCGGCGGGGCTGAGATATCGAGTCCATCGCAAGCCGCTGAAGGGCGTGCGCCGCGAAGCCGATGTCATCTTCGGCCCGGCGAAGGTCGCCGTGTTCGTCGACGGCTGCTTCTGGCACGGCTGTCCGCAGCACGCGACCTGGCCCAAGACCAACGCCGACTTCTGGCGCACCAAGATCGAGGGCAATCGCCGGCGTGACCTGGACACCGACGAGCGGTTGGCATCGGCCGGTTGGCTGGCCGTTCGGGTCTGGGAGCACGAAGACCCGATCGAGGCAGCAGCACGCGTGGTCGCTTTCGTCAGGGCTCGTCGAGCGAGGCCGGACCACGACTGACGGGCTGACCCGCGGTCGCGAGCCATCGAAACCGCGCAACGGAGGCGACACCGTCAGATTTTTTTTGACATGCTCACTGTCGTCAAAAAGCTGCTACTGTGTGCGGTCCGAGCTGACAGACCGTCGGGCCGGCCCGCGACAGGAGGCATGACGCACGATGCCGCATTCGGCACCATCCGCCGTGGAGGGCGAGGCCTTCGGTTCCTGGCTCCGGCGCCAGTTGCTTCGGGCCGGCATGTCACAGGCGGACCTCGCCGCCCAGCTCGGCAAGACGCGCGCGGCCGTCTCGGCGTGGATCACCGGCCGCGCCGAACCCCGCGACGAGACCAAGGCGCGCATCGCCGAGATCCTGGGCACCGACCTGGCCTCTCTGGTGACGCGAACGACGGACGTACCGATGGACAGACCGATCCGCTGGCATCATCGCCTCGCACACACCGACGGCGGCCGAGAGTACGGAAACGCGGCCGCGTTCGCCTTCGACGCGGACCTGTCCGTGCTCGCGCGCGAGGCGACGCAGAACTCGCTCGACGAGCGCTGTGATCCCCGCTCACCGGTTCGCGTCCACTACACGCTCCACGAGTTGGACGGGGCGCACCTCGACGCTTTCCTCGCCGCAATGGGCTGGAAGGATCTGCTGCCGCACTACGAGGAAGCCGCGCGAGGCAGCCAGAAGGTCTCGCGCAGCCTGCGTTCCGCCCTGACCGATCTCTCCCAGGAGCGTCGACTGCGGCTTCTGCGCATCGACGACTACAACGCCTCCGGGCTGACCGGACCCGAGTACAGCGACGGCCGCTTCGCCGCCGTCGTGCGTCGCCAACTCGACAGCCACAAGATCACGGCCGGTCGGGCCGGCGGCTCCTACGGCCTGGGCAAGGCGACTCTCTGGGCGACCAGCCGCTTGGGCCTCGTATTGATCAACTCGACATTGTCGGAGCCGCATGAGGGGCGTACCGAGGGCCGGGTGATCGGGCGCCTGGATCTGCCCTGGCACGAGGTGGACGGCGAGGCCTTCGCCGGTCCCGCCTGGTTCGGCGAGCCGGACACCGAACCCGAGCATCGCGGAGTATCGCGCTCGTGGTGGGCCGACGACGAAACCCTGCGCCGCCTGCATCTGCAGCGATCCGGTACCGAGCCCGGCACGTCCTTCCTCATCGTGGGCGCCTACGACGCATCGGGGGCCGCCGAAACACTCCAGGAGATGCACGACAAGCTCGTCCGGTCGCTCGCCGACGACTTCTGGGCCGCGATGATAGGCGGCCGGTCCGCCAAGCCGCTTCTCGACGCCCGGGTCACCACCCTGCGCAACGGCGAGGTCTACCTGCCCGAACAGCAGGTGGATCCCCACGAATACCATCCGGCGTTGAGCCGTGCCCTGCGGGCGTACCTCGACGGGAACACCGTCGACAAGTTGACGGCCGCCGACCAGGTGGTCCGCGCCGACGTTCCGTTGGTGGTGTCTCCTCTGAAGGACCACGGTCGACCGCGTGACAAGGGCTGCGAACATCTCGCCGTGCTGCTCCTCACGCCGGCCGACGAGCACGACACGCGCATCAACCAGGTGATCTGCATGCGCGGAAATCGGATGACCATCACGGAGCAGCGTCCTCGGGATCTCCCCTTGGGGTCGCCCCCGTTCCAGGCCGTGCTGCTCGCCGGTTACGCGACCGGGCGGGACGGTGAGGACGTGGCCCTGGCCGAAGCCTTCCTGAGGGCCTCCGAACCACCCGAACACGACCGGTGGGACAGGACCGAGGAGCTGACGACCTCCTACCAAAGGGGCGCCCTCGCCAGGCTCAAGGAGTTCCGCTCGGCGATCGACCACACAGTCCGTTCGCTCCTGGGCAAGCGCGAGATAACGCGCAGCACTGGTCCCGCGGTACTGCGTGAGCTGTTGAAGCTGGACACCGGGGCGGGCATCGGCGGTCGGCGGGCCCAGTCGTTTCCGACGGTGCGCAACATCGAGGCAAGGCTCGACGACCGGGGCGCCTGGCACGTCACGGTCCATCTGAGGCTGCCCGACGCGGACGACCCGTGGGTCCTCGCTCCTGTGGCCAAGTTCGACGTGCGCTCGGGCGGCCGGCCCTCCGTGGAGTGGGAACTGCTGGTCGGCTCCGAAACCTGCCGCGCGGAGAACGGGACGATCGTCGTCGAGCCCGGTGTCCGCACGGCGGTGTTCAGTGGCGTCACCGATCCGGCCAGTCACCCGGTCAAGGGTGGCTACGCCCGTCTGGTGGTCGACGTGCCCAAGGCCCGCGGAGGTGAGGCATGAAGCCGGTCTTTCCCTACCCGACGCTCCTCGGCGACGTCACCTGTCAGATCGTGTCGGTCTCGGTGGACGGCAAGCCGCTGCCCTACACCAACGTCTCGACCACTGAGCGAGTGGTCGCCTTGCACCAATCCGGACGCGCACGGTGGGAGGAGGCACGACTGGACCTCCGCGTGGCTCTTCCGGACGCCGAGTTGCGGGGAGGCCCTTGGCAGGACGTGACCTGCCTGGCGGTGCTGACCGAGAAGGCCACCAACGCACGTACCACGGCCCGCCTTCGTCCTGAGTCGAACGGCGCCATGGCCGGCTCGATCACCCTTTCACGCACCGATCATCTGCGGCGTGCGACGCTGTCCTTGCTGGTCGTCGCCACCGTCGAAGGGGTTCCCGGCCGCCTCGTAGGGGCCGCGGAGGAGGACTGGTACGTCGATCTCCAGGAGACCACACCGGTCCGCCAGCGAGAGATCGAGATCGTGCAGGTGGACTTTCGCGACGGTCCTCACCCGTGGTTGCGCCCCTTCAAGGAAGCGCCGTGGATCGTGGAGACGTCCGGCGACATGCCCACGGTCTACCTCAACACCGGTGCGGTCGAAGGCCTTGTCGAGGTGCTCGACGGCCGCGGTGGCAGCGCGACGGAGCGTGTCGTACGGGAGATGGCGGCTTCCCAGATCGCACAGGACGCCTGGACGGCGATGTTCCACACGGCCGCCGGTGACCTGGACCAGGACGAGGACGGAACCCCCGTGATGCCCACCGGGTGGCGTGAGGCCGTACTGCGCGCGATGCTTCCGGACGTACTGCCCGGCCGGCAACTCACCGACGCCCTGTACGAGATCAACGAACGTCGTACGAAGGGGTTCGGGTGGTCCGAGTTGCAGACGGGTGTCCAGTACGCGGCCGGACGTCGCGCACAGATCGCGAAGAAACTGACACACGCGGTGCGCACCGTCGACCGCGCCGAGAGGAGCGCCGACTGATGCCGCGCCGCGGGCCGTCCGACATTCCGCAGGTACTCGGCTTGTTGCCCGACGCGGCCGTGGCCAAGTATCTGAGCCGAGGCATACAGTCGGGCCAGGAGAACCCGCCTCAGGTGGCCTTGCGCAAGGCGAGCACGTCTCTTTCGGACACCGAGGCCCGATGGCGCACCGCGCCGATCCGGGAACTCGTCGAGCAGGCGATGACACACTTCGCGGACGACCGCCACGCGTCCGACGGTTGGCTGGCGCCCCGTCTTCACGCCACCCTTCGCATGACGCGGGCGGAGGCAGGCGATCGGAGGCTGTGGAATCACCTCGCCCTGCTCGTGGCGCCCGACTACGTGGTGTGGCGCTGGCGTGGCAACGCCGAGATCGCCCAGAGTTCACGCTTCTGCGGACCTCACTACACCCAGTGCTTCTCTCGCCTGTGGTGGGCTGCCGAGTTGTTCCGGAACGGCCCCGACTACCGCCCCGTGGAAACAGCCTTCACTCTTCAGGACATCCTCAACACGACGCTCCGTTTGGACGTCATCGACCATCGCCCGACCGCGCACGCTCTGCTGCGCGTCTTCGAGAGGCTGCTCTCCAGCGGTGTACCACGCCCCGCCGACCATGTGAACGCGCTCTCCTCCGCGGTGAACGCCGCGGGCAGCACGCTCGTCTACGACGTCATCGCGCCGGACGACCCACAGTTGGTTGACGAACTCCAGGACTGGATCGCCGGGTCCGAGGAAGCGCCTCCCGTGCGGTGGGACCGGTTGCCGGAAGGCCCGCATGACGGTCGCGTTCCCCCGGACTCCGTCGATGCGCTCGTCCCGCTGTTCGACAAGCTCTTGTCCGAGGCACCCCTGCGCCGTCGCGGCCGCGCCCAAGGCGAGGCAGCCGAGGACGCCGCCGTGCCGGCGCAGCGTCCGGGTGTCAGCCTTGAGAAGGACCTGCCGTCGTGGATGACCTGAGGCGGATGGCGGGCTAGGGCCTTTCGATCAGGCCCTAGACCTGGCCTTCGGCAGGCGTGGTCTGTTCCTGCGGTTCCGACGGCCATTGCAGCAGCTTTTCCCATACGGCATCCCCGGGAACACCGAGATCGAGTGCCGCGCTCAAGACGTGCACCCCGAATCGCGGCGGCACCGCGTTGCCGATCTGCTGGGCCTGGTCGTTACCGCGCCACGGATATCGATAGGGGAAGCTCTGGAAGACGCCGGCTTCCTCGTTGCTCAGGCGGTCCAGCTCCCTCTCGGGCCTGCCGCGGCTCACGATCCGGTTCCGCTTCCACTTGCCGGTGATCGTCGCGGATGGTTCGTCGGATTCGCGTCGACCGCGCGCCTTGGGATCGCCACCACTGCCGTAGTTGGAGACGACACAGAACGGCTCGATGCGCTGCGCCGCCTCGTCCACAATGCCGCGCGCGTAAACGTCCTTGAGGGCCTTCTCCATCGAAATCCAGGACTCACGGGGCCCGAAGAGCGTGTCGGTGGGCACGACACCCTTGCGGTACTGCTGGTGCGTCGGCGGCACGAAGTGCTTGGGGAACTCGGTACGCCGAGCGACGAGCACGGCACGACGACGCGTCTGCGGCACCCCGTACTGCTCCGTGTGGAAGACCCTTGCCGTGGTCCGGTAACCCACGGCCTGCAGCACCTTTTCGTACTCGTGCCACACAGCGATGACCGCGGGGACCTGCTCCAGCACGATCACGTCGAAGGGCCGGGGCTCCGTCCCACCGTGGCGCGGGCGAAGCATCGCCTCGAAGACCCAGCGAAGCGGCTGGAGGACCAACCCGGTGCGTTCGTCGTCGAGCTTCTCCAGCTCTCGCTGGATGTCCTCCCAGGTCTCCCCCTTGCGGCCCGCCTTCTCACGCTCGTACCAGTCGTGCATGCGGTGGATGAACTTCGTGACGTCTTCGAGCGCCTTGCGTCCCGAGCCGCTTCCGGCGATGGAGAACGTCTGACACGGAGGCCCGCCCGCCAGCACGTTGCATTCCTTGAAGTCACGGTGATCGGGGCCGAAGAGTCGGACGTCGCCGTGGACCGTCGGCAGCCCGGCAGCGAGTCGAGTGGCCACGGCGTCGTCGTCCCATTCGATCCCGATCGACGGAATACCCAGAACTTCGGCCGCCAGATCCAGTCCACCGGGCCCCGCGAAGAGGTCGACGATCTGGAACTGCCCTCGTCGGGCCTCTTCGGGCGGTGCGCTGGTCATGGTCGCAAAGTCTATCGGCCAGGCGACCCGACCGACTCCTCCTTCACCAACCGCCCGAAGCATCAGGACCCCGCTTCGGACCGCAGGACGGAGGCGACGGCCTCGCCCACCGCTCGCGCGAGCGGAGGGGGTGTGGCGTTGCCCACTTGCCGGTAGCGCGCGGTCTTCCGGCCGGCGATGCGCCACTCCTGCGGAAATCCCTGCAAGAGAGCCGCTTGCTCGACGGTGAGCGGGACGAGGCCGCTGCGGCCGGCTGCCGGATTCCAGGCGAAATCCGCGCCCGGCACCTCGTCGGCGACGGTGGCTCCATCAACCCCCATCTGAGCCCACTTGCGCTTGGCGCCGGTCGGCCCGAGATCCGCTCCGCCGCGATCCCAGGAGCCCCCGACGATGGTGGGCGCGGGCGCGCCGGCTTGGTCGGCCCACTTGTCGGCGTCGGTCCATCCTCGGGCTCCCATGGAGTCTCGCAGTGTCTCTCCCACTGTCGGAGCCGGTCCCGGATGCGGCATTGGCCACTTGAATCGGTCGATCAGGGCGCCCTTGAAGGCTATGAGGAAGCCGACCTCTCTGTGCTGCGGTACTCCGTAATCCTTGGCGTTGAGCACATGCCACAGGAAGCGGTAACCGAGGTGACCGAGTTCTTCACCGACGAAGTCACGGATCGGTTGATACTCGGGCTTTCGCGCCAGATCTGGCACATTTTCCAGCAGAATCGCCTTGGGCTGCACGCCGTAGATCAGGTCGACCGCAGCCGTGAGTACAGCGAGTTCCGCGTCGTTTCCTCTCGTGCGATTCGCCGCCGCGGGCGACTTCATCCGGGGCAGTCCCCCGGAGAGGAGTTCAACGTCGTAGACCTGCTGCTCGTCCACGGGATCGAAGTCGGCCAGATCGATCTGTCGGACGTCCCAGTGGGGCCGGTTGATACGCAGCGTCTCGCAGGCGACCGGCCGGTTGTCGAGAAGCAGCACCGGGTCGAACCCCGCGTCTTCCAGGCCTCGTGCGAGCCCTCCGGCCCCGGCGCAGATCTCCAGCGAGCTGAGACGGGTCGACGAGATCCCGTCACCGTGCACCGCCGCGGACGGCGCCTTCCCCCCGATCACGCTGCCCTCGTCCTCCCGTCGCCCTCGAACGGAGGCCGTGCGAGCCCATACCTACCCGGCCGGCAAGAACCCCCTGATCAAGGGTACTGGCCGACCGGGTACGCCGGAGATGCTTTCGATCACGGGGTGTCGATGATCGCCTGCCCTTCCTTGCCCGAGTCGATCGTGGTGAAGCGCAGTACGCGGCCGTCGGTGCGTCGAGCCGACGCGGGCGCCACGAAGGAGAAGGCCATGGTGATCTTCTCGGGCGCGAGCCGACCGTCCTCTCCGATGTCGACCCGGTGCTTCGGCTCCACCACCGGATACACCACGACGACGCCCCTCCGAGGAGCGACCAGTGCCTCGGTGCTCCGGTCCCCCGAGTCGGCGAGGCCGCCCGCGACGCGCAGGGGCACCGCGCGATGCTTGGGCTCGCTCAAGGCGCCGAAGAGTGGACCCCGCCGCCGCTCGCGTCCGAACCAGGCGTACGAGCGGTTACCCGCGCCGATGAGCAGACGTTGTCCGCGCTTCGCGTGCTGCGGCGCGAACACGAGCCAGTCGTCGACGTCCGACGAAGCAGCGTCGTTGATCTCGGACAAATACGCCAGATGGGGAGCGAACTGCGACGGAGCCCCCCAGCGCACCTGTCGAATCAGGTCGAGCAACGCTGCGGGCGTAAGCGTTCCGACGAACGCCTCGAACCGATGGGTGACGGCGTCGCGGTCGGCCTCGGCTGGGAAGTGATAGGCAAACGACTCGGCCGTCGGGGACAACGACTCCAGAACCGTTGTCCACAGGAGGGTGTTGTGTCGCAGGTCGGCCGCCCGGGTCGGGTAGGCCGTGGGTTCCTGCCACTGCCCGGGGGACCGCAACTCGACCAGGCGTGCGTTGTACATCTTGTTCGGACTGGTCGGCTTGAGCCAGGGCAAGTGCTGCGAGACGAGCGGAGGCACCTGATCAGGGGTGACCTGGGGCCTGCCGTCGATGATCTTCGCGTACTGCTTCAGCTCCTTGCGGAAGTTCTCCTCGTCCAGGCAGATCGCCTCGAACCCGGCATACAGGTCGATCTCCTTGGTCCCCACGGTCTCCGCGCGGCCGAGGAAGAGCCGCACCAGGTCCCGGTAACCCTCGCGGAAACCGAACCAACGCCCCATCTGCATGAGGGTGGACGCATTGCCCGCACGGCGACGGAAATAGGAGACCGTGAGTCCTTCGACGGTGAATCCACGGGCGAGCTTCTGGCCGCCGATGAGAATCTTCCAGATGGAGCGCTTGTCGAAGTCCGCCTCTCCGGTCTCGATGTCCTTGTCACCGTTGACGACGATGATCGGGCGGTCGTCGCCGCCGATACGGGCGACGGCCGGTCCGACGTACGGGGCCAGCGCTTCGTAGGAGGGCGGGACGGCATGACCGTCCGCACGCACGGCCGACACCGGAGCGACGTCCTTCTCGAAAAGCTCCTTCAGGCGCCGGCGACCGGCCTCTCCCATGTATCCCGCGTTCCACCACATCTCGGTCACCTTGCCCAGGAGTTCGCGGTGCACGTCGGTGCGCACGGACTCGTGGATCAGCATGGTGTGGTGCTGGAAGTAGCGGTCTCCCAGTCCTCCCCTGTCCTCTCGGTACAGCTTCATGGCCGCCGTGAGGACGAACATGTCCATGGCCTGTTGCAGGCAGAAGTCGTCGTCGCCGCTCTCGTCGTGCACGGTGATGTTGCGCACGTGGGCCAATTCGTTGGAGTTGGCGAAGTCGCGCTCGCCCTCCGGGATCGCGGAGTCGAGGTCGTGGAAGTCACGGGCGCCCATGTATCCCTCCGGGCGCGGCAGGGAGACGATGAAGTCCTTCGGGAAGATGTCCTCGGCGTCGCTGGGATCGACGAACACGTTCGCGTACGGGGTGGCCGTGTACCCGACGTATTGGGCACGCGGCAGCAGTTGCAGCAATTCCGAGATCTTCAGGTTGATGGCGCTGCGTTCCGCGTCGGGCTTCGCGAGGTTGGAGGTGTTGACCGATGCCTCGTCGGACTCGTCGTCGATGATCAGAACGGGAATCTCGGACAGTGGCGTCTTGATCTTCTTCAGATCCTTGACGAGCTTGCCCAGGACCGTCTTGTGCTTCTTGACGACCATGAGGCGCGCAGACGACCGGTGCAGATTGCGTGGATCGTACAGCGGTAGCGCCGGCTCCTGCTTCTCGAATTCGAGCGCCGTGATGCCCTGCAGCAGGCTCTTGTAGTCGTCGTCCCGCGTGGTGAGCCGCACGATGTCGAACCCGCCTCGGGTCGACGGCAGATCACCGAAGCTGGTGAACCTGCCCTGGATCCAGGCAGGATCGTTGGCGTAGTCGGACTCGTACTCGCTCGCTCCACGCAGGATGTTCTCGCGCCCGACCAGTTCCATGTCGAGGCGACGCTGGGTCTGCGCCCGGAGCATGTTGAGGGTTCCGCCGAGGACGATGACGAGACGATAACCGGCGTCGACCGCTTTGGCGATCACCCCGGCGAAGTTGGCGGTTTTACCGGACTGCACATAGCCGACGACCAGTCCCTTCGCCTGGTAGGCGGCGGACTGTGTCGGATCGGCCAGCCGCTCGACCACCGCATCGGTGGCGACGTCGAGCCCTGCCACGGCCTCGGGCCCCCATCTCTTCTTCTCCAGGTAGGAGCGATAGGCCGGCCAATACCAGGACCGTCCTTGCATCGACTGCGGCGTGTACCACGGGACGAACTCCTCGCTGATGACCACGGGAGCGTCGACTCGGGACACGGGAACGAGGCTGTCCAGCAGCTTGCGTGTCTGCTCGGACAGGGCGAGCAGACCGTAGACGTCGTCCCGGCGCTGTTGGGTTCGCTCCAGGCTCTTGGACCACGGGGCGTCCGGCAGGAAGTCCCAGTCGGTCAGTCTCCTGCGCCATGCCTCGACCAGCGGGTCCGTCGGGTGGGATCGTTCGAGCGCCGCGCGCACGACGTCCTCGCGTGCCAGATCCTCGGCCTCCGGAGAGATGCTCTCCGCCTGGTAGCCGAGTGCGCGCTCGAGATTCTTGGGACGGCTGGTGCGCATGTCCGCGAGAGCGGCATCGAGCACCTGCAGGAGAAGGGCGTCGGTGGAACTGCTGGTCATGTGTTTCCTCGGGGTGCCGGCGAACGCCGAGCGTCGTGGGTCAGGGGAGCGGAAGGTCGGAGAGGTCGAGAGGCGGAACGTGCCTGAGGGACGACAACCCCGTGACGTCCACGGCGTAGTTCACCGCGTCGATGCGTCCGACCGTGCCTTCGGGCAGGTCGTCCACCGTGAGGCGAGGCATGTCCGCCGCCCTGATCACCAGGGGACTGTCGCGTGGCGTCCAACGCTCGTCGTCCGGCTGTTCGGCGTCCCAGCCCACGGCATCCAGCAGTGCGTCCAGTCGTCGTCCCAGGGCGATGCGCTCGGCGGCGGCCGCGTCCCGCGCGGCTTTCACCGAGTCCGCGAGGGTGCGCCCGCCGACACCGCCTCGGGTCAGGCGCAGCGAGGCGAACCAGAGCGGCCGTCCGGCCGTCTCCGTAAGCTGTCCGAGACCGTGGATGGCGTGTCTCCGGCGTTCCGTGGCCGTTGTCTTGACCTCCAGATCCGCCGAACCGAGGGCGAAGTCGTGCTCCTCACCGGTCGGCCCCACCCAGGTGTCGAGTGCTGCCTGCCATCCCATGGTTGCGGCCGCTCTCGTCAGGACGGCGAGTTCTCCGTGGAGTCCGAGGCGCCGCTCCCGTGAGAGACCACTCGGCCTCCCCAGCAGAGCGCTCCAACCACGCACCGTCTCGTCGAAGGCCCGCGCCAGGTCCTGACCGTCTACGACGATGCGATCCGCCACGGCCAGCAGGAGGTCATGGAAGTCCCGGAGCAGTTCGGGCTCCGAAGTCGTGACGCGCGCCAGACGCCGTCCGCCGTGGAGAACACGGTCTATGCGAACCGCCGCCAATGGTGACCGTGGGGCATGGTGGTGTCCCGAGAGTTCGACGTGCAAGGCGATACCACGGCCTGCGTCCGCGATCTCGTAGGAGACCAGCGGATCGTCGACGGCCGAGAGTCGATAGCTGGCCCCCAGCCCGCGCCCAAGGTAGTGCTCCACCGTCGTCCAGGGCAGTTCGATCGTGGTTGCCTCCACGGCAGAGTCGCCCTCGCCGGGGGAATCCTCGACCCCTGCTCTTCGGCTGTCCATCAGTCGGCCACCCGATCGAGTTCCGTGCGTGCGGCGGCGACGAGAACGGACTGCCAGAGTTCGATGTTGTCCTTGAGCCGACTGCCCAGCCGCTCACGCTGAAAGGCGTCCTGCATCAGCAGGTACATCAGGGACTTGACCATCGGCGCATCGTTGAGCGTACCGCTGCGGCCACCCAGTAGTGCGGCGCGGTAATGCTGATTCAGCAGGAGGACCTGGGCCTCCTGATCGATCTCGAAGAACCTGTCGTTGGGCAGCTTTTGCCAACGGAACTGCAATGGTTCCTCGTGGAGCAAAGGCAGCTCCTCTTCGATCACCTGGCGCACCTGCGGGTCCATGCCACGGCCGGGCGGAACAGCGGCCTTGCGCGTGACACCGGCCCGCTTCCTCGCCTCGCGATAGACTCGCTCGGCATCCGCGAGGTATCCGCCGAATGTACGCCCCTGACCGTCCTTGGCGTAGTCGAGAGCGGCCGTGAACTCGGGAGATGCCTGCACTCCCTCCTTCTTCACGGTCAGCCGGAAGACTTCTCCTTCAGGATCGTCGGGGAGGTCCACCGCCACCCGGGCGAGAGCCAGGTGCTGCTCCGGCTGACGGTAGTTGTTCCAGCCACCGGCTTGGACGAGGCGGTCGTTCCGGTAGAAGTAGAACCCTTCCCGCTCGACGACCGCACCGAAAGCCTTGTATTCGTCGAGCGAGGACCGCGGCGGCCAGATGTGGGCGTGCAGCTCGATGGGCCCCAGGGACGGCGTCTCGGCGACGAACGTGCTCGGATAGCCTCCGTCACCCGAGACCGGATAGCCGAAGGGGTCGAGCGATTCGACACCGTAGTTGGCGTATTCGATGCCGGTCCGGACATCTTGGACGGAGATGGTGATGTGGAAGTCGTGCCGGGCCAGGAATCGGTGCAAATAGAGCCCCAGGTGCAGGCCCAGTTTGTTGACCGTGCGATGCAGATAGCGGTCGGTCTGACCTCCGCCGCCATGCTTGGGGAAGTCCTTGACACCGTCCCATCGGACGATCGTGCCCTGGAACCCGATCGGTCGTCCCTGGTAGAAGTCGACGAAGTCCTGAGCGAAGTCGGGATCGATGATGTCGCACTCGAAACTCTTCTTCGCGTGCTCCATCAGCCAGCGCCGACCAGCGGGGCGAGTGCGCTTGGTGCGACTCACCACCGTCACCGAGTCGGCATGGCTGAGCGACGCGGACTTCAAGCCGGTGCCGAACATACCGAGCGACCCTTTGGCATAGCCTCGACGACCACCCACCGTCATGGCCACGTCCAGCTCGTCTTCGTTCATCCCCTTGCCGTCGTCGACGATCACCAGGCTGACCAACTGGTCACCGTCGCGCAGGAAGTGGATGACTACGTTCGCTGCTCCGGCATCGATGGAGTTGTCGACCAGGTCGGCGATGGCCGCTTCGAAGCCGTAACCCTGGCTGCTGAGCGCTTCCATGTAGCGCCCGTCGGGTGGCAGGCGCTTGCTGCCGGCCGTGGGGACTTCGAACTGCCACTCGCTGACCATGACCTGCCTTTTCGCCTGAGTGCCCGCTTACCCGGAAATCGGACATCGGACATCATGCGACGAAGAGGCGGCCGTAGTCGACCGTGGACGGGGAAGCTCCACGTCCGGAACCATGCCATGGCACGTCAGGCCCGCCGGTGCTCTCCGGCGTCCATCGATCGGCGAGGCCGGACGCCGCGTCCTGCGGCGCCCGTGACCTTCGTGAGGTCTACGCCGTCGCCGCCAGATCCGCCCGTCCGAACAGCAACGCATACCCCGGGGGGAGTTGGGCCAGGACGCGGGTGGTCAGCGACTCGCCGACGTGGGTCGACAGGACGCTCAGGACCGAGCTGACGTCCCAGCGGGCCGTCGCGGGGGTCGAGCCCTCTATGCGGGTGGCCACCGACTCCACGAACTCGCGGGCCGTCAACGGGCGGGTGGCGGGGATCTGGGCAGCGATGATGCGGCCCGCCTCCCGGGGGAGGGCCTGGGCCAGGGCCACGCGTTCGTCGCCGGTGACGTGGCCGCCGAGGGCCGACAGGACGATGCGGGTGACGCTTTCCGCCTCCGCCCTCGTCGGGTACTGGCCCGCGTCACGCACCGCCTCGGTCAGCTCCAGCCAGTCGGCGGCCTCCGGCTCCTCCTTGACGCGCGGGCGCAGGGACGGGGCGGAGATGGTGGTTCTGGGCTGCGGGGTCGTCACGGTCATCGTGCTGGCTCCTCTTCCGGGACGCTTCGGGGCACCGGAAGCCCGGTACCCCGTAATACAGCGGGCATGGGCGGGAGTTCGGCCAATGTGCGGCATGGGTCGCTCGGGCCACATGGGTTGTTCGGGCTGCATGGGCCGCTTGGGGGAGCATGAGCCGCTCGGGCTGCATCGGCCGCCTGGACCGCGCCGGGCTCCTGGGCCGCATGCGCCGCATGGCCTGCCGCGCGCTTTGGTGCCCCGCCTGCCGGCCTGGCATGCGGGGCACGTGGTGGTCACGCGTCGCGAGCGGCCGCGCACCCGGTCCGGCACACGGCCTGGGCGGCGATTTTCAGCCGCTGATCCGGCGGTCTCAGCCGCCGATCTCCTTGCGGTCGCCGCCTCCGCCGGTGATCTGGATGCGGCGCGGCTTGGCCTGTTCGGCCACCGGGATGCGCAGGGTCAGGACGCCGGCCTCGTACGAGGCGTCGATGCGCTCCGTGTCGAGCGTCTCGCCCAGGAACAGCTGGCGGGTGAACGTGCCCGTGGGCCGTTCGGCGACCAGCATCTCCGCGTCCTCGGGAGCGGGGCTGCGGCGCTCCGCGCGGACGTTGAGGACGTTGCGCTCGACGTCGAGTTCGATCGTCTCCGGGTCGATCCCGGGGAGGTCGAAGTGGACCAGGAACTCGTCCCCGGAACGGTAGGCGTCCATCGGCATCGCGGACGGGCGGGGGTTCGCGCCGAACAGCTGCTGCGTGAGCCGGTCGAAGTCCCGGAACGGGTCCGTACGCATGAGCATCACAGGTCACTCCTTCCATCAGGGGCCGGGGTGCGATGCCCTACGGCTTCTTATATAACTCTCCGCCGGAAACTTGACAAGCCTCGACTCAGGTTCGCCCGGGATGCGGGTCACGGCTGAGACGCGCGTACGTCCGACCCGCCCGACCCGCCCGCGCGTCGCCCTCGGGCCGGCGTTAGCCTCGGGCCAGACCCAACGGCACGGAAAACGGACACGAGGAGGCCATCATGGCCGGAGTTCCCAGCGCGGTCGTCGCCGCCACCGGGCTCGTCGGCGGTTACGGCGTCGCCCGCTGGACCCGGAAGCGTCAGCTGGGCGGGGCCGTCCTGGCCGTCGCCGGCGCCGCGGCGGCCCAGCAGTGGCGCAGCCGCGCCGGCGGGAAGGCCGCGGGCGCGCTGACCGCCGCCTACGTCGCCGCGTTCGCCGGGTCCCACCCCCTGGCCAAGAAGATCGGCGCCTGGCCCTCCGTCCTCGGCGTCGCGGGTGCCGTCGCCCTCGCCTCCTGGGCCGTCGCCGACCGCAAGGCCTGACCCGGCCCCCGGTACGTCAGACCCTCTCCCCCGCCCGGAACGCCCTCCGGTACGCCTGCGGGCTCGTGCCCACCACCCTCCGGAACCGTTCCCGGAACGCCGTCGGTGAGCCGAAGCCCGTCTGGACGGCGATGCGCTCCACCGGGTACGCGGTGGTCTCCAGCAGGTACTGGGCCCGTCGCACCCGCGCCCGGTGCAGCCACTGCAGGGGCGTCGTACCGGTCTGCTCCCGGAAGCGGCGGTTGAGGGTACGGGTGCTCATGCCGGCCTTCGCCGCGATCTCGGCCAGTGCCAGATCCTGGTCGCAGTGGTCCTCCAGCCAGGCCAGCAGGGGCTCCATGGTGGTGCCGGCCGGGGCCGGGGGCAGGTCGTGGACGATGAACTGGGCCTGCCCGCCCTCCCGTTCCAGCGGCATCACCGACATCCGGGCCGCGTGCGCGGCGACCGCCGAGCCGAAGTCCTTGCGGATCATGTGCAGGCACATGTCGAGGGCCGCCGCGGCGCCCGCCGACGTCAGGAACTGGCCGTTGTCGACGTACAGGACGTTCGGGTCGACCGTCACCGCCGGGTGGCGCCGGGCCAGGTCCTGGGCCGCGGCCCAGTGCGTCGTCGCGCGCAGCCCGTCCAGCAGGCCCGTCGCCGCGAGGAGGAACGCGCCCACGCAGATCGACGCGATCCGGGTGCCGTTCGCCGCCGCCGCGCGCAGGGCCTCGCCGACCCCGGGCGGCAGCGTCTCCGGGGGCCGCGCCACCCCGGGCAGGATGATCGTGTCGGCCTCCGCCAGGGCCTGGAGGCCGTACGGCGCCCGGACCGTGAAGGCACCCGCGCTCACCTCCTCCCGCACCGAACAGACCCGCACCCGGTACGGCTCCCGGCCGTCGGGCAGCCGCGCCCAGCCGAAGGTGTCGATGGGTGCGGAGAGATCGAACGGGATGACGCCGTCCAGCGCCAGTACGGCCACCGTATGCATGGCAAGAAGGTAGCCGTACCACGGGTTGTCGCCAACCGGTCCGTCCTTTGCCGACCCTTGCCGACTCGGGAATCAGCGACGCCAGAGGGCGCCGCCGACCCAGGGGACCAGGCTCTGGCGGGAATCCGTCGGGCACTGGCAATCCCGCCACTTCTACGG
Source organism: Streptomyces sp. NPDC046870 (assembly GCF_040704595.1). NCBI lineage: Bacteria > Bacillati > Actinomycetota > Actinomycetes > Kitasatosporales > Streptomycetaceae > Streptomyces > Streptomyces sp. NPDC046870. Next base: position 849,383 of record NZ_JBEYXM010000001.1, read on the forward strand.
GATCCCCGCGCCCTCTAGCGTCCCCCCGTGACCAAGTTCCTGCTCTCCGTCCACGTCATCGCCGCGATCCTCGCCATCGGTCCCGTCGCCGTCGCCGCCAGCATGTTCCCGCCCGCCGCCCGCCGGGCCCCGGCCACCGGGCCCGGCGATGACGACGGTCAGGGGGCCGGCGGCCACCCCGACCCCACCGGCACACTGCGCCTGCTCCACCGCATCTGCCGCGTCTACGCCGTCGTCGGCGTCGTCGTCCCCGTCTTCGGGTTCGCCACCGCGAGCGAGATGGGCGTGCTCGGCAGCGCCTGGCTGATCGTGTCGATCGCCCTCACCGCCCTCGCGGCCCTCGTCCTCGCGGCTCTGGTGCTGCCCGCCCAGTCCGCGCTCCTCGAAGGACGCGCGGACGCCGGGCGGGCCGCGCGGCTCGGCATGGTCACCGGGCTGTTCAACCTGCTGTGGGCCGCGGTGACCGTCCTGATGATCGTCCGGCCGGGCTCCACCACAGGAGCCTGACGCTCACCCGCCGCGCTCCCTACCGGCGCCCGGCCGTCGACGTCCCCGGCGCCACCCGGGCCCCTCCGGCCCCGCCGCTCACGGCCTGCTGGCCGCCGGCGGTGCCGTGGGGCCGGGGCCCTGCGAACCCGGGGTGCCCCGGGACGGCCGGGTGCCCTGGGCCGCGGCCTTGGCCCGGCCGGCCACCGCCGTCAGCGGGCGGGCGATGTCCTCCAGGGAGCGGCGTTCGGCCCGAACCGCCAGGAACGCGGCGACCAGCCCGGCCGCGCACATCAGCGCCGCGCCGATGCAGAAGGCGAGGACGGTGTCGCCGACCCGGCCCGTGCCCGTCAGATCGGCGAACAGCAGCGGGCCGCTGATGCCGCCGGCCGCGGTGCCGAGGGCGTAGAAGAACGCGATGGACATCGCCCGCGTCTCCATCGGGAAGATCTCCGACACCGTGAGGTAGGCGCTGGAGGCGCCCGCCGAGGCGAAGAACAGCACCGCGCACCAGCAGGCGGTCAGCGTGCCCGCGCTCAGCGAACCCCGGTCGAACAGCCAGGCCGTGGCGAACAGCAGCACACCCGACAGCAGGTACGTCGAGGAGATCATCACCCGCCGGCCGACCGTGTCGAAGAGCTTGCCCAGCAGCAGCGGGCCGCAGAAGTTGCCGACCGCGATCACCGCGAAGTAGTAGCCGGTGTGACCGGAGGGCACGTCGAAGAACTTGGTCAGGATCGCGCCGAAGCCGAAGGTGATCGCGTTGTACAGGAACGCCTGGCCGATGAAGAGGGAGAAGCCGAGCACCGCCCGCCTGCGGTAACGGCCGAAGACCGTGCGGGCGATCTCCATGAACGACACGCTCTTGCGCTGGTGGATCTCCAGCTCGCCCTCGGCCGCGGGGAGCGGCTCGCCCCGCTCCTCCTCCACCCGGCGTTCGATGTCGGAGACGATCTCCTCCGCCTCCCGGTCCCTGCCGTGGATCAGCAGCCACCGCGGGCTCTCCGGGACGTGCCGCCGTACGAGCAGGATGACCAGCGCCAGGACGGCGCCGAGCGCGAACGTCAGGCGCCAGCCGACGTTCGCCGCCAGCAGCCCCGTGTCCAGCGCGACGATCGACAGCAGGGAGCCGCCGACCGCACCCAGCCAGAAACTGCCGTTGATGATCAGGTCGACCCGGCCGCGGTAGTCCGCCGGGATCAGCTCGTCGATCGCGGAGTTGATGGCCGCGTACTCACCGCCGATGCCGAAACCGGTCAGGAAACGGAACAGGAAGAACCACCAGGCCTCCCAGGAGACGGCCGTGAGCGCCGTCGCCGCGAGGTACACCGCCAGCGTGATCATGAAAAGGTTCTTGCGGCCGAAACGGTCCGTCAGCCGGCCCCAGAACAGGGCACCCGCGCAGGCGCCCGCCACGTACAGCGCGGCGGCGACACCGGTGACCTGACCGGAACTGATCGAAAGACCGCTGCCGGGCTCCGACAACCGGCTGGCGATGTTGCCGACGACCGTGACCTCCAGGCCGTCCAGGATCCACACGGTGCCCAGGCCGATGACGATCGTCCAGTGCCAGCGGGACCAGGGCAGGCGGTCGAGTCGGGCGGGGATGTCGGTGGTGAGGGTCCGGCCGGTGCCGGCCTCGGCTGTGCTCATGGGGCTCCCTCCACGTCGAAGGACGGGATACCGGGTGCCCTGGCCTGCGCGGAACAGTCCGGTCAGGCCCCCAGCCAGCGCGAGAGGGAGTAGATCACCAGCCCGGCCAGGGAACCCACCACCGTGCCGTTGATCCGGATGAACTGCAGGTCCCGGCCGATGTGCGCCTCGATCTTGCGGGTCGTGTGCTCGGGGTCCCAGCTCGCCACCGTGTCCGTGATCAACGAGGTGATCTCCCCGCGGTACGTCGTCACGACGTGCACCGCGGCACCCTCCACCCAGCTGTCGACCTTGTCCTGCACCTTCGGCTCGGTCGCCATCCGCGCGCCCAGCGACAGCAGCGCCGCCCGCACCCGCGTCCGCAGCTCGCTGCGCTCGTCCTCCGCCGCCGCCACGATCATCGACCGCACGGCCGTCCACACCGACGCGATCAGATCCTGCACCTCGCCCCGGCCCAGCACCTCGCCCTTGAGCCGCTCCACCCGCGCCCGGGTGTCCGTGTCCGACTGGAGGTCGGAGGCGAAGTCGGTGAGGAAACGGTCCAGCGCGCCACGCGCCGGGTGCGAGGGCATGTCCCGCATCTCCGTCACGAACCGCAACAGCTCCTTGTAGACCCGCTCGCCCACCTTCCGGTCCACGAACCGCGGCGTCCAGCCCGGCGCACCCCCCTCCACCGCCACCATCACGTCGTCCCGGTGCAGCACCAGCCAGTCGTGCGCCCGCGCCACCACCAGGTCCACCACCCGCCGGTGCCCGCCGTCGGCGACGATCCGCTCCAGCGTCTTGCCGATGCCCGGCGCGATCTCCTGCGCGTTGGCCCGCCGGGTGATCGCCTCACCCACCACCGCCTGCACATCGGAGTCCCGCAGCACCGTCAGCGCCCCCCGCAGCGCCGTCGCCAGCTCCGCCGTCACCCGGTCCGCGTGCTCCGGCTCGGCCAGCCAGGCCCCCAGCCGGCTGCCGATGCCCACCGCCCGCAACCGCTGCCGCACCACGTCCTCGGAGAGGAAGTTCTCACCGACGAACTCACCCAGCGACACGCCCAGCTGGTCCTTCTTGGTGGGGATGATCGCGGTGTGCGGGATGGGCAGCCCCAGCGGGTGCCGGAACAGAGCCGTCACCGCGAACCAGTCGGCGAGCGCACCGACCATGCCCGCCTCGGCCGCCGCCGCCACATAATCCGTCCACGCCCCGGCACCCGCGTTCCCGGCCGCCTTCGCCAGCACGTACACCACCGCGACGAACAGCAGCATGCCCGTCGCCGTGGCCTTCATCCGGCGCACCCCGCGCCGGCGCTCCTCGTCGGCCGGGGTGAACGCCGTCATCGTCTTGTACGACGCGACCCGCCCCGGAGTTCCCGTCTCGCTAGGTTCCATCAGCTCCACCCGTTCGGTGATCTCGCACACAATTGTCCCTTCCTGACCGACTCCCGGAACGAAACAGGAGTTCCCGGCGTCTGTCTGAAGGGTTGTCGTGGCAGGGTCCTGTCACCTCACCCCGGCCCCATGACCCATCATGGGTGAGCAAGATCGGAGCCCCGGGCTCCCATCTGTCGAGGAGAACAAAACAAGCGTGACCAAGCGTCATGGTTATGCCGTCCTGAGCGCGCTCGTCGCGCTGGTCGTGGCCCTGTCCGCCGCCCTGTACGTCACCGTCGCCGCCCACGACGGCACCCCCCGCGCCACCGTCGGCGACAACCGCCCGCACCGCGACTCCCACGCCGCCCCCGCCTCCACCGGCACCTGGGTCGGCGCCTGGGCCACCGCGCCCGTCGGCGGCGAACCCGGCACCGAGACGGCCGGCCTCGCGGGCCGCTCCGTCCGCAACGTCGTGCACACCAGCGCCGGCGGTACGAGTGCCCGCGTCACGCTGTCCAATCTGTACGGCCAGTCCGCCCTCACCATCAGCCACGCCTCCCTCGCCCTCTCCCTGGGCGACGGCAGCGCGGCCGCCGCCGCGGAAACGATGCGGCGCCTCACCTTCAACGGCGCCCCCGGCGTCGTCATACCCGCCGGCGCACAGGCCGTCAGCGACGCCGTGCACCTCACCCTCCCGCACGACACCGACGTCCTGATCACCACCTACTCCCCCACACCCTCAGGACCGGTCACCTACCACCCCCGCGCCCGGCAGATCTCCTACGTCGCCACCGGCGACCGCACCGACGACACCACCGGCACCCCGTACACCGGACAGACCCCGTACTGGCGGTACGTGACGGCCCTCGACGTCCTCAGCAACGAGGCCACCGGCACCGTCGTCGTCTTCGGCGACTCCATCACCGACGGCGTCACCTCCACCACCGGCGCCAACCACCGCTGGCCCGACATCCTCTCCGGCCGGCTGCGCACCGCCCTGCGCAACGGACGGGAACTGCCCCGCTACAGCGTCGTCAACGAGGGCATCAGCGGTAACCAGGTCCTCGCCGACGGCCTCGGCCGGCCCGCCGAGAACCAGAGCGGCCTCGCCCGCTTCGGCCGCGACGCCCTCGACCGCCCCAACGTCAAGGTCGTCGTCATCGACCTCGGCATCAACGACATCCTGCGCAACCCCCGGCTCGCCGACCCCGACCGCATCGTCACCGGCCTGCGCACCCTCGTCCGCCAGGCCCACGCCCGCGGCCTGAAGGTCATCGGCGCCACCCTCATGCCGTTCCAGGGCCACCACGGCTACACCCCCGCCCGGGAAGCCGTACGCCAACAGGTCAACGCGCGGATCCGCGCCGGCGGGGTCTACGACGCGGTCGTCGACTTCGACAAGACCCTCCGGGACCCCTACGACCCGCGCCGGCTGCGCCCCGCGTACGACTCCGGCGACCACCTCCACCCCAGCGACCTGGGCTACCGCACCATGGCCGAGGTCTTCGACCTCGGCACCCTGAAGGGCGCGGGGCAGGCGGAGCTGTGACCGGGCGGCGAGGAATACTGGCGGACATGACCCGCTTGATCCTCGCCACCCGCAACGCCGGAAAGATCACCGAACTGAGGGCGATCCTCGCCGAGGCCGGACTCCCCCACGAGCTCATCGGCACGGACGCCTTCCCCGACGTCCCCGACGTCAAGGAGACCGGCGTCACCTTCGCCGAGAACGCCCTGCTCAAGGCACACGCCCTCGCCCAGGCCACCGGCCTGCCCGCCGTCGCCGACGACTCCGGCCTGTGCGTCGACGTCCTGGGCGGCGCCCCCGGCATCTTCTCCGCCCGCTGGGCCGGCCGCCACGGCGACGACAAGGCCAACCTGGACCTGCTGCTGGCCCAGCTCTCGGACATCGCCGACGAGCACCGGGGCGCCTACTTCGCCTGCGCGGCGGCGCTCGCGTTGCCGGACGGCACGGAGCGGGTGGTGGAGGGACAGCTGCCCGGCACGCTGCGGCACGCCCCGGCCGGCACGAACGGCTTCGGCTACGACCCGATCCTCCAGCCGGACGGCGAGACGCGCACGTGCGCCGAGCTGAGCCCGGAGGAGAAGAACGCGATCAGCCACCGGGGGAAGGCGTTCCGGGCGCTGGTGCCGGTGGTACGGGAGCTGTTGGGCTGAGAGAGGCCGAGGGGCCGCCCGGGTGGACGGCCCCTCACCTGTGCGGCCGGTGGGACTCGAACCCACACGGGATTTCTCCCACGGGCACCTAAAACCCGCGCGTATCGCCTATTTCGCCACGGCCGCCCCAAAACGGACTATTTGTTCACAGGCCGTTTTGCCTCGCTCAGTGTACGGGGCCGCGTCTTTCGCCGTGCGCCCCCTCGGCACCAGGTGCCCGTGGCCGCGTGGCAGTTGGGGCAGAGCAGCCGGAGATTCTCACGCCGGTCGTCGCTCCAGTCACCGTTGATGTGGTCGACCTCCAACGTCATCGGCTGCCCGCCCCACTCCGGTCCGATGCCGCACTCGGCGCACTCCTCCGGTACGCCCACTTCGCTCAGCGCGCGTCGGAGCAGGTAGGTGCGCGTCCGACGTCGGCCGTCGTGCTGGACCAGGATGTCCTCGGGACGCCTGACGCGGTCCGCACGGGCCTTGCCGCGTCGGTGCGCCTGCCCCAGGAAGTGCACGGTCGAGATGCCCTCCTCGGCAACCCACTGCCGCAGCAGCGCGCGCTGCGTGCCGGTGTCCGGCCGTCCGAGGCGGCGTAGCGTCTCGGCGATGGAGATCGACTCGGCGACCGCCGCGCGCAGTTCCTCGGGCGCGGGGCTGCCATGTCTGCCGAAGAAGGCGATGACCTCGTCGAGGCTCGCGCACCGCTCGGCGGCCTCCGCCAACCGCTCACGCGTGTACCGCACCCCGCCGCTCATACGGCGCCGCCCCGGGAGCGACCCTTGCCGCGCCCCCGGTAATCGTCCGTGGTCGAATGACAGTTGGGACAGAGGAACCGTAGGTTCTCGATCCGGTTGTTCCGCCAGTCACCGTCGATGTGATCGACCTCCAGCGGAAGCGGACGGCCCCGCCACACCGGCTCCGTGCCGCAACGGGCACAGCGCTCCGGCAGGCCCACCGCCGTCATGGCCCACTTGAGCCGGTCACTCGGAATGCGCCGGGCCTGACCGACCGCCTGCTTCCCGTACGCCTTGATCCCGCGGCTGATGTGCGTGTGATGGCCGCCGACGACCTCCAGGCCGCTGACCCCCACCCAGCCCCCCTCCGTCCCGGGCGCGCGTTCGCTGCCCGTACGGAGTGACGAACCGGTTATCGGACCGTCACGCCCGGGGGCACGGGAAACGGCCCGGGCCGGGGGTCCCCGGAGCGGGCCGTTCGTGTGGTGGGCGGGGTCAGATGCCCAGGTCCTTGATGATCTTCGCCACGTGGCCGGTGGCGCGGACGTTGTACAGGGCCCGTTCGACCTTGCCCTCCTCGTCCACGACGATCGTGGAGCGGATGACGCCCAGGTAGGTCTTGCCGTAGTTCTTCTTCTCGCCGTAGGCGCCGTACGCCTCGGTGACCTTCTTGTCCGGGTCGGCGAGGAGGGTGACCTTCAGGGACTCCTTCTCGCGGAACTTCGCCAGCTTCTCCGGGCTGTCGGGGCTGATGCCGATGACGTCGTAGCCGGCGCCGGCCAGCAGCTCCAGGTTGTCCGTGAAGTCACAGGCCTGCTTGGTGCAGCCTGGGGTCAGCGCGGCCGGGTAGAAGTAGACGATGACCTTGCGGCCCTTGCGGTCCGAGAGGGACACCTCGGTGCCGTCGGCGTCGGGGAGGGTGAAGGCGGGGGCCACGTCCCCCGGCTGGAGTCGCTCGCTCATCGGGCCAGCCTAACCGGGGGGCCTTGCGGTGCGGCGCCGCCCAGAGCTGACAAACTGTTCGGAACAGCATCAGCAGACTTCGGAGGCCGTACGGTGGCGGACACGTCGGACACCAGAACCCCGGCGCAGATCGAGGCGGACATCAAGCGCCGCCGTGAAGTGCTGGCCGAGACGCTCGACGAGATCGGGGTGCGGGTGCATCCGAAGACCATCGTCGGCGATGCGAAGGCCAAGGCCGTCGCCCATGTCGACCACACGGTCGGACGGGCGTACGTGCAGGTCAACCGTGTCGTGAGCGAGGTACGGGCACAGTTCGTGAACGATGAGGGGGCGCCGCGTCTGGAGCGGGTGGTGCCCGTCGCGCTGGTCGTCGTGGGGGTCGTGGGGCTGCTCGCCCTCGGGGCCCGGCGGCGCAGGGACTGACCGGGACAGGTAGGTTCGAGCCGTGAGCGCCAACAGAAACGAGCACAGCACTCCCCACCACGACAAGCTGCCCATCCGGATGCTGCACGACCGGGTTCTCGTGCGGCAGGAGACCGGTGAGGGCGAGCGGCGGTCGGGGGGCGGCATTCTGATTCCCGCCACCGCGGCGGTCGGCCGGCGGCTGGCCTGGGCCGAGGTCGTCGCCGTGGGGCAGAACGTACGGACGGTGGAGCCCGGGGACCGTGTCCTGTTCGACCCGGAGGACCGGGCGGAGGTCGAGGTGCGGGGCGTGGCGTACGTCCTCATGCGCGAGCGTGACCTGCACGCCGTCGCCGCGGACCGGTTCGAGGGGTCGGAGGACTCCACGGGGCTGTACCTGTAGCGGGGCTGTACCTGCAGAACAGAGAGCGAGAGGGCCGGTGACCTTCGTCACCGGCCCTCTTTGCCGTGCTTTTGCTATGTTCGAAAGGGAGCCCGACGAGACGCGCCGTACCGGGCCGAAGGCAAAGACGACGCACCCGGAACGACCCGTAGGAAAGTCGCCGCGTCCCGGAGGTGCCGTCATGGCCTGGGTTCTGCTCGTCGTCGCCGGTCTGCTGGAAGTGGGCTGGTCGATCGGGATGAAGTACAGCGAGGGGTTCACCCGGCTCGTCCCCAGTCTGTTCACCGGCGCCGGCATCGTCGCGAGCATGGTCCTGCTGTCGTACGCCGCGAAGTCCCTGCCCATCGGTACCGCGTACGGGGTGTGGGTGGGCATCGGCGCGGCCGGTGCGGCGGTGCTCGGCATGGTGGTGCTGGGTGAGCCGGTCACCGCCGCCCGGATCTTCTTCGTGTGCCTGCTGCTGGTCGCCGTGGTGGGGCTGAAGGCGACCAGCGGTCACTGAGGCGTCGGGTGTACGGGGTCCGGGGGTCAGGTGCCCGTGAAGCCTCCCGGGCCCCCGTCCGATCCTGTGGTGCCCCCGCCCGGTGTGCCGCCCGCGGTGGTCCCGCCGCCGGTGGGCGTGCCGCCGCCGGTCGTGTCCCCGCCGCCGGTGGTGCCGCCGCCGTCCGTGGTGGTTCCTCCGCCGGTCGGGGTGGTGCCGCCGGTGGTGGCGCCCCCGTCCGTGGTCGTGCCGCCGGTCGTCGGGGTGCCGCCTGCGGTGGTGCCGCCGTTCGTCGGGGTGCCGCCGCCGGTCGTGCCGCCGTCCGTCGGGGTGCCGCCGCCGGTGGTGGCACCGTCCGTCGGCGTGGCGGTGGCGCCGCCGTCGTTGCCGCCGCCGTCGGTGCCGGGCTGGGCGGTGCTGGTGGCGGGCGGCTCCTGGACCTGGTCGGCGCCCCGCTGGAGCTCCAGGTCGAACTTGCTGACCGGCTTGCCCTCCAGCGCGTCGCGCGTGTACTGCGCCCAGATCTGGGTGGGCGGGCCGCCGCCGTTCATACGCACCTGGCCGAGCGCTCCGTAGAGCGGCTGGTGCTTGGCCGTCACCGGGTCCTGGCCCATGACGGAGACCACCGTGGCCAGCTCCGGGGTGTAGCCGGCGAACCAGGCGGCGGTGTCCCTCTCGGCGGTACCGGTCTTGCCGGCCGCCGGACGGCCCGCGGCCTGGGCGGCCGTGGCGGTGCCGCTCTCGACCACGCTCTGCAGGACCGAGGTCGTGGTGTCGGCGGCCTCCCGGCTGACGGCCTGCTTGGCCGGATGCTCGGGCAGCTTGACCTCGTTGGTGCCGTCCTTGGTGATCTTCTCGACCAGGGTGTACGTGCCGTGCTTGCCGTGGTTGGCGAGCGTGGCGTAGGCCTCCGCCATGTCCAGGACGCTGGCGGTGGCGGTGCCGAGGGCGATGGACGGGTACGGCTGGAGGTCCGGGGTGTCGGAGGGGATGCCCAGGTCGACCGCGGTCTGCTTGACCTTGGCGGGGCCGACGTCGACGGCCATCTGCGCGTACACCGAGTTCACCGACGCGTCGGTGGCCTTGCGGACGGTGATCGGGCCGTACGACTTCTGGTCCTCGTTCTCGGGGGCGTAGGCGCCGCCGTTCCAGCCCTGGACGGGGCGCTGGTTGGTGCCGTCGTAGACGGTGTTCGGGGTGATGGCGCGGCCGTCCTGGGTGGTGGACCCGTTCTCCACGGCGGAGGTGAACACGAACGGCTTGAACGTGGAGCCGACCTGGAAGTCACCGCGGGTGGCGCCGTTGGTGTACTGCTTCACGTAGTCGATGCCGCCGTACATGGCGACGACCTTGCCCGTCCTGGGGTCGACGGAGGCGCCGCCGGCCCGGACGAAGGTGTCGGCCTTGCGGTTCTTCTTGTCCAGCTTGGACATCAGCTGGTCGTCGACCGCCTTGACGAAGGCGTCCTGCCGGTCCTTCTGGATGGTGGTGGTGATGCGGTAGCCGCCGGCCGTGAGGTGGTCGGAGTCGATGATGTTGTTCGCGGTGAGGTACTGCTTGACCGCTTCCACGAGGTAGCCGCGCTGGCCGGACATGCCGGTGGAGACCGTCTGCTCCTTGGGCATCGGGAACTTCATGCCGGCGCGCTTGGACTCGCTGAGCCAGCCCTTGGTGACCATGCCGTCCAGGACGTAGTTCCAGCGGGCGACTGCCGCCTTGCGGTTCTCCGGGTGCGCGACGACGTCGTACTCGCTGGGCGCGTTGACGAGCGCGGCGAGGTAGGCGGCGCGGGCCGGGTCGAGGTCGGCGGCGTCGCGGCCGTAGTAGGCCTGGGACGCGGCCTGGATGCCGTAGGCGTTGCGGCCGAAGTAGCTGGTGTTGAGGTAGCCCTCCAGGATCTCGTCCTTGGACTTGTTCTGGTCGAGCTTGATCGCGATGAAGAACTCCTTGGCCTTGCGGGTGACCGTCTGTTCCTGGGCCAGGTAGTAGTTCTTCACGTACTGCTGGGTGATCGTCGAGCCGGACTGCTTGCCCTTGCCGGTCGCGGTGTTCCAGCCGGCGCGGAGCATCGCCTTGGGGTCGACGGCGGACTCGGTGTAGAAGTCCCGGTCCTCGGCGGCCAGTACGGCGTGCTGGGCGTCCTTGGAGACCTGGGCGAGGGTGACGTTCTCGCGGTTGACCTCGCCGTCGCGGGCCAGCTGTGAGCCGTCGGCGTACAGGAAGACGTTGCTCTGCTTGGTGGCGAACGCGTTGGCCGGGGGGATCTTCACCAGGGAGTACCCGACGAAGAAGAGCCCGACGAGCAGCAGCACGCCGACGAAGAAGGTGCCGAGCACCATGCGCCAGGTGGGGATGATCCGCCGCCAGCCGGTCCGTTTGGGCCGCTTGCCCTTCTTGCCCTTGCCCTTGCCGCCGGCGGTCTCGCCGTCGGTGGCGGGGAGCGTGGTGGTGAGGGCTCCGGTGGCGTTCTTGGGATCGGTGCCGGGGCCGGTGGCCGAGGCGGCGGAAGCGGCCGCGGCGCCGGTCGCCGGCGCGGCGGCGGCCTGAGCACCGGCTCCCGCCCCGGCGCCGGCTCCCGCTGCGGCGGTGCCGGCCGCGCGGGCGGCGCGGGCGGCCCGGGCGGCGGCCGGGGAGGAGGGGGCGGCGGCACCGGACGCCTGGGCAGCGCGGTTCTCCCCGCCGGGGCGGGGCACGGTGGGAGGAGGGGTACGGCGGGTGGGGTCCGGCTCACCCGCGGGCTCGCCGGAGCGGGGGGCGTTGACCCGCCGCAGCACCTGCGTGGTCTCGGGCGCCGGGGCGGAGTCGGCCTCCTGCCGGGTACCGGAACCCGGCCCGCGGGGCGGGGTGACACGGCGGAGCACCTGGGTGCTCTCGGCGGGCGGCTCCTGCCCGGAGCCGCCCGGCTTCCCGCCGCCACCGGACGCACCGGCACGCGAGCCGCCCCGGGCGGCGGAGGCGGCACCGTCTGCGCCGGCAGCCGATTGCGCACCGGCGGCCGCGGCGCCGCCGGACACCGGCCCGTCACCGGACGCCGATGCCCCACCGGACTCCGCGCGCCGGCCGGACTCCGAACCGCGGCCGGATGCCACGCCGGCACCACCCGCCGGCGCCCCACCGGACACCGGGCCACGACCGGACTCCGAGCCACCGCCGGACGCCTGGCCGGACCCGCCCCGCGCACCACGGCCGGCGGCCGGGCCACCGGCGGCGTCCTGCTCACGTCCGGATGCCGAACCACGACCGGTTGCCGGGCCACGGCCGGACCCCGGGCCGTCACCGGACCCCGGGCCACGTCCGGCCGCCGGGCCACCGGCGGCTTCCTGCTCACGTCCGGACACCGGGCCACGACCGGACTCCGACGCACCGCCGGACGCCTGGCCGGACCCGCCCCGCGCACCACGTCCGGCCGCCGGGCCACCGGCGGCTTCCTGCTCACGGCCGGATGCCGAACCACGACCGGTTGCCGGGCCACGGCCGGATCCCGGGCCGTCGCCGGACGCCGGGCCGCGGCCGGGCACCCCGGTGCCGCCGGAGGCCGTGCCTGCGGCGGTTCCCGCGGCATCCGTCTGTTCCGTGCGGGCGCGGGCCGCCTGGCGGGCGCGGGCGATGGAGGCCGTCCGGTCCCGGTCCTGTTCGGCTGGGTCCCCGGGGCGGGAGCCGTCCCGGGAGGACGTGCCCGTCATGCCGGAGCCGGGACGGGCCGGGGAGTCCGCCGGGCCGTTGCCGGTCCCGGCCGTGCGGCCCGCCTCACGCCCAGCCGCCTCCGGGCCACCGTCAGCGCGCCCGGCGCCGGCACGGCTGCCAGTGCCTCCGGCGTCGCTCGACGCGCCCTCGCCGTTCCGGGCGTCCCCGGCGCGCTGACCACCGTCGCCCCTCCCGGCACCGCCGGCACTCACACCGCCGTCGCGGCCCTCGGGCCTCCCGGCGCGTGCGCTGGTGTCGCTCCTGGTGCCCCCTGCGGGATTCGGTGGTGCGCTGCTCGGTTCGCGGCGTCCCGGGTTTCCGGGCCCTTCAGCCGGCAGCGGCTCTTCAGGTGCCACGCCTTCGTTCGGCTGCTGCGGCTGCGGCTCGTCGCTCATGTCGTGCACGGACTCCTGTTTCGCGTCGTACGTTCCCGTACGCCTCGTACGCTTCTGCGCTCCCCCTGTTTGAAGACTCTCGCACCTGGCGTTCCGTTCCCGGATTCCGGCACGCTTCCGACCGGAAATCGCGTGGCCGGCCGCCGGGCCTTCGGACTAGGCTCCTGCGCTTCGGTGTCGAGCGGTCCGAGGAGGTCGACTGGCGTGGGCGCGGGACGGTTGTACGCGGCCGTGGCGACAGGGGGATTCAGACGGTACGCGACCTACCGGGCCGCCACTGCGGCAGGGGTGTTCACGAACACCGTCTTCGGTCTCATCCTCGTCTACACGTACCGCGCCCTGTGGGAGGAGAGGCCGCATCTGGGCGGGTACGACCAGGCGCAGGCCGTGACGTACGTATGGCTGGGGCAGGCGTTCCTGTCGACCCTCGCGATCGGGGGCGGGGGCGTCGAGGACGAGTTGATGGAACGCATCCGTACGGGGGACGTGGCGATCGACCTGTACCGGCCCGCCGATCTCCAGCTGTGGTGGCTGGCGGCGGATCTCGGCCGGGCGTTCTTCCAGCTGCTGGGCCGGGGCCTGGTCCCGTTCGCGTTCGGCGCGCTGTGCTTCCCGGTGTACCTGCCGGCCGACGCCGGCACCTGGGTGGCGTTCCTCGTCGCGGTGGTCCTCGCCATGCTGGTCGGTTTCGGCATCCGCTACCTGGTGGCGCTGAGCGCGTTCTGGCTGCTGGACGGCGCCGGTGTGGCGCAGATGGCGTGGCTGCTGGGCTTCTTCTGCTCGGGCATGCTGCTGCCGCTGAACGTGTTCCCGGGGGTGCTCGGTGACGTCGTACGGGTGCTGCCCTGGTCGTCGCTGCTGCAGGGCCCGGCGGACGTCCTGCTGGGGCACGCGGACCCGCTGCCCACCTATCTCTTCCAGGCCGCGTGGGCGGTGGCGCTGCTGGGGGCCGGACGGCTGGTGCAGTCGGCGGCCACACGCCGGGTGGTGGTGCAGGGTGGCTGAGCTCCAGGCCCCGCGCCAGGTGTCCGGCCCGGCCCGCCGGCTGGCCGAGGGCGTGCGGGCGTACCGGCTGATCGCGGGGATGTGGGTGCGCTCCACGATGGCCTACCGGGCGTCCTTCGCCATGACCACGTTCGGGAACTTCGCGGCGACCTTCCTCGACTTCGTCGCGATCATGCTGATGTTCTCCCGGGTGGACGCCCTGGGCGGCTACCCGCTGCCCGAAGTGGCGTTCCTGTACGGCCTGTCCGCGACCTCCTTCGGGCTGGCGGACCTGGTGATCGGGTCGATGGACCGGCTGGGCCGGCGGGTCAGGGACGGCACGCTGGACACCCTGCTGGTGCGCCCGGCGCCGGTGCTGGCGCAGGTGGCGGCCGACCGGTTCGCGCTGCGGCGGCTGGGCCGGGTGACGCAGGGGGCGCTGGTGCTGGGCTGGTCGCTGACCCGGGTGGACATCGACTGGACGGCGGACAGGCTGCTGCTGATGCCGGTGATGGTGGTGAGCGGCTGCGGCATCTTCTGCGCGGTGTTCGTGGCGGGCGCGGCGTTCCAGTTCGTGGCGCAGGACGCCTCGGAGGTGCAGAACGCCTTCACCTACGGCGGTACGACGCTGCTCCAGTACCCGCCGACCGTGTTCGCGAAGGAGCTGGTGCGCGGGGTGACCTTCGTGCTGCCGCTGGCCTTCGTCAACTGGCTGCCCGCGACCCATGTGCTCGGGCGGCCGTACCCGCTGGGCCTGCCGGAGTGGACCGCGTTCACGCCCCCGCTGGTGGCGGTCGGCTGCGGTGTGCTCGCGGGGCTGGCCTGGCGGGCGGGACTTCGTTCGTACCGCAGCACAGGGAGCTAGCGTGGGTGACGTGATCGCAGGGGACGACGGCGTCGTGGGGGACGGCGTCCCGGGAGACGGCTTCATCGCGGTGGAGCGGGTCGAGAAGGTCTTCGAGGTGCGCCGCAGGACCGGGTTCCTGCGGCGGGAGCGGCACGAGGTGCGGGCGGTGGACTCGCTCTCGTTCACCGTGGGGCGCGGCGAGATGGTCGGGTACATCGGGCCGAACGGCGCCGGGAAGTCGACGACGATCAAGATGCTGACCGGGATCCTGACGCCGAGTGCCGGGCGGCTGCGGGTGGCGGGCATCGATCCGGCGCGGGAGCGGTCGCGGCTCGCGCACCGGATCGGGGTGGTGTTCGGTCAGCGGACCACGCTGTGGTGGGACCTGCCGCTGATCGACTCCTACCGGCTGGCGCACCGCATGTACCGCATCCCGGACGCCCGTTACCGCGAGAACCTGGACCGGCTGGTGGAACTGCTGGACCTGGGTGCCCTGTTGGACGTACCGGTGCGGCAGCTGTCCCTGGGGCAGCGGATGCGCGGTGACATCGCGGCGGCGCTGCTGCACGACCCGGACGTGCTGTACCTGGACGAGCCGACGATCGGTCTGGACGTCGTGTCGAAGGCCAGGGTGCGGGAGTTCCTGCGGGAGGTGAACGCCGAGCGCGGCACGACGGTGCTGCTCACCACGCACGACCTGCAGGACATCGAGCAGTTGTGCTCGCGGGTGATGGTGATCGACCACGGTCGGCTGGTGTACGACGGTGCGCTCGCGGGGCTGCACGAGGCCGGCGAGAGCGAGCGGACGCTGGTGGTGGACCTGGAGCGGGAGCTGCCGCCGGTCCAGGTGCCGTCGGCCCGGGTGGTGCGGGTGGAGGGTCCCCGGCAGTGGCTGGCGTTCCCGGCGGGGCAGTCGGCGGCGCCGGTCGTGGCGCATCTGGCCGCCCGGTACCCGCTGGTGGACCTGTCGGTGCGGGAGCCGGACATCGAGGCCGTCATCGCCAGGATGTACGCGGAGAAGGCGGTCTCGTAGGCTGCCGGCATGAGCGACGACGCAGTCCCGGACCTCCGCGCGTCCGACGCCGACCGTGACCGGGTCGCCGAGGTCCTGCGGGACGCCCTGGCCGAGGGCCGGCTCGACATGGCGGAGTTCGACGAGCGGCTGGAGGCGGCCTACCGGGCGCGGACGTACGGCGAGCTGGCGCCGCTGACCCGCGACCTGCCGGTGGCCGGCGCCGTCGCACCGGCCCTGCCCGTCTCCTTCGTCAAGGCCCCGGTGGCGGGCGCCGGCTGGGCGGGCCGGATCACCGGCGCGGAGGGCTCCTCGAGGGGCGCGGTGGCGATCCTGTCGGGGTTCGAGCGCAAGGGCCGCTGGACGGTGCCGAGGCGGTACTCCTGCCTCACGTTCATGGGCGGCGGCGAACTCGACCTGCGGGAGGCGGATTTCGCGGCCGGCGAGGTCGAGATCCACTGTGTGGTGATCATGGGCGGGGTCCAGGTGATCGTGCCGCCGGGTGTCGAGGTCGTCGTGCGCGGTGTCGGGGTGATGGGGGCCTTCGAACACCCGCGGGACGACGGCCCGCCCGAGCCGGGCGCGCCCCGCGTGATCATCGGCGGGGTCGCGTTCTGGGGCGGGGTGGGCGTGGAGCGCAAGCTGCCGCGCGGGGAGCGCAAACGCCTGAAGAAGAAGCCGCGCTAGCGCGGCCCGCCGGGGCTGCGTCTACGACGTGCAGACCTTGGTCAGCTCTCCGGCCGCGTCCGTCACGGGGCTGACGTCCGGCGTCGCGTCCCCGTTCCTGAGGGCCGTGCGTACGTTGCCGACCGCCTTCTGCAGGTCGTCCACGGCCTTGTTGACGTCGGCGTCGTCCGTCTTGTCGCCGATCTTCCGCAGGCTCTTCTCGATGGAGTCGAGCGACGCGTCGGCCTGGGAGGGGTCGTTCGCCGCGTTCTCCACGGCCTGCTGGAGTCCGGTGACGTTGTCGGCGATGGCGTCGGCGGTCTGCACGCAGTCCAGTGCCTTGTCCACGGCGTCGCAGCCGGTGGTGAGGCCGGCGGCGAGCGCGGCGGTCGCTACGGCGGCGACAACGGTGAGTCGGCGTCGGCTGGCGGCCATGGTGGTGTCCCTCCCCTGGTACGGCTGGCCGGGCGCACGCCGGTGAGCCGTGCGCCCGTACCCACTGGGACGTCGCGGGGGTCCGCCGGGTTGCCCCGCGGACTTGGGGGCTTCTTTACGCGCGCGTGGCCGCCAGTGCCGCCTGCTGGATGACGGTGAGTTCCCGGCAGCCGGTGACGGCGAGGCCGAGCAGGGCGTCGAGTTCCTCGCGGGCGAACGGCGCGGCCTCGGCGGTGCCCTGGACCTCGACGAAGCGGCCGTCGCCGGTGCAGACGACGTTCATGTCGGTGTCGGCGCGCACGTCCTCCTCGTAGCAGAGGTCGAGCAGCGGTACCCCGCCGACGATGCCCACGGAGACGGCGCTCACGGTGCCGGTGAGCGGCTGCCGGCCGGCCTTGACCAGCTTCTTGCCCTGGGCCCAGGCGACGGCGTCGGCGAGCGCGACGTACGCGCCGGTGATGGCGGCCGTGCGGGTGCCGCCGTCGGCCTGGAGGACGTCGCAGTCGAGGACGACGGTGTTCTCGCCGAGCGCCTTGTAGTCGATGACGGCGCGCAGGGAGCGGCCGATGAGCCGGGAGATCTCGTGGGTGCGGCCGCCGATCCTGCCCTTGACGGACTCGCGGTCGCCGCGGGTGTTGGTGGCGCGGGGCAGCATGGCGTACTCCGCGGTGACCCAGCCCTCGCCGCTGCCCTTGCGCCAGCGCGGGACGCCCTCGGTGACGGAGGCGGTGCAGAAGACCTTGGTGTCGCCGAAGGAGACGAGGACGGAGCCCTCGGCGTGCTTGCTCCATCCGCGTTCGATGGTGACCGGGCGGAGCTGTTCGGGGGTACGGCCGTCGATGCGAGACATGGCGATGAGCCTAGCCGTACACGGGGAAGGGGCTCCTCCGGTGTGGGGAAGAGCCCCTTCGGGGTGAGCCGGGAGGGCTCACATCATGTCTTCGATCTCCGCGGCGATCGGGTCGGCGTCGGTGCCGATGACGACCTGGATGGCCGTGCCCATCTTGACGACGCCGTGGGCGCCGGCGGCCTTCAGGGCGGCGTCGTCGACCAGAGCGGGGTCGGACACCTCGGTGCGCAGCCGGGTGATGCAGCCCTCGATCTCCTCGATGTTGTCGATGCCACCGAGTCCGGCGACGATCTTCTCAGCCTTGCTGGCCATGTTCCTTCTCCCTGCTCCGAACCGCTTTGTCGCAGTAACCCACAGTTGGCCCATCTTCGCGAGCGGTCTTGCCGTCCGTGCCGGATGATGGCGATCACGACAGCGGAACCGTCCGTCGACTGGTCTACACCACCGTGGGGAAGGTCGCCAAACCCATGAGTGCACCGAGCACGGCGGGTCCCGCCCGGGCCCGTCGGCACCGCGTCTTCCAGGGTCTGCAGAAGATGGGCCGCAGCCTGCAGCTGCCCATCGCGGTGCTGCCGGCGGCGGGCATCCTGAACCGGCTCGGCCAGCCCGACGTGTTCGGGGCCGGCGGTCTGGGCTGGACCGGCGTCTCGAAGGTGATGAAGGGCGCGGGCGGCGCGCTGCTCGACGGCTCGCTCGGCCTGCCCCTGCTGTTCTGCGTGGGGGTCGCGATCGGGATGGCGAGGAAGGCTGACGGCTCCACGGCGCTGGCGGCGGTGACCGGCTTCCTCGTCTACTACAGC
Source organism: Streptomyces sp. NPDC046870 (assembly GCF_040704595.1). Lineage (NCBI taxonomy): Bacteria > Bacillati > Actinomycetota > Actinomycetes > Kitasatosporales > Streptomycetaceae > Streptomyces > Streptomyces sp. NPDC046870. The sequence continues at coordinate 867,705 of NZ_JBEYXM010000001.1, forward strand.
GTGCTGCACCAGTTCCCGCAGCGGTGCCCGGGCGGCTCCACCGCGGTGCCGGACGTGGGCTGCCAGGTGAGCTCCGGCGCGGGGGTGGGGGCGGTGACGCCGTTCACGTTCCAGAACCCGGGGGTGTTCGGCGGCATCGTGATGGGGCTGCTGGCGGCCTTCTTCTGGGCGCGGTACCACCGCACACGGCTGGTGGACTGGCTGGGCTTCTTCAACGGCCGCCGGCTGGTGCCGATCATCATGGCGTTCGTGGCCATCGTGTTCGCGGCGCTGTGCCTGTGGGTCTGGCCGCCGGTCGGCGACGCGCTGGAGAGCCTGAGCCGCTGGCTGCGGGACGCGGGCGCCTGGGGGGCCGGCGTCTTCGGGGTCGCCAACCGCGCGCTCCTGGTGATCGGCCTGCACCAGTTCCTGAACGTGCCCATCTGGTTCCAGTTCGGCACGTACACACCGCCGGGCGGCAGGCCCGTGCACGGCGACATCAACATGTTCCTCGCCGGGGACCCGCACGCCGGCCAGTTCACCTCGGGCTTCTTCCCGATCATGATGTTCGCGCTGCCGGCCGCCGCGCTGGCCATCACGCACTGCGCGCGGCCGGAGCGCCGCAAGGAGGTCGGCGGCCTGATGCTGTCGGTCGCGCTGACGTCGTTCTTGACCGGCATCACCGAGCCGCTGGAGTACTCGTTCCTGTTCATCGCGCCCGGCCTGTACGCCGCGCACGCGGTGCTCACCGGGGTGTCGATGGCGGTGACGTGGGCCCTCGGGGTGCACGACGGCTTCAGCTTCTCGGCGGGCCTGATCGACTACGTGATCAACTGGAACCTGGCGACGAGGCCGTGGGCGATCGTCCCGATCGGCCTGTGTTTCGCGGCCGTGTACTACCTGGTGTTCCGCGTCGCGATCACGCGGTTGGACCTGCGGACGCCGGGGCGGGAGCCGGCGGAGGAGGTCGAGGACGTCACCCAGGCCTGACGGCACAGCGCGTAGCGCCGCGGTAGCGGATTCGCGGGTTCCTTACGCCGCCTTCATCGTGCTACAACAGGTCTACACCACAGGTGGTGTAGACCAGAGACGCTGCCGTCCCCTTCCATGGTTCCCGGGCGGCGCCTTGCCCGATGGAGGAAGTATGAGCACCGCCACCGAGACGGCGGCCCCGGCGGCCAAGCCGGGGAAGAAGCGGGGAGCAGGCCTGTTCCAGGGCCTGCAGAAGGTCGGTCGCAGCCTACAGCTCCCGATCGCCGTGCTGCCCGCGGCGGGCATCATGGTCCGCCTCGGCCAGCCCGACATCTTCGGCAAGGACGGCCTGGGCTGGGACAAGGTCGCCGCCGTGTTCAACAACGCGGGCGGCGCCCTCACCGGCTCCCTTCCGCTGCTGTTCTGCATCGGTGTGGCCATCGGCTTCGCCAAGAAGTCCGACGGTTCCACGGCCCTCGCCGCGGTGGTCGGCTTCCTCGTCTACAGCAAGGTCCTCCAGGCCTTCCCGCTGACCGAGCAGCACATCGAAAAGGGCAAGATCGTCGAGGCGACGTACAACGACCCCGGTGTCCTCGGCGGCATCATCATGGGTCTGCTCGCGGCCGTGCTGTGGCAGCGGTTCCACCGCACGAAGCTGGTCGACTGGCTCGGCTTCTTCAACGGCCGCCGGCTCGTGCCGATCATCACGGCCTTCGTCGGCATCGTGCTGGGCGTCTTCTTCGGCCTCGTCTGGGAGCCGATCGGCCACGGCATAGCGCACTTCGGCGAGTGGATGACCGGTCTCGGAGCGGGCGGCGCGGCCCTGTTCGGCGCGGTGAACCGCGCGCTCATCCCGGTCGGCATGCACCAGTTCGTCAACACCGTGGCGTGGTTCCAGCTCGGCGACTTCAAGAACGCCTCGGGTGAGATCGTGCACGGCGACATCACCCGGTTCCTCGCCGGCGACCCGTCCGCCGGTCTGTTCCAGACCGGCTTCTTCCCGATCATGATGTTCGGCCTGCCGGCCGCCGCGCTCGCCATCGCCCACTGCGCCCGTCCGGAGCGCCGCAAGGCGGTGCTCGGCATGATGGTCTCGCTCGCGCTGACCTCGTTCGTCACCGGCGTCACCGAGCCGATCGAGTTCTCCTTCATGTTCGTCGCGCCGCTGCTGTACGTCCTGCACGCCGTGCTCACCGCGGTGTCGATGGCCGTGACGTGGGGCCTGGGCGCGCACGCCGGCTTCAACTTCTCCGCCGGCCTGATCGACTACGCCCTCAACTGGCACCTGGCGACCAAGCCGTGGCTGATCATCCCGGTCGGTCTCGTCTTCGGCGCGATCTACTACGTGACCTTCCGGTTCGCCATCCTCAAGTTCGACCTGAAGACCCCGGGCCGTGAGCCCGAGGACGAGGTCGAGGACCTCGCCAAGGCGTGACAGCGGCCGTCACCGCATGACAGCAGGCCCCCGGAGCGGACGCTCCGGGGGCCTCGTCGTGCGCGGTCGTCGCGTCAGATCTCGTACGTCTGTCTCGGTGCCGCCAGGTGCACCGGGCCGTCGAACACCTCACGGGCGTCCCGCAGGTTCACCTCGGGGTCGGTCCACGGCGGGATGTGGGTGAGGACGAGCCGCCGCGCGCCCGCGCGGGCCGCCGTCTCCCCCGCCTCGCGGCCGTTGAGGTGCAGGTCGGGGATGCTCTCCTTGCCGTGCGTGAACGCGGCCTCGCACAGGAACAGATCGGTGTCCCGGGCCAGCTCGTCCAGCGCCGCGGTCACGCCGGTGTCGCCGGAGTACGTCAGGGACCTGCCGCCGTGCTCGATCCGGATGGCGTAGGCCTCCACGGGGTGGCGGACCCGCTCGGTGTGCACGGTGAACGGGCCGATCTCGAACGTGGACGGCTTGACCGTGTGGAAGTCGAAGACCTCGCTCATCGAGGAGGCGGAGGGGGTGTCCGCGTAGGCCGTGGTCAGGCGGTGCTCGGTGCCCTCGGGGCCGTGGACCGGGAGGGGGTCGCAGCGGCCGCCGTCATGGCGGTAGTAGCGCGCCACGAAGTACGCGCACATGTCGATGCAGTGATCGGCGTGCAGATGGCTGAGGAAGATCGCGTCGAGGTCGTAGAGACCGCAGTGGCGCTGCAGCTCGCCGAGGGCGCCGTTGCCCATGTCGAGGAGCAGCCGGAAGCCGTCGGCCTCGACGAGGTAGCTCGAACAGGCCGATTCCGCGGACGGGAACGACCCCGAGCAGCCGACGACGGTGAGCTTCATGAAGCAGAAACCTCCGTAGGCGGGTAGCCGGTGGGCGGGACGTAAACCCCTTGCGGGGCGGGGGCTGTCGGGGGTCGTGCGGTGCGTCGAGCGTAAGGCGCGAAAGCACGGGTCGCTCCTCCGCCAGGGGCCGTTGTGGGCGAACTCACCTGTGCTGTCACCGGTTCGGCTGGAAGCGGGGCGCACCAGGATCGGAAGAGGGCGCGCGATGTCCGGCGCGCGCCGGTAACGTCGTCGTATGGACACGTCCTGGTGGCTGGCGCTCGCGGCGGTCGTACTGCTCGCGCTGGTCGCCACGCTCGTCGACGGCTGGGGCCGCGGTCACCGGCCCGCCGGCCGGCGCCTGCGGACCCCGGGCCGCCCGGGCCGGCGCACGGCACACGCCGTACGGCCCTGCCCGGGGGACATCTGGTGGGCGGAGGTCCCCTACGAGAACCGGGCCGGGGCCAAGGACCGGCCCTGTCTGGTGCTGGCGGTGCGCGGCGACCGGGCGACCGTCGCGAAGATCACCAGCAAGTACCACGACGAGCGCTGCGGGGTGATCCCGCTGCCGCCCGGCGCGGTCGGCGACACCCAGGGGCGGCCCAGCTTCCTGCGGACCGACGAGCTGCGCGAGGTGCCGGTGGACGGCTTCCGCCGCCGGGTGGGCGTGGTCGACCCGGTCCTGTGGGACCAGGTACGGCACCTGGCCGGTTAGGGCCTCTCGTCCGGATCATGCCGGGCTCGCTCCCCAGGGGCTCCGCCTCACCGGACGCGCACGGTGACCGTCCAGTCCTCGATGCCCTTGCAGGAGACCTGGCCCGGTGCGGTCGGCTCGGCGCACAGCGGGCGGGACGACGTCAGCTCCACCGTGCCGGCGGCCACCGCCCGGTACGCGGCCGTGGCGTCACCCGGCTGGAGTACGAAGCCGGCGTTGACGGCCTGGAGTCCCGTACCGCGCGCGGCGACCGGCCGCCAGGGACGGGCCCGGGTGCCGTCCAGGGTCAGCCGGACCTCACCGCCCTCGGTCACGCAGACCGTACGGCCGTGATCGGCGGCCGTCAGCTCGACGTGACCGGTGCAGTCGCCGGCGGACGGGCTGGGCGACGGCGTGCCCGTGCGGGCCGGCGCCGACACCTTGTCACTGCTCCCGGTGTCCTGCTGGGAGCCGCAGCCCGCGAGGAGCAGCGCTGCCGCCGCGGGGGCGAGGAGCGTGGTACGGCGCATGGGGTCCGCCTTTCTGCCGGTGTCCTGGTACGGATGTGACGTACCACCGGAGCGAGCGGATCCGCCGCCGGGGCCTTCCGTTCGGACCAGGCCGGATCAGGCGCGGTGCCAGGGCCCGCGAGCCCGGCGTGATCCGGACGGAGGACCCTAGGCCCAGAGCTGGCCGTGGAGTGTCGCGATGGCCTCTTCCGTGGTGGCCGCGGTGTAGACGCCGGTGGAGAGGTACTTCCAGCCGCCGTCGGCCACGATGAAGACGATGTCGGCGCTCTCGCCCGCCTTGACGGCCTTCCGGCCGACGCCGATCGCCGCGTGCAGGGCGGCACCGGTGGAGACGCCCGCGAAGATGCCCTCCTGCTGGAGCAGTTCACGGGTGCGGGTGACCGCGTCGGCCGAGCCGACCGAGAACCGGGTGGTCAGGACGGACGCGTCGTACAGCTCGGGGACGAAGCCCTCGTCGAGGTTGCGCAGGCCGTAGACCAGGTCGTCGTAGCGCGGCTCGGCGGCGACGATCTGGACGCCCGGCCTGTGCTCGCGCAGGTAGCGGCCGACGCCCATGAGGGTGCCGGTGGTGCCGAGGCCCGCCACGAAGTGGGTGATCGAGGGCAGGTCGGCGAGGATCTCGGGGCCGGTCGTGGCGTAGTGGGCGCCCGCGTTGTCCGGATTGCCGTACTGGTAGAGCATCACCCAGTCGGGGTGCTCGGCGGCCAGTTCCTTGGCCACGCGCACGGCGGTGTTGGAACCGCCGGCGGCCGGGGAGGAGATGATCTCGGCGCCCCACATGCCGAGCAGGTCCCGGCGCTCCTGCGAGGTGTTCTCCGGCATCACGCACACCATCCGGTAGCCCTTGAGCTTGGCCGCCATGGCGAGGGAGATGCCGGTGTTGCCGGAGGTGGGTTCGAGGATCGTGCAGCCCGGGGTCAGCCGGCCGTCCTTCTCCGCCTGCTCGATCATGTGCAGGGCGGGCCGGTCCTTGACCGAGCCGGTGGGGTTGCGGTCCTCCAGCTTGGCCCAGATCCGCACGTCCGGGGACGGCGACAGCCGCGGCAGGCGCACCAGGGGGGTGTTGCCCACCGCGGCCAGCGGGGAGTCGTAGCGCATCGCTGCTCGGTGACCGATCAGCGCATGCCGCCGGCGACGGCCGGCAGGATCGTGACGTTGTCGCCGTCGGACAGCTTGGTGTTGATGCCGTCCAGGAAGCGGACGTCCTCGTCGTTGAGGTACACGTTGACGAAGCGGCGCAGCTGCTCGCCGTCCACGATGCGGGCCTGGATGCCCGCGTGCCGCGACTCCAGGTCGGCGAACAGCTCGGCGAGGGTGCTCCCGGTGCCCTCCACCGCCTTCTGACCGTCGGTGTACTGGCGGAGGATGGTGGGGATGCGGACCTCGATGGCCATGGTTGCGGGCTCCTGTCGGGAAGTGTCGGAAGGTGTGGGCGCGCGGCGCGGCACGCCGCGGCTCACGGCCGTACGGCGGCGGGGAACGTCAACAGATGGCGCTGTTCAGCCTGCACAGATCGACGTGCAGCCGCGCCACGAGCAGCATGCCCGGCGCCTTCTCGCTCACGTCGTTCAGAACCATGGGCTCATCGTATCGATTCCCGGTCCGTGTTCCGGAGTGTGATTCCACATCCCGGACTTCATCCGACCGGGGACTGAGATCAGTACGCCTCGACGACCTTGACCTCCTCCTCGGTGACCTCCCCTTCCAGGATGCGGAAGGAGCGGAACTGGAACTCTCCGACGCCGTCGGTGTCGGCGGTGGACACCAGGACGTAGTGCGCGCCGGGCTCGTTGGCGTAGCTGATGTCCGTCCGCGAGGGGTACGCCTCGGTCGCGGTGTGGGAGTGGTAGATGATCACCGGCTCCTCGTCGCGGTCGTCCAGCTCGCGGTAGAGCCTGAGCAGGTCCTGGGAGTCGAACTCGTAGAAGGTGGGCGAGCGGGCCGCGTTGAGCATCGGGACGAAGCGCTCGGGGCGGCCGGAGCCCACCGGTCCGGCGACCACTCCGCACGCCTCGTCGGGGTGGTCCGCGCGCGCGTGGGCGACGATCTGGTCGTGGAGCGCCTGGGTGATGGTCAGCATGGGGGTCAGGATAAGCAAAGGGGCCGTCCCGTACCGAGGGGTGGTACGGGACGGCCCACATGGCGGACGTCCTGAGCGGCGGCCGCCGGGGGCGCCACGAGAGCTCCCGGCGACCGGACGTCCTTTCCGGAGGGTCTTGCGGGGTCCGCCCCGGGGTCTGAGGGGCTTTCCCTGGTTCTTACGGGGGTCAGCCCACCTTCTCGAACTCCGGCTCGCGGCGGTCCGCGATCGACGGCGTCCGGGACTTCAGGACCAGCCAGCCGATGCCGAGGGCGACCGCCCAGACCGCCATGACGTACAGGCAGACGCGGGAGTCGGCGTCGTAGGCGATCAGACCGGTGACGAAGAGCAGGAAGGCGATGGCGATGTACGAGCACACCGCGCCGCCGGGCGCCGGGAAGGAGCTGGTGGGCAGCCGGCCCGCGTCGACCGCGCGGCGGTACAGGACGTGGCTGACCAGGATCATCAGCCAGGTCCAGATGCCGGCCGCGGTGGCGACGGAGGTGACGTAGCCGAAGGCCTTCTCCGGGACGACGTAGTTCAGGACGACGCCGATGCCCATGAACAGCACCGAGACGGTGATGCCCAGCGCGGGGGTCTTGGTGGCCGACAGCTTCGAGAAGACCCGCGGGGCCTCGCCGTTGTCGGCGAGGGTGCGCAGCATGCGGCCGGTGGAGTACATGCCGGAGTTGCAGGACGACAGGGCTGCGGTGAGCACCACGAAGTTGACGATGCCGGCGCCGGCCGGGATGCCGATGACCGCGAACGCCTTCACGAAGGGGCTGACGCCCGGCGCGAACTCGGTCCACTTCACCACGCACAGGATGACGGTGAGGGCACCGACGTAGAAGAGCGCGATGCGCCAGGGCAGCGTGTTGATGGCCTTCGGGAGGGTCTTCTCCGGGTTCTCGGACTCGCCGGCGGTGACGCCGACCAGCTCGACCGCGAGGTAGGCGAACATCACGCCCTGGAGGGTCATCAGCGAGGAGCCGATGCCCTTGGGGAAGAAGCCGTCGAACTGCCACAGGTTCGCCACGTGCGCGGTGTCGCCCGCGGCGCTGAAGCCGAAGGTGAGCACGCCGAGGCCGATCACGATCATGCCGATCAGGGCCGTGACCTTGACCATGGAGAACCAGAACTCGATCTCGCCGAACAGCTTCACCGAGATCAGGTTGGCCACGAACAGGACCACCAGGAAGACCAGGGCCGTCACCCACTGCGGGATGCCGGGGAACCAGTAGTGGACGTAGATCGCGGCGGCCGTCAGCTCGGCCATGCCGGTCACGACCCACATCAGCCAGTACGTCCAGCCGGTGAAGTAGCCGAAGAACGGGCCGAGGAACTCGCGGGAGTACTCGGCGAAGGAGCCGGAGACCGGGCGGTAGAGCAGCAGTTCGCCCAGGGCCCGCATGATGAAGAAGATGATCACGCCGGCGAGGGCGTACATCAGGATGAGGCTGGGGCCGGCCTTGGCGATGTTCGCGCCGGCTCCGAGGAAGAGCCCGACGCCGATCGCGCCGCCGATCGCGATCATCTGGACCTGACGGCTGCCGAGCCCGCGCTCGTACCCCTCCTCAGGGGTGGTGGTGACCTTCTCAGAGGTCATGTGTGGTGCGCCTTTCTCCATGCCGACCCGGGCCTTTCGTCGGCCTCGGATCGGGTCTCGATCCCCCCGGATGATGGAGTTGTCTGCCTGGCCGACGGTCGTCGGCTCGGTGGCGCACCCGGCCGAACGTGGGTGGTGTCGGCCGGGCGGTCGTGAAGATTTATCACGGCCGCAATATTGATCACAGGGGTGCGGTGTGGCGCATCACACAGGTAAAAGCGGACAAAGAGCGCCCGAATGCGGCAAAACCGGCCACAAAGGTGACGGGATCGTTATCCGGATTTGAGCGTCCTCTGAGCGAACGCCCCCCCGGGGGGCGAAACCGTACGAACTACGGCATCAGGGTCGTCACCAGGGTCTCCTGGAGCCCGCCGAGCCACAGGTACGCCATGACCATCGGCTTGCGCGGATCCTCGTCCGGGAGCCGGTAGAGCAGGTCGGTGTCGTCCTCGTCGCTGATCTCCAGCCGGGAACCGATCGCCAGCCGCAGGTCGTTGAGGGCGCCGAGCCACTGCCGGGACGCGTCGGGGGACAGTTTGAGCACCGCCCCGCCCTCGTCCACCGGGGCGAGCGCGTCGAGGCTGCGGATCACCCCGAGGGCGTTCTCCCGCTTGCCGGCGCGCAGGTCGTTCTCCGTGAACCGGCGGAACTCCGCGGAGTGCGCCCGCCGCTCCTCGGCCTCGGCCGACGAGGCCGGGACCTCCTCCGGGTCGCTGTAGGCGTCCGGGAAGAGCCGGCGCAGCACCGGGTCGGCGGGCGGCTCGCTCGGCCCCTGCGCGAACAGCTCGGCGAGCGGGTCGTCCGGGGCGTCGGCGCCGGGTCCGGGACCGATGAGCTCCAGGAGCTGGACGGCCAGCGACCGGATGATGGAGATCTCGACGTCGTCGAGGGCGACGGCCGCGCCGCCGCCGGGGAGCGGTTCGAAGTGTCCGGGCATCTGGGTGCGTTTACTTCCGGTCCTGCTGGAGGGTGGCCCACAGACCGTAGCCGTGCATCGCCTGCACGTCGCGCTCCATCTCCTCGCGGGTCCCGCTGGAGACGACCGCCCGGCCCTTGTGGTGGACGTCGAGCATGAGCTTGGTGGCCTTGTCCTTGCTGTAGCCGAAGTACGTCTGGAAGACGTACGTCACATAGCTCATGAGGTTGACCGGGTCGTTGTGCACGATGGTGACCCAGGGGACGTCGGGCTCGGGTACGGCGAAGACCTCCTCCGCCGACTCGGTGCGTTCGATCTCTACGGGCGCGGGTGACGTCACACAGCCCATGCTGCCACGGCCCGCATAAATCGTCACACCGACGAAAAGGGAGTACGATTCCTCGTCATGAACACAGCGGACCTTGGGCTGCCGGTGGACGTTCCCTCGACGGCGCTCTTCACGGACCAGTACGAGCTGACGATGCTGCGCGCCGCACTGAAGGCCGGTACGGCCGAACGGCGGAGCGTGTTCGAGGTCTTCACCCGCCGGTTGCCGGACGGGCGCCGCTACGGCGTGGTGGCCGGCACCGGCCGTGTCCTGGACGCGGTGGAGAACTTCCGCTTCGACTCCGGGGTCCTCGGCTTCCTGCGCGAACGGGACATCGTCGACGAGGAGACCCTGCGGTGGCTCGCCGACTACCGCTTCAGCGGGGACATCTGGGGCTACCCCGAGGGCGAGGTGTACTTCCCCGGCTCGCCCGTCATGCGCGTCGAGGGCAGCTTCGCCGAGTGCGTCCTGCTGGAGACCGTGATCCTGTCCATCCTCAACCACGACTCCGCCATCGCCGCCGCCGCCTCCCGGATGGCCTCCGCCGCCGGTGGCCGCCCGCTGATCGAGATGGGCGCCCGCCGCACCCACGAGCTGGCCGCGGTGGCCGCCGCCCGCGCCGCCTACGTCGGCGGCTTCGCGACCACCTCCGACCTGGCCGCCGGCTTCCGCTACGGCATCCCGACCGTCGGCACCTCCGCCCACGCCTTCACCCTGCTGCACGACCGTGAGCGCGACGCCTTCCAGGCCCAGGTCGACACCCTCGGCCGGGGCACGACCCTCCTGGTGGACACCTACGACGTCGCCGAGGCCGTCCGTACGGCGGTGGAGGTGGCCGGGCCCGAGCTGGGCGCGGTCCGCATCGACTCCGGCGACCTGCTGCTGGTGGCCCACCGGGTGCGCCAGCAGCTGGACGAGCTGGGCGCGACCGGCACGAAGATCGTCGTGACGTCCGACCTGGACGAGTACGCCATCGCCTCGCTGGCCGCCGCGCCGGTGGACGCGTACGGCGTCGGCACCCAGCTCGTGACCGGCTCCGGGCACCCGACCTCCTCCATGGTCTACAAGCTGGTCGCCCGCGCGGGGTCCGCCGACCCGAAGGCGCCGCTGCTGCCGGTCGCGAAGAAGTCCAGCGGCGGCAAGACGTCCATCGGGGGCCGCAAGTGGGCGGCGCGGCGGCTGGACGCGGAAGGGGTCGCGGAGGCCGAGGTCATCGGCACCGGGGCGGTCCCGGCCGAGCTGGCCGACCGGCAGCTGCTGGTGGAGCTGGTCAAGGGCGGCGAGGTGGTCGCCCGGGAGCCGCTGGACGTGGCCCGGGACCGCCACATCGCGGCCCGCGCGAATCTGCCGCTCTCCGCGATCCAGCTGTCCAGGGGGGAACCCGTCATTCCGACGGAGTACGTCCAAGGGCGCTCGGGTAGCTAGAGCGGGACCCCGTCCGCCCCTCGACGCCCCCTCCCGCGGAGGCCCGGAATTCTCTAGGCTCAGTTACTTCACTCTCAGTCGAAGGACACCCACCATGCGCCGCGCCTTGATCGTCGTAGACGTGCAGAACGACTTCTGCGAGGGGGGCAGCCTCGCGGTGGCCGGCGGTGCCGACGTGGCCGCCGCCATCACCGAGCTGATCGGCCAGGCGGCGGGCACCGGGTACCGGCATGTCGTGGCCACCCGCGACCACCACATCGCGCCCGGCGGCCACTTCGCGGACAACCCGGACTACGTCCGCTCCTGGCCCGCGCACTGCGTCGCGGGCACGGAGGGGGTGGGCTTCCACCCGAACTTCGCCCCGGCCGTCGCCTCCGGCGCGGTGGACGCCGTGTTCGACAAGGGTGCCTACGCGGCCGCGTACAGCGGCTTCGAGGGCAGGGACGAGAACGGCGTCCCCCTGGCCACCTGGCTGCGCGACCGGGAGATCACGGAGGTGGACGTGGTGGGCATCGCCACGGACCACTGCGTACGCGCCACCGCCCTGGACGCCGCGCGGGAGGGCTTCCGCACGCAGGTCCTCCTGGACCTGACGGCCGGAGTGGCGGGCGAGACCACCGAGCGGGCCCTGGAGCAGCTGCGGGAAGCGGGCGTGGAACTCACCGGCAAGCCCGTGGTGAGCGGCTAGGGCCCCTCGTCCGGATCATGCCGGGCTCGCCGGTCCCGGCACCGCCCGCCTCACCGCACCAGCGCCGGCCCGCGCAGCAGCGCCCGGATCGGGTGCCACAGCTCCGTGACCATGACACCGTTGTCGGCCGGTGCCGTGCGCCATATCAGGCCGTCGGGGTGGTGCAGGACCGCCGTGATCTCGTCCGGCGTCGGAGGCTCGGCGTTCCCCCGGAGGTAGATCGCCCGCAGGCCCAGGTTCCGGAGCCTGGTCAGGGCCCGGGCACGGTTCTGTGCGTGCACGAGAACCCGCACCCCGGCGGAGCCGTACGGCAGGTTCAGCGCCACCACCACCGTGCCGTTCGGCAGTTTGCAGAAGCCTCCAGCGGCCATGCGGTCACATCCCCGTTCCGGTCGGTGTCAATAAGCGGTCCACAGGACGCACCTAAACACGACCGGCGGCAACCCGCCAAGGGGTTGCCGCCGATACGTCTGTGACCTGCGGTGATGCGGACTACTTCACCGCGGGGCCGACCTTGAGCTGGATCGTGGAGCCGTCCTTGGCCTCCTTGACGATCGTGATCTTGGTGTTGGTGTCAGTGACCTTCACCCCGCCCGTCGGGTTCGACGGGTCGTAGTAGGTGCTGGCGTGGTCGTTGAAGGCCCGGACACCCTTCGAACCCTTGATCTTCAGCGCGACGTCGGCCTTGTGCAGCGTGATGCCGTCCGTGGCGTAGAGGCTGAACGGCGAGTCGTAGGCCTGGATGCGGTTGCGCAGCAGCGTGCCGTCGGTCCACTTCAGCGCCTTCGGGTGCGAGTCGATCGGCAGGATCAGACCGGAGCCCGGGTGGCCGTTCGCGGCGTTCGTGTTGTTGTCCGCCTGGGAGGTGTCCCACTTCCAGATCAGCAGGCCGTTCTGGTACGGGTAGTGCTCGACCCAGTCCGGGCGCGACGCGAAGCCGAAGTTGTACGGGCCCGTCTTCAGCGTCTTGTCGTACGACACGTACTGCCGGTTCTCGGCGATGTAGTACTGCTTGTAGTCCTTGGTGAAGGACGCGCCGATGCGGGAGAAGCCGTCCGCGGTCCAGCCGGCGTCCGCGGTCTCGGCGTCGTCCGAGAACAGCGGGGTGCCGTCGGCGGTCACGGCGATCTCGTCGGCGGTGAAGCCGTTCTCCGCGACACCGCCGTCGGTGGCGTAGCGGAAGCGCAGGTCGATCTTCTTGCCCGCGTAGGCGTCGAGGGGGAACACCAGCTTCTTGTGCGTCTGCGAGAAGCCGCTGAGCGCCGGCTTGCCGCTGGCGTCGACCGGCAGGGCCTGGCCGTCGGCCGTGCCGTCCAGGGCGGTCCAGTTGGCACCGCCGTCGGTCGAGACCTCGGTGTAGACGTAGTCGTAGCCGGCCTCGGTGGCCCACCAGCCGTCCAGGGTGAGGCTCGCCGAGGACTTGCCGGTCAGGTCCACGGAACGGGTCAGCGTGTTCTTCAGGTTGTTGCCGCTGCCGCTCCACCACTGGGTGGCGCCCTGCGCCGGCTCGGTGATGGTGGTGCTGACCGCCTTGTCCGGCAGGGTCACCACGAGGGCCTGCTTGTCCCAGGTGTTGTACTCGGCGACGCCCAGCTTGTGCGTGGACTGCTTGCCGGCCTTGGCGGTGTCGTAGTTCAGCCAGCCCAGCTGGAGCTTGTCCCAGGCGTTCATGTCGCCCGGCAGGTCGCCGATGGAGTCCTTGCCGGTGCCGAGCCAGGAACCGGACGACATCAGCGTCCAGAAACCGGTGGAGTTGTCGCCGCCGGCGGTGTCGTACTCGTCCGGCAGACCGAGGTCGTGGCCGTACTCGTGGGCGTAGACGCCGAGTCCGCCGTTCTCCGGCTGGATGGTGTAGTCGCCGACCCAGATGCCGGTGTCGCCGACCTGTGTGCCGCCGAGCTTGTTGTTCTGGGGGCCGGTGGCGCCGGCGTCGGTGCCGAAGGCGTACCAGCGGTGGGCCCAGATCGCGTCCGTGCCCTGGGCGCCGCCGCCCGCGGACTCGTCCTCACCGGCGTGCACGATCTGGAAGTGGTCGACGTACCCGTCCGGCTCGTTGAAGTTGCCGTCGCCGTCGTAGTCGTACCGGTCCCACTGGTCGTACTGGGCGAGGTCCTTCTTGATGTCGGCGTCGGTGCGGCCGGCCTTCTTCTGCTGGGCGACCCAGGCGTTCAGGCCGTCGCTGACGACGTTCCACACGCTCGGGCAGTTGGTGGAACCGCAGGCGTTGTTGCCGTAACGGGCCTCGTTGTAGGGGACCTTGACCCAGTCGGAGACCTCGCCGGAGACCGAGTAGCGGCCCGAGGACTGCTTCTCGTAGTACTTCTTCAGCGACTCGGTCTTCTTGCCGGTGCCGAAGTACAGGTCCTGGAAGTGCTTCTGGTTGTAGTCCTTCTGCCAGGCCGTCGAGTTGTCCTTCTTGCGGTCCGGCGCGGCGATCGTGTTGTGCAGCGGGCCCGCGGTGCCGCCGAACTTGGGGTCGGTCTTGTCGCCGAACTCCACCAGGATCGTGAAGATCTTGTCGGTCTTCTCGCGGCTCAGCTCGACGTACTTGCTCTTGCCCTTGCGGCTCTTGAGCTCGACGACCTTGGAGCCGTTGCGCTCCTTCGCGGTGGCCTTGCCCGATATGAGCTGGTTCAGGGCTTCCTTGCGCTGCGCCTCCTGGGTCTTGCTCAGGGGGCCGTCCAAGTCGTGCGTGCGCTGCTTCACCGGAGCCGGGTCGTGCCGGTTGGCGGCGGCGCTCTGGGCCTGGGTGCCCGCCTCCGCCACGGCGAAGGTGGCGAACGTGGCGGAGGCCGCCGCGAGCGTCACACCGATGGCGGCCGCTCTGAACGTCCAGGATCTGCTGGTCACTTGAGTTCCTCCCCCGCGCCGCGCGCACGGACAGAGGGTTCCGGGTTATGGAGGAATCCGTGCGCGCACGATCAACGCGTGTAGTCAAGTGACGACATTTGACTAGAGGTTTAGCTGAAAAAACAGACCTTGACTTGAGCAGGACAAGTGCACTATGCGGAGGTGGCGTTCGCTTTGCGAACGCGTGCCGTCCCCGCCAACGGGCGCAGGGGAACGCCCGTTTGGCCGGGACGGTGACTCCATGCGCCCCCTGTGCACCGGTACCGTGGGTTAGGTCACGCTTACCGGGCGTCCCGCTCGGGCATGCAGGCCAACAGAGTGGCACCCCCGACTTCCGAAGACTGCCGAGGACACGATTGCCATGCCTCGTCCGACCGCCGCACAGCTCGCCTACGGTTCCTGCACCGTGATCTTCTCGACGCTCGCCATGCTGCTGCTGTCCCAGACGAGTTCGGGTGTCGGGGTCGCCGTCATCGCCCTCGCGGCACTCGCGCTGGGCCTGCTGGTCGCCCTGACGGTCCCCGTCCCCGGAGTGCGCGCGGAGCGGGCGTCCGCCGAGCCCGTGGCGGAGGAGGAACGCGTACCCACGAGGCTGTGACCGCTCCCGGCAGGCGGCTCAACCGGTGCTGACCACCACCGTCTTGGCCGCCTTGTCGTGCAGGCCCTGTTTGTACGGCTTGTCGAAGAAGCTCCAGCCGCCCGAGATGGCCGTCCAGACGCAGGCGCAGCAGAAGGCGAACGGCACCCACAGCACCAGGGAGCGGATCAGCATGGTCTGCACCGAGGGCGTGGCGCCGTTCTCCAGGTTGGCCACCCGCAGGCCGAGCCACTTCTTGCCGAGGGTCTGCCCCGACCTGGTCATCATGAAGGTGTCGTACGCGATGTAGAGCACGGCCGCGATGACGGACTGGGCGAGGGACCTGCCGACCTCCGCGCGCTCGCTGTCGATGGTGTACGCGCTCACCCCGAACGCCCAGGTGAGCAGCAGCACGACGATGCCGACCAGGATCATGTCGATGATGCGCGCGAGGGTCCGCCTGCCGCTGTCGGCCAGCGGGGGCATGCCGGCGAGCGGGTCGGCGGGGTAGCCGCCGGGACCGTAGGGGCCGCCGCCCGGACCACCGCCGTAGGGGCCGCCGCCGTAAGGACCGCCCGCACCGCCGCCGGGCGGAGGGGGCTGGGCGCCGCCGTACGGGGCGCCGTACGGCGAGCCCGAGCCCTGGTCCGAGGGGGGCCGCTTCCTGAAGGGGTCGTCCTCGGGGGGCTGCTCTCCGGAGGGGGGCGGTTCGCTGCTCATGGCCCGAGTGGAACCCGAAGATCGCGGCTGCGCATCCGGCAGACGGCCGGACGGAGTACGCGCGCTCAGCCCGCCACGAAGGTGTGGGCCGCCTTGTCGTGCCAGCACTGGTGCCAGGGCCGGTCGAACAGGCACCACAGCACGCCCACGATCCCTACGGCCAGCAGGCCCGGCACGCTGAGGACCAGCCAGCGGCGCAGTGCCGCGCCGAACGCCGGGGGCTCGTGCGCCTCGATGTCCCGGACCTCGAGACCGCACAGCTTCTTGCCGAGGGTGCGGCCCCACCTGGCCGTGGGGAGCACCTCGTACAGGACACCGGTCAGGAGCAGGACGGCGAGGACGATGCCGAGGCTGGTACCGGTCGTGCCGTCGACCAGCCAGACCGTGACCTCGTGCCCGGAGAGCCGGGCCGCGTCGATCTTCCGCTGGACGTGGTCCACGGCCCGGACGCCGAGCGGGACCGCCGCGGCGGCCGTCACGGCGCCGATGACGACCAGGTCGATCAGCCGCGCGGCGAGCCGCTTGCCGAGTCCGGCGGGGCGGGCGGCGGCCTGCCGGCGCGCGGCGGCCTGGAAGAGGTCCTCCACCGGCGGCTTCCACGGCGCCACGGGCTGGTCGTCCCCGCCCCCGGCCAGCTGGTACACCTGCTGCGCCCAGGAGGTCTGCCCGCCACCGGGTCCGCTGGTCAGCGGGGTGGCGGGGGCACCGGCCTGACCGGGACCCGCCTGATGCGGCACCGACGGCGGCACGGGGGCGGGCGCGGGGACGGCCGGGGAAGGCCGGGGCGCGGGGGCCGGCTGCGGAACGGACGGCGCCTGCGGCACCTGGGCGCCCGGCGTCGGCTGCGGGACCGACGGCGCCTGCGGTCCCTGGGCCGCCGGGGGCGTCTGTGCGGCGGCGGCGCGGGCCGCGGCGGCCTTTCCGGCGCCGAAGCCGGAGTTCGCGGGCGCGCCGGGCGGGCCCTGCGCGCCGAAGCCGGCCGGGTCGCTGTCGGCGCCGGACGGGGCGGGCGGGACCGGGCGGAAGGTCATCGTGCCGTCGTCGGTGCGGTCGGCCGCCGCCGGGCCGGGGATCGGGCGGCGGAAGATGAAGGTGCCGGGGTCGTGCGGGTCGTCCTGCGCCGGCGGGATCGTCGCGGTGCCGTCGGTCCGGGCGGTGGCACGGCCGTCGGCGGCTTCGGCCGGCACCCGGGGGTCGGCACCCCAGGGTTCACCGGGGCGGCCCCACCGCGCGTCCGGCGCACCCTGCGCGGGCTGCCCGCCCTGCCGGTCCGGCCGGCCCGCGCCGCCCGGCTCCTCCCCGTCCGGCGGGTCCTCGTCGAAGAAGTGAGGGCCCGTCTCCTCCACGGAAGGGGCCGCCGGGCGGGCGCCGGGGGGCGGGACGAGCGGCTCACCGTTCTCCGGCGCCGGGCGGCTCGTGCCGGGCACCCAGGAGGAGCCGTTCCAGTACCGGACGTAGCCGGGGATGGACGGGTCCGGGTAGTAGCCCTCGCGGGGCCGGTCGTCACCTGGGGCCGGGGTTGGGGCGCTCATGTCCGTCGTCCCGTATCTGCTCGGGGGTGGGATGGGGGCCTCCACATCTATCAGACCCGGGCATCCCCCACCGCCAGTCCCGCCGGACCCACCCCTTTCCGGGCAACGCCGTACGAGGCTCCCCGGGGCCGGCGGAAAGAATTTCCCCCGACCCGCGTAATGGTCCAGCCCCTGCCCCCTCTCCCCCGGTACGGGCCCGTCCTGGCGGCCCCGACACGAAAGGAGACGCCGGTCATGCAGCACACCGTGGTGGAGCGCGAACTGGAGCTGAGGCTCGTCCTGTCGCCGGAGCGGAGCGTGCCGGTGCCGGCCCGGCTCGGCTACCGCTCCGACGACCCCTACGCCGTCCGCATCACCTTCCACATCGACTCGGCGTACCCCGTCGAGTGGACGTTCGCCCGTGACCTGCTGGTGGAGGGGGTGTTCCGGCCGTGCGGGCACGGGGACGTACGGGTGTGGCCGACGAAGGCGGACGGGCGCGGTGTCGTGCTGCTGGCGCTGAGTTCACCGGACGGCGACGCGCTGCTTCAGGCGCCGGCCCCGCAGGTGTCGGCCTGGCTGGAGCGGACGCTGCTGGCGGTGCCGCCGGGCGCGGAGGGCGGGCGGCTGGGCATCGACGACGCGCTCGACGACCTGCTCGCCCGGTGAGCGGCCCCCGGGGCGGGTCAGAAGAGCTTGCCCGGGTTGAGGATGCCCAGCGGGTCGAAGACCTGCTTCACCGCCCGCTGCATCTCCACCCCGACCGGGCCGATCTCCCGGGCCAGCCACTCCTTCTTCAGCACGCCGACGCCGTGTTCGCCGGTGATGGTGCCGCCCAGCTCCAGGCCGAGGGCCATGATCTCGTCGAACGACTCGCGGGCCCGGCGCGACTCCTCGGGGTCGCGGGCGTCGAAGCAGACGGTGGGGTGCGTGTTGCCGTCGCCGGCGTGCGCGCAGAGCCCGATCGTGAGGCCGTACGCGGCGGCGATCCGCTCCACGCCCTCCAGCATGGCGCCGAGCCGCGAGCGGGGCACGCACACGTCGTCGATCATCGTCGTGCCCTTCACCGCCTCCAGCGCGGTCAGCGAGAGCCGCCGGGCCTGCAACAGCATCTCGGACTCGGCGGCGTCCTCGGCCGGGACGACCTGTGTGGCGCCGGCGGCCTCGCACAGGGCGCCGACGGCGGCCAGGTCGGCGGCCGGGTCCGGGGTGTCGAACGCGGCCAGCAGCAGCGCCTCGGTGGTCTCGGGCAGCCCCATGTGGGCGAGGTCGTTGACCGCCTTGACGGTCGTACGGTCCATCAGTTCGAGGAGGGACGGCACGTGACCGCCCTCCATGATCCGGCAGACGGCGTCGCAGGCGTCCGCCGCGGAGGCGAACTCGGCGGCGAGCACGAGCTGCCGGGGCGGCTTGGGCCTCAGCGCGAGGACCGCCCGGACGACGATGCCGAGGGAGCCCTCGGAGCCGACGAAGAGCCGGGTCAGGTCGTAGCCCGCGACACCCTTCGCGGTGCGCCGGCCGGTGGACATCAGGCGGCCGTCGGCGAGGACGACGTCCAGGCCGAGGACGTACTCGGCGGTCACGCCGTACTTGACGCAGCACAGGCCGCCGGAGGCCGTGCCGATGTTGCCGCCGATGGTGCACATCTCCCAGCTGGAGGGGTCCGGCGGGTAGTACAGGCCGTGCTCCTCGACCGCGCGGGACAGGACCGCGTTGACCACGCCCGGTTCGACCACGGCGATCCGGTCGACGGGGCTGATCTCCAGGATGCGGTCCATCTTGGTGAGGGACAGCACGACACAGCCCTCGGTGGCGTTGGCGCCGCCGGACAGGCCGGTGCGGGCGCCTTGCGGGACGACGGGGACGCGCAGTTCGGTGGCCGTGCGCAGGACGTGCTGGACCTGCTCGACGGTGCGCGGCAGGACGACGACGGCGGGGCTGCCCGCCGGGCAGAAGCTCGCCATGTCGTGGGCGTAGGAGGCCGTGACGTCGGGGTCGGTGAGGACGGCCTCGGGCGGCAGGCCGGCCAGGAGCCGGTCGGTGAGGTTACCGGTGTGCTCGTCGCGGGGTGCTTCGATACGGCTCATGATCACAGCGTGTCACTCGCGGCCATCGGTGTGAACCCCGCCCGTGCCGCTCCGGGGCCACGCGGATGTGCTCGTCGTATTGACGCACAGTGAGCGCCATGGACAACCGACAGTGCGTGGGTACGTCCCCGGTCCCGGAGCCGCCGGCGCCGCGCCGGCGGGCGCTGCGGCGGGCGCTGGTGGCCTCGCTGGCGGGCGGTGTCGTGGCGGGCACGGTGCTGATGCTGCTGCCGCACGAACGGCGGCACGGGCCGGCCGCGCCGCCCGCCGCCGGTCCGCAGGCCCGGTCACGGGCGCAGGTGCCGGCGCTGACGACGGTGACCTACGGGGTGCCGGCCGCGCTGTCCGGGCTGACGGCGCTCATCGGCCGGCAGGAGCGGCTGGTGCGGGCGCAGCCGCAGGACGCCCGGGCGTGGGCGGTGCTGGGGTCGGCGTACGTGGAGCGGGGGCGGCGGGCGGGGGACGCGGCGGACTATCCGAAGGCCGAGCGGGCGCTGCGGTCCTCGCTGGAGGTGCGGGGCGGCCGGAACACCGAGGCGCTGGACGGCCTGGCCGCGCTGGCGCTGGCGCGCCGGGACTTCCCGGCGGCGAAGGACTACGGCGAGCAGGCGCTGAAGGCGGCGCCGAAGCGGTGGCAGGCGTATCCGCCGCTGATCGACGCGTACACCGGGCTCGGCGACTACGAGAAGGCCCGCTCCAGCCTGGACAAGCTGCTGGCGCTGCGCACCGACGCGGCGGCGCGGCCGGCCGTGATGGCGCGGGCCTCGGCGGTGTACCGGGACCGGGGGTGGCGCGAGGACGCGGTGGCCCAGCTGACGGACGCGGCGGCGGCCGCCCGCACCCCGGCGGAGCAGGCCGCGTGGCTGACCGGGCTGGGGCAGCTGGCGTGGGAGCGCGGGGACCTCGCGGACGCGCTGCGGCACTTCGAGGCCGCGCTGCGGCTCGATCCCGACCAGCGGGCGGCAGCGGTCGGGCGGGCGCGGACGCTGGCCGCGCTGGGGCGCACGCCGCAGGCGCTGGCCGCGTACCGGGCCGCCGTCGCCAGGCGGCCGGACCCGGCGGATCTGCTGGAACTGGGCGAGCTGTACGAGTCGCTGGGGCAGCCCGGGGTCGCCGAGGAGCAGTACACGCGGATGAAGGCGGCGGTGCGGCAGGCCGTGTCCGGCGGGGTGGACGAGGAACTGCTGATCGGGCGGTTCGAGGCCGACCACGGGGACCCGTGGGACGGCGTGGAGCGGTTGCGGGAGGAGTGGCGGCGGCAGCCGGGGATCGAGGTGGCCGACGCGCTGGGCTGGGCGCTGCACCGGGCCGGTGAGGACGAGGAGGCGCTGACCTACGCGACCACCGCGACGGACAAGGCGAAGGGGGGCGGGGTGCGCAGCGCGCTGTACGCGTTCCACCGGGGGGTGATCGAGGCGGAGCTGGAGCGGTACGGTCCCGCGCGGCGGCACCTGGAGGAGGCGCTGCGCATCAACCCGTACTTCTCGCCGCTGAAGGCGCCGATGGCGCGGGAGGCGCTGCGGGAGCTGGGCGACGTACCCGACGAGCCGCCGCCCAGCGAGTAGGGCCCGCCGTTACAGGTTGCCCCGCTTCTCCTGCTCGCGTTCGATCGCCTCGAACAGCGCCTTGAAGTTGCCCTTGCCGAAGCCCATGGAGCCGTGCCGCTCGATGAGCTCGAAGAACACGGTCGGACGGTCCTGGACCGGCTTGGTGAAGATCTGCAGCAGGTAGCCGTCCTCGTCGCGGTCGGCCAGGATCTTCAGCTCGCGCAGGGTCTCGACCGGCACCCGGGTGTCGCCGACCCACTCGCCGAGGGTGTCGTAGTAGGAGTCGGGGGTGTCGAGGAACTCGACACCGGCCGCCCGCATGGTGCGGACCGTCTGCACGATGTCGTTGGTGTTGAGCGCGATGTGCTGGACGCCGGCGCCGCCGTAGAACTCCAGGTACTCGTCGATCTGGGACTTCTTCTTGGCGATGGCGGGCTCGTTGATCGGGAACTTGACCTTGAGGGTGCCGTCGGCGACCACCTTCGACATCAGCGCGCTGTACTCGGTGGCGATGTCGTCGCCCACGAACTCCTTCATGTTCGTGAAGCCCATGACCTTGTTGTAGAAGGCCACCCACTCGTTCATCCGGCCGAGTTCGACGTTGCCGACGCAGTGGTCGACGGCCTGGAAGACGCGCTGGGCGGGCGGCTCGACGATCGGCCGGGCGGCGGTGTAGCCGGGCAGGTAGGGGCCGTCGTAGCCGGTGCGCTCGACCAGGGTGTGCCGGGTCTCGCCGTAGGTGGCGATGGCGGCGAGGACGACCGTGCCGTGCTCGTCCTTCAGCTCGTACGGCTCGGCGACGCTCCTCGCGCCCTGCTCGACGGCGTACGCGTACGCGGCGCGCGCGTCCGGAACCTCGATGGCCAGGTCGACGACGCCGTCGCCGTGCGCGGCCACGTGCTCGGCGAGGAAGTGGCCCCAGGCGCTGCTCGGCTTGATCACGGAGGTGAGGACGAAGCGGGCGGAGCCGCTCTCCAGCACGTAACTGGCGGTCTCGCGGCTGCCGTTCTCCGGTCCGGAGTAGGCGACCAGCCGCATGCCGAAGGCGGTGGAGTAGTAGTGCGCCGCCTGTTTGGCGTTGCCCACCGCGAAGACGACCGCGTCCATTCCCTTGACCGGGAAGGGATCGTCCTGCCGGGCGGCCGTACCGGGAGTGAGGTCTGTGGTCTGCGTCATAGCCGAAGGGTGGCTCCGCTCTGCAAGGTGCGCAATAGTTCGCGCTATCGCTGGGCAGTCTGCCCAGCGATACGGCCGTCTCGGCGGTCTTTCTGTACAGGATGACCATCTCTGGGGGTCCCGTGGCGATCGATCATCTGGACGGACGCATCATCGTGCTGCTGGCCCGGGAGCCGCGCATCGGGGTGCTGGAGATGTCCCGGCGGCTGGGCGTGGCGCGCGGGACCGTGCAGGCGCGGCTGGACCGCCTCCAGTCGAACGGGGTCATCCGGGGTTTCGGTCCCCAGGTGGATCCGGCGGCCCTCGGTTACCCGGTCACCGCGTTCGCCACCCTGCAGATCCGGCAGGGCCAGGGCGCCGACGTACGGGCGTACCTGGCGACCGTGCCGGAGGTGCTGGAGCTGCTGACCACCACCGGCAGCGGGGACATGCTGTGCCGGCTGGTGGCCCGCTCGAACGCCGATCTCCAGCGGGTGATCGACCGGGTCGTCGGGTTCGACGGCATCGTCCGGGCCTCCACGGCGATCGTCATGGAGAACCCCGTTCCGCTGCGGATCATCCCGCTGGTGGAGCAGGCGGCGGACATCGAACCGGCGTAGGCGGTCCCGAACCCGTGGATCAGCAGCTGGGAACTCGGCCCTTGCCCTTCTCCAGCGCCACCAGGGAGTCCACCGCGCCCTTGAGCGTGGTCACCGGGACCAGCCGCAGCCCCTTCGGCAGCTCCGACCTGGCGTCGGCGCACTCCGCCTTCGGCACCAGGAAGACGGTGGCGCCGTCGCGGCGCGCGGCCTGGGTCTTCAGGGCCACCCCGCCGACCGCGCCGACCCTGCCGGCCGCGTCGATCGTGCCCGTACCGGCGATGACGCGGCCCCCCGTGAGGTCGCCGCCGCTGCCGTCGCCGTCCAGCTTGTCGACGATCCCCAGCGAGAACAGCAGCCCCGCGCTGGGGCCGCCCACGTCGGCGAGCTTCAGCGTCACCTTCACCTGGCCGGCGCGGAGACCGAGGTACTTCAGCGCCGCCTGGGTCGCGGCGTCCTGGGACTGCCGCATCTGGGCCTCGTTGTGCCGCTCGATCTCCTTGACGGTGTCGCCGCTCGGGTAGACCGAGTCGCGCGGCAGCACCGCGCGGTCGGTGCGGAACCAGCTGTCGGCCACGTCGCCTAGCCCGACCCGGGCGTCCGGGCCGGTCGCCTCGATCGTGGTCATCCGCAGCTGCCCGCTGGTCCTGCGGGTCTCCGCCCCGGACACCGTGATCACCGGGGTGCCCTGGTTCCGCCCGAGCACGTTCGCCGTCATGCCGGGCTGCGCCACAGAGAACGGCAGCGGCGCGAACGCGGCCGTGGCGAGCAGGGCCACGACGGGCAGCGCGCAGACGGCGAGGGCCTGGGGGCGTGTGAGACGTGAGAGCACGAGCTCAATCTAACGCGACGACCAGGTACGCCTTCCGCCGCGTACGGCGTCCCGCCGGGCCTTGTGCGGGTTCCTCCGGGCGGGGTACGGGTTCCGCCGGGCCGTGGGCGGGTACCACCGGGCCGGGGGGAGTCGGTCCCGTCTGCGTGAGGGGCCCGCGCGTAGAGGTGCCCACCTGCGCACGCGTCCCGCCGCGACGCGTACGCGCCCCGCCGTGCCGCGCATGGGCTCCGCCGGGCCGGGTGCGGGTTCCGCCCGCCCGTGGGCGGGCACCGCCGGACCGGGTGGGACTTCCGTCTGCGTGAGGAGCCCGCGCGTGGAGGTGCCCACCTGCGTACGGGCCCGGTCACGACACGTACCGGTGCTGCCGTGCCACGCACGGGCCCCTTCGTGCCGGTGCCCCGCCGTGCCGCGGGCGGGTCCCGCATTGCCGCATCCGAGCCCCGCCGTGCCAAGCACGGGTCTCCACATGCCGGTACCGGTCCCGGCATGCCGGATACAGGCCCCGGGCATGCCACGTGCCGGTCCCCCATGCCGCGGACGGGCCCCGCCCTGCACGTGCCGGTCCCGCCGCGGCGCCCGCAGGGCCCCGTGCCGCACGCGGAGCCGCCGCGCGCCGGTGCGCTCAGGCGGTGTAGAGGTCCCGTCGCGCCCGTGTGAAGCGGCGCAGGGCGTCCGGGAGGGGTGTGACGCCTATGCCGGGGCCGTCCGGGACGGGCAGGTGGCCGTCGGCGCCGAGGACGAACGGTTCCGTGATGTCCTCCGCGAAGTAGCGGCTGGACGCCGAGGTGTCCCCGGGCAGGGTGAAGCCGGGCAGCGCGGCCAGGGCGAGGTTGGGCGCGCGGCCGATGCCGGTCTCCAGCATGCCGCCGCACCACGCCGGGACCCCGTGCGCGTGGGCCACGTCGTGGACCCGGCGGGCTTCCAGGTAGCCGCCGACCCGGGCGGGCTTGACGTTGACCACCCGGCAGGCGTCCAGGGCGATCGCGGACGCGGTGTCCCGGGCGTGGTGCAGGGACTCGTCCAGGCAGACCGGGGTGCGCAGCCGCTGCTGGAGCCGCGCGTGCGCGTACAGGTTGTCCTCCTCCAGCGGCTCCTCGATGAGCAGCAGCCCGAACGCGTCCAGCCGCCGCAGGTGCTCGGCGTCGGCGAGGGTGTAGGCGGTGTTGGCGTCGACCTGGAGCGGCAGGCCGTCGCCGAAGCGCTCGCGGACCGCGCGCACCGGCTCGACGTCCCAGCCGGGCTCGATCTTCAGCTTGATGCGGACGTACCCCTCGGCGAGGTAGCGCTCGACGTCGTCCAGCAGCTCGGGCACCGAGTCCTTGATGCCGACGGAGACCCCCGCGGGCACCCGGTCCCGCACCGCGCCCAGGTAGGTGGCGAGCGGCATGCCGTGACCGCGCAGCTCGGCGTCGAGCACGGCCGTCTCCAGGGCCGCCTTCGCCAGCTCGTGGCCCTTGGTCTTCGCCAGGGCGGGGGCCAGCGCGGCCGTGGTGAGCCGCGGGAGCGCGGCGGCGCGGGGCAGCAGGAAGTCGCGCAGCACGATCTCGGCGCCGGCGACGAACTCCGAGCAGTACAGCGGCTCGGGGTCGGCGGCGAACTCCGACCAGCCCTCGCCCGAGTCGGTGACCACGCGCAGCAGGAAGGTGTCCTTCGCCGTCATGGTCCCGAAGGAGGTACGGAACGGGGTGACCAGCGGGATCGCCACGTGGACGATCTCCACACGCTCCAGCTTCACGCGGCCTCCCGGGTCCCGGTCAGCGTGTACCAGCCGTCGCGGGACATCCCGGTGGCCCGGAACCCCTCCACGAAGGCCTCCAGGAGCACCTCGCGCACGGCGTGCCGCCAGCGCAGCGCCAGGGCGGGGTCGGCGGCACGCAGCGTGACGACGTCCTCGGGCACCCGGCACCAGACGTGCCGTCCGGCGCGCCGGACGAGCGGCCCGCCGTCGGGGGCGCTGCGCAGGACGGGCCCGTGCGGCTCGGTGTCGTACGGTGTTTCCCGCGCCGTCAGGTCCCAGGTGACCGTCAGCCGGTCGCTCTCGTCGCCGTCGTTCACGCCGTCGGACATGGGGCCGTAGAAGTCGACCAGGTACTCGGTGCCGACGGCACCGAGCTTCACCAGGTTGAAGCGGGCGTTGCGGCCGACCAGCGGGTCGAAGGTCCAGCGCATGGTGCGGGCGCCGAGGGCGAGCGCCCAGTCCCGCTGGGCCAGCTTCAGACGGTGCCCGAGACCGCGCTCGGCGGCGGCCACCAGCGAGTAGGTGCTCCGGTCCGGGCCGGGCACGGCGACGGACGCCCCGGCGAGCCGCTGCCCTTCGTGGGCGGCGTGCACGGCACCGCCGGCGTGCACCAGGCTGTGCAGGACCTCGGCCGGGTAGGGCGGGGCGGTGCGGGGCGTCCGCCAGACGTCGCTGAAGTGGTCGGCGACGGCCGCGAGCCCGGCGACGTCGTGGACGGTGCGGATGGTGGCTCCTCCTGTCATGGGTCGAGTCTCGAAGGCACCGGCGGCGCACGGGTTGTGCGGACGGCCAAGGCGTGCATACGTTCGTTGCACCATCCGCCAACCGGCAAGCTGAGGACGCCATGGACGCCTGCACCCTCGGCGACCTCCTGGACGTCGTCGGCACCCCCGCGCTGCGCCTGCACACCGCCCCCGCGGGTCTGACCGCACCGGTCACCGAGGCGGTGCTGTACGACGGCCGCACCCCGCTCCCCCGGCTGCCCGGCGCGCTGCTGCTGGCGGTCGGGGTGCCGGCGGCGGACGCGGGACCGCTGCTGCGGGCGGCGGCGGAGGCCGGGCTGACCGGTGTGGTGGTGCGCGGCGCGGACGGACCGGTGGCCGCGGCGCGGGAGCAGGGCGTGGCCCTGCTGTCGGTCGCCGAGGACGCGGCCTGGCACCGGGTCCACCTGCTGCTGGCGTCGGCCGTCGCCGCGCGGCCCGCCCTCCTCGCCGCCGACGCCGGGGCGGGCGACAGCGGGCTCGGCGATCTGTTCGCGCTGGCCGACGCCATCGCGACGGCGACGGGCGGGGCCACCGCCATCGAGGACCCGCGCCAGCGGATCCTCGCCTACTCCACGGTCCCCGGCCAGCCCGTGGACGAGGACCGCCGGCAGGGCATCCTCGGCCGGCAGGTGCCGGCCAGCGCCGAGAACACCGAGCAGTACCGGCGGCTGTTCGCCGCCGACCGGCCGGTGCGGCTGCCCGCGCTGACCGGTGCCGGCCTGCCCCGGCTGGCGATGCCGGTACGGGCCGGCGGGGAGACCCTCGGCTCGGTGTGGGTGGTCGACGGCGGCTCGCTCGCCCCGGACGCCGGGGACACCCTCGCCCAGGGCGCCTCCACCGCCGCACTGCTCCTGCTGCGCGCCCGGGCGGCCCGGGAGCTGGCCCGGCACCGGGGCGGCGACCTGCTGCGCCGGCTCCTGGACGGCACGGCGGACGACCCGGCGACGGCCGCCGCCCGCCTCGGCGTCGACGGCCCGGCCCGGGTGGCGGCCTTCGTCCTGGACTCCGCCGCGAGCGTCCCGGACGCCGAACGCACCGCGCTGCGCCTGCTGGACGTCGTGCGCCTGCAGTGCGAGGCCCGCTACGGCCGGCATGCGTGCGTGCTGCTGGACGGGGTGGTGTACGCGGTGCTGCCCGGGCCGGGCCAGCGGCACCGGGGGCTCGCCGAGGACATCGTGACGCGGGCCGGTCAGGCGCTGCGGGTGCCGGTGCGGGCGGCGCTCGGCGAGCTGGTGCCGGGCGCGGACGGGCTGCCGGACTCGCGGGCGGACGCCGACCTGGTGCTGCGGGTGCTGGACGCGGACCTGCCGGTGGCCGTGGTGGACGAGGTGCGGGCCCGGGTGACGCTGCTGCGGCTGACCGAGGTGATGGAGGGGCGCCGCGAGTTGAGCGCGGGCGCGTGGCGGCGGGTGCTGGCGTACGACGCCGGGCACGGCACCGAGTACGCGCGCACGCTGGTCTGCTGGTTCGACGCGGGCTGCGACATGGCCGGCGCGGCCAGGCTGCTGGCCGTGCACCCCAACACCTGCCGGTACCGCCTCAAGCAGCTCCGGCAGCACGCCGGCGTCGACCTGGACGATCCCGACGAACGGCTGGTGCTGTGGCTTCAGTTGCGGACGCTGGCCGGGCTCAGCGCAGCCACGCCCTGAGCCGGGCCTCGCAGCGCTCCAGGTGCGCCACGGGGACGTACTCCCCCGCCGTGTGCGCGAGCGAGGGGTCGCCGGGGCCGTAGTTGAGCGCGGGCACCCCGAGCGCGGCGAACCGGGCGACGTCGGTCCAGCCCAGCTTGGCCCGGGGCGCGGCCCCGAGGGCGGCGGCCGTCGGGCCCACCCGGTCCAGGTGCGGCAGCGCCCCGCCGACGGCCTCGGTGACCCGCACCTCGTACTCCGGGAAGAGCCCCCGCACGTACGCTTCCGCCTCCTCGGGTGAACGGCTGGGCGCGAAGCGGCAGTTGACGGTCACGACGCACTCGTCCGGCACGACGTTCCCGGCGACCCCGGCGCGTACGGCGACCGCGGCGAGCCCCTCCCGGTACTCCAGCCCGTCGATGCAGATCCGCTCCGGGACGTGGGCGTCGAGCCGCTGGAGCACCTGCCCGGCCTTGTGTGCGGCGTTGGTGCCCTGCCAGGCGCGTGCGGTGTGCGCGCGGACGCCCTCGACCACGATGTCGGCGGTCAGGATGCCCTGGCAGCCGGCCTCGACACCGGCGTCGGAGGGCTCCATGAGGATCGCGAGGCCGGCCTCCTCCAGCAGCCCCGGCCGGGCGGCGGCGATCCGGCCGAGCCCGTTGCGCTCCCCTTCGACCTCCTCGCACTCGTAGAAGACGTAGGTGAGGTCGCGGGCGGGCTCCGGCACGGTGGCCGCGAGCCGCAGCGCCACGGCCACCCCGCCCTTCATGTCACAGGCGCCGAGCCCGTGGACCCGCCCGTCGGCGAGCCGGGAGGGCAGGTTCCCGGCGGCCGGCACGGTGTCCAGGTGCCCCGCGATCAGCGCGCGTTCACCGCGTCCGAGGCCGGTGCGGGCGACGACGGAGTTGCCGACCCGGTCCACGGTCAGGTGCGGCAGGCCGCGCAGGGCCTGTTCGACGGCGTCCGCGATCCGCTTCTCCTCCCCGCTCTCGGAGGGCAAGTCGACGAGGGCGCGGGTGAGGGTGACGACGTCGGCGGAGAGGTCGAGCGCGGTCATGCGGGGCGTTCCCCGGTGCGGGCGAGCCCGGAGTGCCGGGTGCCGTGGACGACGCGCCCGGTCGCCGTACGTCCTGTGCGCCGACCTGGTGCGGCGACCGTCCCCACTGTGTCCACCGTGCCGTTTCCCTCCGCCTCGGGGTTGCCTGACCCTGATGATGCGGAGGGGCGGGCGCCGGGGGGTGTGCGGATCGGCCAAAGGCCTGGGAGCGGGCTTGGAGGGGCGGCCAAGGGGCGGCCCCCACGCCCGGACTCGGTCGGGCTCAGCGCAACGCTTCCGCGACCTCCCGCGCGGCTTCCATCACGCGTGCGCCCACCCGTTCCGGCACGGCGTCCGCGAGCATCACCACGCCCACACTGCCCTCGACGCCCGTCACCCCGACCAGGGGCGCCGCGGCCCCGCTCGCCCCCGCCTCCAGCTCCCCGTGCGTGAGTGTGTACCCGGGATCGGAGGACGGCGACTGCCGCGCGGAGAGGATCGCCTTGCCGGCCGCACCCCGGTCGAGCGGATGCCGGAACCCGGCCCGGTAGGCCACGTGGTAGTCCGTCCACGTGGGCTCCACCACGGCGACGGCCAGCGCCTCGGACCCGTCCACGAGCGTGAGGTGCGCCGTCGCCCCGATGTCCTCCGCGAGCGACCGCAGCGCGGGCAGGGCGGCCTCCCTCACGAGCGGATGCACCTGCCGTCCGAGCCGCAGCACCCCGAGTCCGACCCGGGCTCGCCCGCCCAGATCACGCCGTACGAGGGCGTGCTGCTCCAGCGTCGCGAGCAACCGGTACACCACGGTCCGGTTCACGCCCAGTTTGGTGGACAACTCGGTGACGGTCAGCCCGTGGTCCGTGTCGGCCAGCAGCTTGAGGACGCGCAGTCCCCGGTCGAGCGTCTGAGAGGTCTCCGCGGTCACGACGCCCACTCCTTCGGCGGTGAGGTCGGCGGCCCCGGTTCGGCGGATGCGTCACCGAGTCCCGTCGGCGACGCGCTTCAGAGGCCGCCGATCGGCAGGACGGCCCGGCGGCTCCCGGACCTAGTCGCTTCACGGCTGCGCTCCGCGGCGGCGCTGCCACGGGGCGTGTGCGTAGCGGGACAGTAGCGAAGCCGGTTCGCTGAGCGGAAGTCTTCGTCCAGAATCCGGGCAAGCCCAGATCCGGCCTGCCTGCATTCGTCCGGATACGCACACACGAAGATCCGCGCGGCACCCTCTCGGCGGAGCGAGCCCCCACCCACCCGGGACCCGGGGCCGACCCCGTCTCGGCGAACCGGGCCGGGGCGCAGCCCCTGGGCGGTGCCCTCCGGGGCACGGACCGAGCCCCCCACCCTCCCGGGGCCCGGAGCACCCCCGCGCGGCACCCCCTCACCCACCCGAGCCACCCAGCCCCGGGGTCCGGGGCGGAGCCCCTGGGCGGTGCCTTCTCGGCGGACCGAGTCGGGTGGGCGGGTGGGCGAAAACCCACCCAAGCCCAGCGCAGCGTCACCGCATGCGCGTAGCCCACTCCCGCACCTTCTCGATCCGCTGCCGCAGCTGCCCCGCCGTGGCCTCCGCGCTCGGCGGCCCCCCGCACACCCGCCGCAGCTCGGTGTGGATCACCCCGTGCGGCTTCCCGCTCTGGTGGACGTACGCGCCGACCAGCGTGTTGAGCTGCTTGCGCAGCTCCATCAGCTCCTTGTGCGTGACCACGGGCCGCCGCTCGGCCGGCAGTTCCAGCAGGTCGGCCTCGGTGTCCGGCCTCTTGCGGCTGTGCGCGATCTGCCGGGCCTGCCGCTTCTGCAGCAGCAACTGCACCTGCTCGGGCTCCAGCAGCCCCGGAATCCCCAGGTAGTCCTGCTCCTCCTCGCTCCCGGGGTGCGCCTGCATGCCGAACTCGGCGCCGTCGTACAGCACCCGGTCGAACACCGCGTCGGACTCCAGCGCCTCGAACGGCAGCATGTCCTGTTCGCCGGTGTCCTCGTCCTGCTGCTTGTTCGCCTCCTCCATCTCCTTCTCGGATTCGGCGTACGGGTCCTCCTCGCCCTCCTTCTTCGGCTTGTCGAGGGCGTGGTCCCGCTCCTTCTCCATCTCGTTGGCGAAGGTCAGCAGGTCGGGCACGGTCGGCAGGAACACGGACGCGGTCTCGCCGCGCCGCCGGGACCGTACGAAGCGCCCGACGGCCTGCGCGAAGAACAACGGCGTCGAGATGGTCGTCGCGTACACACCCACCGCGAGCCGCGGGACGTCGACGCCCTCGGACACCATCCGCACGGCGACCATCCACCGTTCGTCGCTCGCGCTGAACTCGTCGATCCGCTTCGAGGCGCCGGCGTCGTCCGAGAGGACGAGCGTCGCCTTCGTCCCGGTGATCTCCCGGATGAGCTTGGCGTACGCGCGCGCGGAGTCCTGGTCGGAGGCGATGACGAGCGCGCCCGCGTCCGGGATGGCCTTGCGGACCTCGGTCAGCCGCTGGTCGGCGGCGCGCAGCACGCTCGGCATCCAGTCGCCGCGCGGGTCGAGGGCCGTACGCCAGGCCTGGCTGATCGCGTCCTTGGTCATCGGCTCGCCGAGCCGCGCGGCGACCTCGTCGCCGGCCTTGGTCCGCCAGCGCATGTTCCCGCTGTAGGAGAGGAAGATCACCGGCCGGACGACCCCGTCCGACAGCGCCGACCCGTAGCCGTACGTGTAGTCGGCGGCGGACCGCCGGATCCCGTCCGCCCCCTCCTCGTAGGTCACGAAGGGGATGGGGTTGGTGTCGGACCGGAACGGCGTACCGGTCAGCGCCAGGCGCCGCGTCGCCGGTTCGAACGCCTCCAGACAGGCCTCGCCCCAGGACTTGGAGTCGCCGGCGTGGTGGATCTCGTCCAGGATCACCAGGGTCTTGCGCTGCTCGACCCGGTTGCGGTGCAGCATCGGGCGCACGCCGACACCGGCGTACGTCACGGCCACGCCGTCGTACTCCCTGCCGAGGGGGCCGGCACTGTACTCGGGGTCGAGCTTGATCCCTATCCGGCCCGCGGCCTCGGCCCACTGCTTCTTCAGGTGCTCGGTCGGCGCGACCACGGTCACCTGCTGTACGACGTGGTGGTGCAGCAGCCAGGAGGCCAGCGTCAGGGCGAAGGTCGTCTTGCCGGCGCCGGGCGTGGCGACGGCGAGGAAGTCACGCGGCTGCTCCTGGATGTACTTCTCCATCGCCCCCTGCTGCCAGGCGCGCAGCTTGCTGGCGGTACCCCAGGGGGCCCGGCCCGGGAAGGCGGGCGAGAGGTGGTGGGAGGAGGCGGACGAGGCGGCGGTGGTAGTCACGGTCTCCGAGCGGGGTAGGGCGGCTACGTATGACAACCGGGCCACCCTACCGGCGCCGCCCTCCGCTCAACGCGCGGACGGCCCCGCCTCGCCCGCGGGTGGGAGCGACGTCACAACGGCCCCGCCGGCCCCACGCCCGCGCCCCGCCGCGGTCACCGCACCCCGCCGCACTCACCCTCCGGCACTCACCCGTCGGCGCTCCGCCCGCCGTGCTCACCGCCCACCGCTGTCACCAGCCCGCCACCGCCCCCCACCACCGTCTCCCACCTTCGTCACCGCGCCGGCGCCGGCCGCTCCCGCAGCCGTGTGGTCACCCAGGCTCCCGCCACCGCCACCGCCGCCATCGGCAGAAAGACGGCGGCGAAGGCTGCGGGATGCCCGCCACCGGACCCCGTGGTGGCCGCGGTGCTCCCGCCGCCCAGCGCCGCGAAGGCCGCACCGGTGGCCGCCAGGAGGACGACGTTGGACAGGGCGTCGGAGATCTGGAGCGCGGCGGAGTTGGCACCGGCCTCCTCCGGGGCGGACAGCTGCAGCAGCAGCACACTGGTGGAGGAGATCACCAGGCCCATTCCGAAGCAGCCGATCCCCCAGGCGACGGCCACGGTCCACACGGGCACGGAGTGCAGGAGCACGCTCGGCGCGGTGACGATCGCGACGGCGACCAGCACCATGCCCACGGTCATCAGCCGCTCCCGGTACCGCGCCAGGCGCGGCCGGGACTGCACGAACGAGCCCAGCGCCCACGTCCCGCCGCCGGCCGCCAGCGAGAACCCGGCGAGCGTCGGGGACAGCCCGCGCTGGGTGACCAGCATCAGCGGCACGAAGGACTCGGCGGCGATGAAGGACCCCGCGGCCAGCCCGCGCAGCAGCACGACGCAGGGCAGGCCGCGGGCGGCCCGGTAGGTGCCGTGGGGCAGCAGTCCGAGCACGGCGGGCACCAGCAGGGCCGCTCCGGCCAGTCCCGGGAGCAGGGCGAGGGGCCGCAGGTCCTGGGCGGCGTACTGGAGCAGCCCGGCGCCCAGGGAGATCCCG
The DNA here is from genome assembly GCF_040704595.1 of Streptomyces sp. NPDC046870. Lineage (NCBI taxonomy): Bacteria > Bacillati > Actinomycetota > Actinomycetes > Kitasatosporales > Streptomycetaceae > Streptomyces > Streptomyces sp. NPDC046870. Next base: position 900,535 of record NZ_JBEYXM010000001.1, read on the forward strand.
AGCGCGAGCCGGATCCGCCGCCGGTCGAAGGAGCCGGCGCCGGCCTCCGCGTCCACCGGGCCGGCCGCCCGCCGCCGTATCTGAGGCAGGGCGAGGGCGAGCGGGAACACGACGAGGACCGGGATGCCGAGGAAGACCCAGCGCCAGCCGAGGTGCTCGGTGACGGCGCCGGAGGCGAGGGGGCCGACGATCGAGGGGACGACCCAGCCGGCGGCGAAGGAGGCCATGATCGCCGGTCGCAGCCGCTCCGGATAGGCGCGTCCCACGACGACGTACAACGCGACGATGACCAGCCCGCCGCCGAGCCCCTGCACGGCCCGGCCCAGGATGAACATCCACATGACCTGCGCGGTCCCGGCGACGACGAGCCCCGCCGCGAAGGCCGCGATGCCGGTCGTCAGCGCCCCGAGCGGGCCCCGCCGGTCCGACCACTGCCCGGCGAGCACCATCCCGAACAGACTGGTGGTGAAGTACCCGGAGAAGGCGAACGCGTACAGCGCCAGTCCGTCCAGCTCCCGCGCGGCGACCGGCATGGCGGTCCCCACGGCCGTCGCCTCGAACGCGATGAGCACCACGACGGACACGATCCCGACACTCAGCGCCCGGTACGCCCTGCTCAGCACACCGCCGTCCTGCTCGGCGGGCGGATCGAGGACATCGGGCTCACGGGATCCAAGGGCACTCATGTGCGACAGAGTAAGGCCCACAACCGAGTTTGGCCCCTGTCAGGAGTCCGACCCCCGCTAGGCCGTTGGTCGTACGTCCCGCCCCGCTTCATGAACGGCGTATGGCAGTCCCGTTGCAGCGCCCCCACTCCCCTTGAGCCCCTCACGGCCCGCCCCGTACGTTCTTCTCACGAACACGGCCGTGTGCCCGAGTGGTTTAGGGACTCGCCTGCAAAGCGAGTTACGTGGGTTCGATTCCCGCCACGGCCTCTGATGCCTTGACCAGACAGAACGACGGGGCGGCCCCCTCGCGGGGGCCGCCCCGTCGTTTCGTTCGTCTCAGTACCCTTCGTTCAAGCGATGCGAGAGCGCGCCGCACGGTTCCGCGTGAGGCCCCGTATGCCGTAAAGCGAGTGACGTGGCTGCCGTCGGCTCAGGCCCGGCAGGTGGCTGGGCCGTTCTTGGTGAAGGATTCCTTGGTGCAGTACGTGATCTCCGGGTAGTACGCCCCCATCACAGGTGCCGGGTTCTCGCCCTTCCTGGTGTCCTGCACCGCGTTGTGGAAGTCCCGCGCCGGGAGCATGTTGCGCAGCAGCAGCACGCTGGTGACGTCGGTGGGGCCCCAGTCGATCCAGGTGACGCCGTTCGTCGTCTTCGCGTTGGCGGGGCGGTCCTGCGCGGTGGAGACCACGTAGGTGTAGCGCCCGTCCTTGCCCACGGCCGTCTGGAAGTCCCCGGCGCAGGCGCTGACCGGGTAGGGGATCCGGATCTGGTTCTGGCAGAGCGACCAGTACCGGAGCTGGGCCGTCGTCAGTACCGACTGGCCGTTGACGGTGTCGGGGAAGGTGGGCGCCTTGCCGCGGATGACGGCGATGCGGCCCGGCTTGTACTCCAGCGGCGTGCACAGGTACTTGTTGTACGGGTTGGGGAAAAGCCCGGCGGTCTTGTTCGGGACCGCGAAGGACGGGGCGCTCGCCGTGGACTTCCCGCAGCTCACCAGGTCACCGGGCGGCGCGTACTTCTTCACCAGCTCCCGCAGTTCGGTGGCCGCCGGGCCCGTCGGGCCCTCGGTGTCGCCGGCCCGCGGGCAGGTCGGGACGGACTGGGGACTGCCGCCCTGCCGCTGCCTCGTCAGCGACGGCAGCGGTACTCCGCCCGTCGGGTCGGACTGCTTGTCCGGCACGTAGATCCTCAGCACCAGCCACCCCGCTCCCGACCCGGCGCTCTTCGCGGTGGCGGCCAGCGTGTTGCCGGCGGAACCGGCCGCGATGCCCGGTTCGAGCGTGACCCGGTAGCGGTGCCGCGCCGGGTCCGTCCCCGCGTCCGGGACGGCGAACGGGTTCTTGCTGCCGGCGCGCGGGGCGATCTGGTGGTCGGCGAGGGAGTCGACGGGTGAGCCCTTGGCGTCGTAGGACGTCAGCGAGGTGAACCGGGCCGAGGGATAGGTGCCGTCCACCACGATGCGGTCTCCCTGGCCCAGCCGGTAGGGCATGATCCAGTACGTGGCGTTGGTCTCGGGGAAGGCGAGATTGAGCCTGCCGGGCCGGACGACGGCGGGCCAGGCGCAGGAGACGTCGGACACTGCCGCACTCGCCCGGGCCTGAGCGGAGGTGCCGGTGGCGGCCGAGGGCGCCACCAGTACGGTGACCAGCCCCAGCCATGCCAGCGTGGATGCCTTCAGGGTCCGCCAGAGGGCAGGCTTCATGGGAGCCCCTCCGTCCATGGGGAACGGGAACGGCGGACAGGGAGCGCCCCCGCGGTGGACGACACGCGCGGTGGGGCATCAGCAGCCCGCGCGGGCCGCTCACCGGCCCCATGTGTCGCAGGACGCAACCGCCGCCACAAGTGTCACGCCGTACCCACACCGCCGCAATCCGGACAGACCCTCCGGACGGACCGCCGGGGGGCCGGCTCAGAACACCCCGCCCGCCTCGTCCTGGAAGAGGTTCGTCCAGTAGTGCCAGGTCGTTTCCGGTGCGGTGCCCGTCGGGTCGATCGAGTGGAGGGTGTGGATCATCAGGGCGACCAGGTGGTCGTAGGCGTGGGTGGACAGTTCGTGGCCCAGGTGGGCGTCGATCGTGCGCTCGTGGTGGATGAGCCACAGGGTGCAGGCCAGGGTGGAGACGTCGCTGTTGAGGGGGTGGAGGGCCGCCTCGGGCTCGCTGAAGGTGAGGACCGCGCCCGTTCGGCCGTCCACCACCAGGCTGGTGTCCTCCAGGAGGTGGCCGAGACGGATCAGGTGGTCGCAGTGGGCCGGGAGCTCGGCGAGGGGGTACTCGGGGCGTTCCTGGGTGAAGTACTCGCGGAGCGTGGGGAGCGGGACGTCCGTGTCGGCGTGGAAGAGGACCGCCTTCTCCGGCAGACCCGTCTCACGCAGGAAACGGCGGGTCGGCTCGTGGGTGAGCGTCTTCGGGAAGTCGACCTCCTCGAAGCGGACCACCCTGCCGTGCCCGAACTGCTGGTCCAGGACGCGCGCGGGGACGTCCAGGGTGAGGCCCGACGCCGTGCCGGGGCCGGCGATGAGGGAGAGCGGGCGGATCAGGGCCGCCGCCTTCCAGTACGGCGGGACCTCGCCGCCCGTGCCCTCCTCGAAGAGGGTGAGCAGGCGGCGGGAGGCCTCGGTGACGGTCCCGGGGCCGTACTGGCCCGCCAGGGAGGCGAACCGGCCGCGCAGCCCCGCCAGTTCCTCGGTGACCGCGGCGAAGCGCAGCAGCGTGTTCAGGGAGGGCGCGAAGGGACTCGGGTGGGACGGGTCGAAGAGGTACGCCGTCGTCAGCTCGCCGGTGGCGCCGTCGAGCAGGATCGACCGGCGCTCCAGGCCGGCCGGGGTGAGCAGTTCGCCGATGACCAGCCGGCCGCGCAGCTCCTCCGCCAGGTGGAAGGGGCTGTCGGCCGCGTCGGCGAGGGTGCGCAGGCCGTGCGTGCGCAGCGGGGAGAAGGTCAGCAGGGTGGTCTGCGCGGGCAGTCCGGCGCCCGTGAGGAGGCCGCGCGTCGGCGGGTGCGTGACATAGCGGTCCAGCTCCGCCTCGGTCAGCGTGATCGCCGGAACTTCGGCGTCCGTCGTGCTCATCGCTCCCCCGCGATCTCCCTGTGCGTGGCAGGCGCGCGTACCCCGTCGTACGCGGCCTCCGGGCAGGTGCCCCCATCGCTCAGCACACTACGCCGCCCCACTGACAACGACCCTCGTGAGGAAGGACGTCAGGCGACCCGCGCCCGTTGCGCGTCCGCGAGAATCGCCTCCACCGTCTCCTGCGGCGTCCAGCCGGACGTGTCCAGCCAGAGGCCGATGCGCGGGGTGCGCAGGCGCAGTTCCTCGTCCAGGGCGGTCACGGTCCACCCGCCGCCGTATCCGGTCTTCGCCCGGCCCGCCTCGCGGGCCGCGACCTGCGCCGCACCGGGCGCGAGGACCACCACGTGCAGGGGGCGGGTGCGGACCAGGCCGACGTACGCCCGCAGGTGCTCGCCCAGGACGACGTCCTGCACCACCGCGGTGAAGCCCGCCGCCGCGTACCCGTCCGCCGTCGCCGCCGACAGCCGGTACCGCAGCCGCAGTTGGGCCACGGCCTCCGCGCCCGCCCCGGCCGCTTGCTCCCCGTGGTTCCCCGGACCGTACTCCGCCCGCCCCGACACGATCATCCGGCGGAACGCGTCGCCCCGGACGTGCGCGGCGCGCGGCAGCGCCTCCGCCAGGCGCTGGGCGACCGTCGACTTGCCCGCCGCCATCACCCCGGTGACCAGCACCACACCGTCCATCAGGCCGCGTCCGTCGGGCAGGTCCCTCAGGTGAAGTAGATCCCGCCCAGGACCACGGCCAGTGCCGCGACCACGAACAGCAGGATCCACAGGAACAACTTGCCCACGCCGGGCGCGGGTTCGTAGCGCGGCTCTCCGGGCGGCGGTGTGCTCACCGGTCCGTCACCACCGCCGCCTGCGGGCGGATCGGGAGGCGGTTGACCGGGCGGCCGGTGGCGGCGCGGACGGCGGAGGCGATGGCCGCCGGGGCCGTCACCACCGGCACCGCGCTGACGGACTTGGCGCCGAAGGGTGCCACCACGTCCCGCTCCTCCACCAGTTTCACGATCCGGATGTCGGGGGCGTCCAGGGCGGTCGGCAGGGCGTAGCCGGTCAGGTCGGGATGGCGGACGAGGCCGCGGGGCGTGCGGAGGTTCTCGGTGAGGGCGATGCCCACGCCCTGGGTGACGCCCGCCTCGATGCGCGCGGCCAGCTGTGCCGGGTTGAGCACCCGGCCCACGTCCTGGGCGACCGCCAGCTCCACGACCCGGACCGAACCCAGCTCGACGTCGACGTCCACCACCGCGCGGATCGCGCAGAAGGCGAGGCCCACGAAGGCGTCGCCCTGGCCGGAGGCGTCCAGGGGCTCGGTCGGATGCGGGCGGCACTGGGCGGTGGCCCACAGCTCCTTGCCCTCCATCGCCTCCGCGACGGTGGTCGACAGCACGCCGTCGTACGAGGTGATCTTGCCGTCCGTGATCTGGAGCAGTTCGGTGGACATGCCGAACTTGTGCGCCAGGGGCTGGAGGAGCTGCGTGCGGACCATCTTGGCCGCCCGCTCCACCGCGCCGCCGGACACCCAGGTGTGCCGGCCCCGGCAGCCCGCGCCGGCCGGCGGCTGGTCGGTGTCGACGGGGGCAACGTGGACCTCCTCCACGCCGAGGGTCTCCTGGACGATCTGCCGGGCCAGGGTGGTGAAGCCCTGGCCGGTCTCCACGGCCGCGCACAGCACGGTCGCGATGCCGTCGTGGACCTTGACCGTCGCGGTCGACACCTCGTCGGCGCCCTCCGCGCCGAGCATGTGCACCATGCCCAGGCCGTAGCCGACGCCCCGGCGGACCGCGCCGGGCTCGCCCGCGCCCTCGGGACCGCCGGGCAGCAGCCACTCCTCCTCGGGGGTGTCCTTGGGCAGCGCCGGGAGCGGGAAGTCCCGGACCGCCTGGAGGAGTTCGGCGACCGGGGCCGGGCAGGTCACGGTCTGGCCGATCGGGAGGACGTCACCGGTGGCGAGGGCGTTGCGCAGGCGCAGTTCGGCCGGGTCGAGGCCCAGCTTCTTCGCCAGCTTGTCCATCTGCGCCTCGTAGGCGGCGCACACCTGCATGGCGCCCTCGCCGCGCACGTGGCCGGAGGGCGGGTTGTTGGTGCGGACGGCCCAGCCCTCGATGAAGGCGTTGGGGACGACGTACGGGCCGCACGCGAAGGACACGGCGGCGGCCAGGGCGTCGGAGGACGTGTCGGCGTACGCGCCCGCGTCCAGCAGGATCTGCGCCTCGACCTTCACCAGCCTGCCCTCGGCGTCGGCGTGGTGGCGGTAGCGCAGCAGCGTCGGGTGCCGGTGGGCGTGGCCGAGGAAGGACTCCTCGCGGGTCGCCGTCAGCTTCACCGGGCAGCCGGTCTTCAGGGCGAGCAGGCCGAGCGGGAGCTGGAAGCCCTGGTCCTCGCGGTCGGCCGTGGCGCCGGGCACCCCGGTGACGACGATCTTCACCCGGTCGGGGGACAGGCCGTAGCAGGCGGCGGCGGTGTTGCGGTCGGTGTGCGGGTCGGTGGAGGCCAGGTACAGCTCCACCCCGCCGTCCGGACGCGGTACGGCGAGACCGGCCTCGGCGCCGATCGGGGCCGGGTCCTGGCGGCCGATGCGGTACAGGCCCTCGACCACCACCTCGCCGGCCGCCTCCGGGTCGCCGTGGTGCAGCGGGATGTGCCGGATCAGGTTGCCGTCGGGGTGCAACGGCTCGGCCTCGAAGGCCTGTTCCGGGTCGGTGACCGGGTCCAGCACCTCGTACTCGACGATGACGGCGGCGGCGGCCATCCGCGCGGTGTCCGGGTGGTCGGCGGCCACGGCCGCGATGGGCTCGCCGTGGTGGCGCACGACCTCGGAGGCGAACACCGGCCGGTCGGGCGTGCCCCGGCCGTGGCGCGGGGTGCCGGGCACGTCCTCGTGGGTGACGACCGCGCGGACGCCGGGCATCTCGCGCGCGTGGGTGGTGTCGATGGAGACGATGCGCGCGTGCGCGTGCGGGGAGCGCAGCACGGCCGCCCACAGCAGGCCCTCGGCCCACAGGTCGGCCGCGTACGGGAAGGTGCCCTCGGTCTTGGCGCGGGCGTCGGCGTGCGGCAGGGAGGCGCCGAGGCCGTGCGGCGGCTCCTCGGCCAGGGGGGCGGGTTCCGCGGCGGTGGTCGCGGTGCCGGCTTCGTTGCTCACGCCTGGCCTCCGTCCTGGCCGTAGTGCTGCTCGTGCTGTCCCGGCGGCGTGCCGTACGGGTCGGGTGTGCCGTACGGGTCCGGTCCGCCGTACGCGTCGGGCGTGTCGTACGCCTCGGGCGTTGCGTGCGTGTCCTGTCGCCGCGGGGGGTCGAACGCGCCGGGAGCCTCGAACGCCGACGGGTGGACGCCGCCGGAGCCGGGGCCCGCCTGGTGCGGGATGCGGGCCTCGTCCGTGTCCGTCCCGGGGCCGGCGTGGGCCGCCTCCCGCTCGGCGACGACCTCCTTGACGGCCTCCAGGACGCCCCGGTAGCCCGAGCACCGGCACAGGTTGCCGCACAGGGCCTGCCGGGTCTCCAGCTCGGTCGGCGCGGGGTTGCCCTCCAGCAGGTCGTGCACGGTCATCGCCATGCCGGGCACGCAGAAACCGCACTGCACGGCTCCGCAGCGGGCGAGCGCGCGCTGTACGTCGGAGGGCCGGCCGTCCTCGGCCAGTCCCTCGACCGTGCGCACCTCGCTGCCGGCCGCGGTGACCGCCGGGACCAGGCAGGAGGCCACCAGACGGCCGTCGACCTGCACGTTGCAGGCGCCGCACTCGCCCTGCGAGCAGCCGTCCTTGGCGCCCGCCAGGCCGAGCCGCTCGCGCAGCACGTACAGCAGGGACTCGCCGATCCAGGCGTCGGTGACCGGGCGGTCGGTGCCGTTGACGCGCAGGACGTAGGAGGCGAGCGGGTGGTCGTCGTGCGGCGGAAGCGGTACGGCGGCCCCCTCGGCGTCCTCCGCGGCCGCGGTGCCTTCGGCGGGGGTGTCCGGCGCGGGCGCGTCGACGGCACCCTCGGCTCCGGCTTCCGGCGGGGAGTCGGGAGTGCCGGGGTCCGCGGGGCCGGCCGCGTCCGCCGGTGCCTCGGGGTCGTCCGTGTCCGGCGCCGTGGCGGGCTCCGGCGCGGCCGGCGGGCCCGCGGGGCCCTCAGGGTCCGCCGGGGCGTCAGCGGGGCGTTCAGGGGCCTCGGCGGCGCCCTGGGGGCCACCTTCCGGCGCCGTGGCGGGCTCGGCCGGCTCGTGCGCCGGCCGATCCGCTTCGGCGGGCGCGGGGGGAGCGGCCGTGGCACCGGGCGTGCCGGCACCGGGGGCGCCGGCGTGACCGGCGTCCTGGCCGCCGGCTCCGTCGTGGCCGCCCTCGTCGTGACCGGCGTGCACGTGACCGGGGTCCGGGTGACCGGCTCCGTCGTGGCCGTGCTCGTGACGACCGGCTCCGGCGTGGCCGCCTGGCGCCTGACCGCCGGGACCGTGTTCGTACCCGTCCTGCGGAACGTACGCCTCCGCGGCGCCGTACCCGTTCTGCGAGCCGTACGCCCCCTCGGTGCCGTACGCCTGCTCCGTCCCGTGCCCGTCGTCCACGCCGTACGCGTCCGGGGCGCCGGGCGCCGGGGCGTCCACCGGCTCGGCCCCGGGGGGGTACGCGTGGCCCGTGCCGTCCGTCGCCCAGGGGGCCGGCGCGCCGCCGGGCAGCGTGGGCGGTGCGGCGCCCCACTGCTCGACCAGCGAGGACGTGGTGAACTCGCCCGACTCGTCGGGGAGGTCGCCCCCGGCGACGGGGATGGACCACTGCCCGGTGACGTCGTGCCCCGGGGCGGCCGGTGCCGCCGGCTCCTCGAAGGTCCAGTGCTGGGTGGCGGCGGGCTGGTAGGTGAACCGGTCGTCCGCGGCGTGCGGCGGGGCCGGGGTGGCGTTCGGGTCGGGCCACGGGCCGCCGCCGTCGGGCGCGGGCCAGCCGCCCGGGGTGCCGTCGGTGTGCGTGGCCGTGATCCGCGGCGGCACGTAGCCGTGTCCGGGCGCGGCCAGCGGGCTGTCGCCGGACAGCAGGGCGTCGATGCCGCCCTCGGGGAGTTCGACGAAGGCGGTGGCGCCGTCGTCGTAGTCGCCCTGGGGCAGCGGGTTCCAGCGTCCGCCGCCCTGGGGCGTGCCCTGTCCGTGCTGGTCGTCGGTCACGACAGCGCCCTCCCCAGTGCTCGTCGGGCCAGCGCGGCGACGGTGCGCCGCAGGTGCAGTACGGCGGGCGGAAGCGGGGCCACCGAGCCGTCGGGCTCGGGGGCCGGGTCCGGGATGCAGGCCGCGGCGACGTACTCGCCGAAGGCGTGCAGGGCCTCCGGGACGAGCGCGCGGTCGTTGTCCCAGTCGATCAGCTGGGCGACCCACTGCTCGGCCTCCAGCGGCCGCAGCGGCATCGGCGCTATGGCTCCGACGGCGCAGCGCACACCGCGCCGGGCCGGGTCGAGGACGAGCGCCACGGAGGCGAGCGCGCGGCCCGGGCCGGTGCGTCCGGTCGCCTTCAGGAAGACCTGCGGGGCGTGCAGCAGCGGTACGCGCACGTAGCCGATGAGTTCGCCGCCGCGCAGCATCTCCACGCCGGCCAGCAGGTGCGACACCGGGATCTCCCGGCGGGCTCCGCCCGGGCCCGCGATGATCAGGGTCGCTTCCAGGGCGGCCAGCACCGGCAGCGCGTCCCCGGTGGGGGCGGCGGAGGCGATGTTGCCGCCCAGGGTGCCCGCGTTGCGGATGTGCGGCGGGCCCGCGGCGCGCGCGGCGGCGGCGAGCGCCGGGATCAGGGCCGCGAAGTCGGGGCGGCCCATGCGCGCGTGCGTGAGGCCCGCGCCGAGCAGCGCGTGGCCGTCCTGGTACTGCCAGCCGCGGATTTCGCTGATCCGGCCGAGGCCCACCAGCGCGGCCGGCCTGAGCTGGCCGGAGTTGACGGCGGCCATCAGGTCGGTGCCGCCCGCGACGGGGACGGCGGTGGGCATGGCGGCCAGGGCCGCCACGGCCTCGTCCAGTGTCGTGGGCAAGGTGACGGCCTGCGCCGCCTGCGGTGCGTGCGTGGTCAAACCGGCTGCCCCTTCCCGCTGCCCCACCTGGTCCCGCCTGTGCTGCCGTACGGTACGTGCTGACAGGGCGGACGACGCAACTCTGGCACATCTTCGCGACGCCCGGACGCAGGGGTCCGTCAGGAGGCATTCGCCCACCCCACCAGGGAGGTGGCCGTTTTCGCACGGCATCGCCGGTGTGCACGGATTGCCACTCTTCGGTGGTGCTGCCGGGGTTTTTCCTTGCCCGTCCGGGCCGGCCCCGCACTGTCACCTGTTCGGGGGCGGCCCCTCGATCGGGCGGCCGGGCACGCCGGGGCGCTTCTGCCACGGGCGGGGTCCGGCCGGCGGCCGGTAGGCGACGCCGAGGGCGTCAAGTCGCCGGTAGTGGGCGGCCATCCGGCGTTCGAAGCCGGCGTAGTCCCGGTCCGCGGGGGCCGGCAGCGGGCTCCAGGCGACCTCGGCGAAGGCGGCGAGCCGGGGGAAGGCCTGGTAGTCCACGCGCGCCGTGTCCTCCAGCACCTCGGTCCACACGTTGGCCTGGGTGCCCAGCACGTGCCGGGCCTCCTCGCCGGTGAGCCCGTCCGGCACGGGCTCAAAGCGGTAGACGTCCTCCAGGGTGCGCACGAAGCCGATCGGCACGGGCTCGTCCTCGCCCGGGGCCTGACGGTGGTCCAGGTACACGTACTGCTCGGGGCACATCACCACGTCGTGGCCGGCCCGCGCGGCGGCGACGCCGCCGCCGTAGCCGCGCCAGGAGGAGACGGCGGCGCCGGGCGCGAGGCCGCCCTCCAGGATCTCGTCCCAGCCGATGAGGCGGCGCCCGCGCGCGGCGAGCCAGGCGTCGAAGTGCCCGATGAACCAGGACTGCAACTCGTTCTCGTCGGCGAGGCCGAGGTCCGTGATCCGCGTCTTGGCGGTGACGGACTCGGTCCACTGCTCCTTGCGGCACTCGTCGCCGCCGACGTGGACGAACTCCGAGAACGCGGCGGCGTCCGCGGGGAACAGCTCCAGGACCTCCTCGAACACCCCCTCGTAGAACCGCAGGGTGGCGTCGGTCGGGGCCAGGATGTTGGACGAGATGCCCCAGTTGTCCCAGACGGCAAGGGCGGTGGTGTCGATGACGTCGGTGTTGCCGAGTTCGGGGTACGCGGCGATGGCGGCCTGCGAGTGGCCGGGCACGTCGATCTCGGGGACGACGCCGATGTGCCGCTCGGCGGCGTAGGCGACGATCTCGCGGATGTCGTCCTGGGTGTAGTAGCCGCCGTGGGGCTTCTCCTCCCACAGCGGTGAGGCCCGGTGGCCGAACTTCGTCCGCGTGCGCCAGGAGGCGATCTCGGTCAGCCGCGGATAGCGCTTGATCTCGATGCGCCAGCCCTGGTCGTCCGTCAGGTGCAGGTGCAGGACGTTGAGTTTGTGCGCGGCCATCAGGTCCAGGTAGCGCAGCACGCCCTCCTTGGGCATGAAGTGCCGGGCGACGTCGAGGAGCAGCCCGCGCCAGCGGAACCGGGGGGCGTCCTCGATGACCTGGTACGGGACGGCGGGGGCGGTGTCCGGGCGCACCGGGGCGCGCCGGAAGGCGTCGGGGCCGAGCAGCTGGCGCAGGGTCTGCGCGCCCCAGAACACGCCGGCGGGCCCGCCGCCGCGGATCTCCACGCCCCCGTCGCCGGCGGTGAGCCGGTACGCCTCCGGTTCCAGCGCGTCGTCCAGCAGCAGCCGTACGCCGTCGCGGGCGTCCCGGGGCCCGGGACGCAGCGGCAGGCCCAGGGCCGCGCCGAGGGTGGCGCGCAGCCAGCGTTCGGTGCGCTCGGTGCCCTCACCGGCCCACAGCGTGGTGCCGGGCCCGAAGGGTACGGCGGACCCCTGCCGGTCCTGGATCGCGCGCGGCGCCGGAATCAGTTCCACGACATCAGCCCCTCCCGGCGTCGCGCCTCACGCAACGCTCCTGCCGCCCCGCTCCACCCGTACTTCCGTCGCCCCGAAGGCTAGGCACTGCGCGAGGAGCCCACAAGAGGTCTGGACCAGTCGACGTCCCGGGAACACGAAGATCCCCGGGACGCGCCGCATGCGCGTCCCGGGGACCTCATCGTCCGCCGGCGGAAGGGGCGCGGCCTACTTGTCGCCGCCCTTGCCCTCGTCGCCGCCGCTGCCCATGGACTCGTAGATCTCCTTGCACATGGGACAGACGGGGTACTTCTTCGGGTCGCGGCCCGGCACCCAGACCTTGCCGCACAGCGCCACGACGGGGGTGCCGTCGAGGGCGCTCGCCATGATCTTGTCCTTCTGGACGTAGTGGGCGAAGCGCTCGTGGTCGCCGTCGCCGTGGGACACCTGTGGCGTCGGCTCTACGAGGGTCCCCGTACCAGTCCCGCGCTCGGGCTCAAGAGTGCTCATATCAGCAAGGGTACTGAAGCTCGCAGGCATCAGTTGAGCGAAGGGTCGTCCGGGTACGTGGCCACCATCGCCAGCTCGTTGCGCTGGCGGCGCAGCACTTCGCGCCAGAGTCTCTCGGGGGCCGGGGAGGACACGTCGCCCGGCTCGGACTCCACGACGTACCAGGCGCCCTCCACCAGCTCGTCCTCCAGCTGGCCCGGGCCCCAGCCGGCGTACCCGGCGAAGATCCGCAGGGAGCCGACGGCGGAGGCGAGCAGCTCCGGCGGTGCCTCGAGGTCGACCAGTCCGATCGCGCCGTGCACCCGCCGCCAGCCGAGTGGCGCGCCGTCCCCGTCGGCGCCGCCGGGGATCACGGCGACGCCGAGCGCCGAGTCCAGCGAGACGGGGCCGCCCTGGAAGACGACGCCGGGCTCACCGGCGAGGTCGGCCCAGTCCTCCAGGATGTCGCCGACGCCCACCGGCGTGGGCCGGTTGAGGACGACACCGAGGGAACCCTCCTCGTCGTGGTCGAGAAGGAGCACCACCGCACGGTCGAAGTTCGGGTCCGCCAGGGCGGGGGTGGCCACGAGCAACCGCCCTGTGAGCGAGGACACCTCGGTCATGCCAGACATGATCCCGCATCTTCCCCCGGTGTGGGGAGCCAATCGGGGGCACGGGAGTGAAGGCAGCTCAGGGCGTACGGGAGCGACCCCGGCGCACGTCCCGCGCCGGTGACCCCATGTGCCCGGCAGGGAACGGTTCGTGTTGTGACACAGCTATGACGCGACTGGGCGGTCCCTGGACTTACGGACGGGGGGTGATCGGCGATTACCCTGTCTTCCCGGCCCGTGCGCACAGTGATCGGCCGGCCCCTGACCAACTCATCGGAACGCGAGATTCATGACCGTCAACGACGATGTCCTGCTTGTCCACGGCGGAACCCCGCTGGAGGGCGAGATCCGTGTCCGCGGTGCGAAGAACCTCGTGCCGAAGGCCATGGTCGCCGCCCTGCTGGGCAGCGAACCGAGCAGACTGCGCAATGTTCCGGACATCCGTGACGTGCGGGTCGTCCGCGGCCTGCTCCAGCTGCACGGGGTGACGGTCCGCCCGGGCGAGGAGCCCGGCGAGCTGGTGCTCGACCCGACGCGGGTCGAGAGCGCCAACGTGGCTGACATCGATGCCCACGCGGGTTCCAGCCGCATCCCGATCCTCTTCTGCGGTCCGCTGCTGCACCGCCTCGGCCACGCCTTCATCCCGGGCCTCGGCGGCTGTGACATCGGCGGCCGGCCCATCGACTTCCACTTCGACGTGCTGCGGCAGTTCGGCGCGACCATCGAGAAGCGGGCCGACGGGCAGTACCTGGAGGCCCCGCAGCGGCTGCGCGGCACCAAGATCCGGCTGCCGTACCCGTCCGTGGGCGCGACCGAGCAGGTGCTGCTGACGGCCGTACTGGCCGAAGGCGTCACGGAGTTGTCCAACGCGGCCGTCGAGCCGGAGATCGAGGACCTCATCTGCGTGCTGCAGAAGATGGGCGCGATCATCGCGATGGACACCGACCGCACGATCCGCATCACGGGTGTGGACAAGCTCGGCGGGTACACCCACCGCGCCCTCCCGGACCGCCTCGAGGCCGCCTCCTGGGCCTCCGCGGCGCTCGCCACCAACGGCAACATCTACGTCCGCGGCGCCCAGCAGCGCTCGATGATGACGTTCCTGAACACCTACCGGAAGGTGGGCGGTGCCTTCGAGATCGACGACGAGGGCATCCGGTTCTGGCACCCGGGCGGCCAGTTGAAGTCGATCGCGCTGGAGACGGACGTGCACCCCGGTTTCCAGACCGACTGGCAGCAGCCGCTGGTGGTGGCCCTGACCCAGGCGACGGGCCTGTCCATCATCCACGAGACGGTCTACGAGTCCCGCCTCGGCTTCACCTCGGCGCTGAACCAGATGGGCGCCCACATCCAGCTCTACCGCGAGTGCCTGGGCGGCTCCGCCTGCCGCTTCGGCGCGCGCAACTTCCTGCACTCCGCGGTCGTCTCGGGCCCCACCAAGCTCCAGGGCGCCGACCTGGTCATCCCCGACCTGCGCGGCGGCTTCTCGTACCTCATCGCGGCCCTGGCGGCCGAGGGCACGTCCCGCGTCCACGGCATCGAGCTGATCAACCGCGGCTACGAGAACTTCATGGAGAAGCTCATGGAACTCGGCGCGAAGGTCGAGCTGCCGGGCAAGGCGCTCGGCTAGGGGCTTTCGTCCGGATCAGGCCTGATCCGGACGAGAGGCCCCAGGCGTCACCCACGACGAAAGGGCGGCCCCCCGGTGAAGGGGGGCCGCCCTTTGACGTCTCCTGCGGCGTCGCGCCCCCGAGGGGGCGCGGGAAACTGCGCGGCCAGGCACAGCGGGCCCGCAGTCACCCACGGCGCTCCGTGCCACGGCGCTCCAGTGGACCGGCGCCGAAGCGGGGCGCCTACTTGCCCTTGGCGGCTTCCTTGAGCTTGGAGCCCGCGGTGACCTTCACGCTGAAGCCGGCCGGGATGTTGATGGGCTCGCCGGTCTGCGGGTTGCGCGCGGTGCGAGCGGCACGGTGGGTGCGCTCGAAGGTCAGGAAGCCGGGGATGGTGACCTTCTCGTCGCCCTTGGCGACGATCTCGCCGACGGTCTCGGCGAACGCGGCCAGCACGGCGTCGGCGTCCTTGCGGGTCACCTCGGCGCGGTCGGCCAGCGCGGCCACCAGCTCACTGCGGTTCATGTTGTTACTCCCGTATTTTTCTTGCCGTTGGGGTGTGCCACGCGGCGAAGCCGCCCGAGGCACTGCGATGCCGATGCGCTCGCGCCCTTGGGGGTGCCCCCTGGGACGAAGTCCCTGAGGGAGCATCCTGCCCCTACCTGCGGCGGGAAAGCCAATCCGGCACCCGTAGGAGTCGTGAGAACACCCTGGGGAGTCGCACGAAAAGCGCCTGCTCGGCCGTCACCCTAGAGCGCGCCCGGCATCGCGGGGTTCCACGACGCGCCGGTGCGGGGGGCCGCCGTGGTGATGCTCACAACCCCCTGCACATTACGGCACGCCCTGATCAGACGGTCGCCCCGGCCGCCCTGGCGGCCTCGCGGACCGCCCCGGCCACGGCGCCCGCGACCTTGTCGTTGAAGACGCTCGGGATGATGTAGTTCGGGTTCAGCTCGTCCTCGGTCACCACGTCGGCGAGGGCCTTCGCGGCGGCGAGCATCATCTCGGTGTTGACCGTGCGGGACTGGGCGTCCAGCAGGCCGCGGAAGACGCCCGGGAAGACGAGCACGTTGTTGATCTGGTTCGGGAAGTCGGAGCGGCCGGTGGCCACGACGGCCGCGGTCTGCCGGGCGACCGCCGGTTCGACCTCGGGGTCCGGGTTCGCGAGCGCGAACACGATGGCACCCTCGGCCATCGCGGCCACGTCGGCGCCGTCCAGGACGTTCGGGGCGGAGACGCCGATGAAGACGTCGGCGTCGCGCACGGCCTCCTTCAGGGTGCCGGCGAGGCCCTCGGGGTTGGTGTTGTCGGCGATCCAGCGCAGCGGCGAGTCGGCCGGGGCGTTCACCAGGTCCTCGCGTCCGGCGTGCACGACCCCGTGGATGTCGGCGACGACGGCGTTCTTCACACCGGCGGCGATCAGCAGCTTGAGGATGGCCGTGCCGGCCGCGCCGGCGCCGGACATGACGACCCGGATGTTCTCGATCGCCTTGCCGGTGACGCGCAGGGCGTTGGTCAGCGCGGCGAGCACGACGATGGCGGTGCCGTGCTGGTCGTCGTGGAAGACGGGGATGTCGAGGGCCTCGCGCAGCCGGGCCTCGATCTCGAAGCAGCGCGGCGCGGAGATGTCCTCCAGGTTGATGCCGGCGAAGCCGGGGGCGATCGCCTTGACGATCTCCACGATGGCGTCGGTGTCCTGGGTGTCCAGGCAGATCGGCCAGGCGTCGATGCCGGCGAAGCGCTTGAAGAGGGCCGCCTTGCCCTCCATGACCGGCAGCGCGGCCTTGGGGCCGATGTTGCCGAGGCCGAGCACGGCGGAGCCGTCCGTCACGACCGCAACGGAGTTGCGCTTGATGGTGAGGCGGCGGGCGTCCTCGGGGTTCTCGGCGATGGCCATGCAGACCCGGGCCACGCCGGGCGTGTAGACCATGGAGAGGTCGTCACGGTTGCGGATGGGGTGCTTCGACGCCATCTCGATCTTGCCGCCGAGGTGCATGAGGAACGTACGGTCCGAGACCTTGCCCAGCGTGACGCCCTCGATGCCGCGCAGCTTCTCGACGATCTCCTCGGCGTGGGCCGTCGAGGTGGCCGCGATGGTGACGTCGATGCGGAGCTTCTCGTGGCCGGACGCGGTGACGTCGAGGCCGGTCACCGAGCCTCCGGAGGACTCCACGGCGGTGGTGAGCTGCGAGACGGCGGTTCCGCTCGCGGGCACCTCCAGCCGGATCGTCATCGAGTAGGAGACGCTGGGCGCCGTTGCCATGGCCGACTTCCTCTGCTTTCACCGTGTCGCGAGTTGTGCCGTCCGATCGTCGCACCTACCGCCGAGTACGTGGTACTCGCCCCGGGTTACGGACGTTGTGTTCACGCGGGGTTCCCCGGCAGGTGTCGCTTGCGGAAAACGACTTCCACCATACGAGAATCGATCAGAGGGGAAAAGAGGCGCGCGGGGCAAAGAAAGAGACCCACGTCACTGTCGTGACGTGGGTCTCTCTCACGCTATGACACCGACCCGCCATGCTCGCCTCGCGGCAAGTGGTCCCTCTGAGGGACGAAGGTTGGGCCCGGGGGCTTGGATCGGGCCGGTGCCACACCCAGGCTAACAAACGGATCCCGCAAGGCCATTCCCGACCGCGGGTTCATTCCCTGAGCAGGTCCGGGACACCCGCCGCGTCCGGCTCGTCCCGCTCCCCGGACACCACCGTGAGCTGCTGGGTCGCCCGGGTCAGCGCCACGTACAGCACGCGCAGGCCGGCCGGCGACTCGTCGGCGATCTCCGCGGGCGAGACGACGACCGTCGCGTCGTACTCCAGGCCCTTGGCCTCCAGGCTGCCGAGGGCCACCACCCGGTCGCCGAGCCCGGCCAGCCAGCGCCGGGCCTCCTCGCGCCGGTTCATCGCGACGACCACGCCGACCGTGCCGTCCACCAGTCCGAGCAGCCGCTCGGCCTCCGCGCGCGCGGTCTTCTCCAGCGAGTCGCGGACGACCGTGAAGCGCGGCTCGACGCCGGTGGACCGTACGGCCGACGGGGACTCGGAGCCGGGCATGGCGAGCGCCAGCACCCTGGCGGCCAGCTCGGCGATCTCGGCCGGGTTGCGGTAGTTCACGGTGAGCTGGAAGCGGCGCCGGGGCCGGGTGCCGAGGGCCTCGTCGCGGGCCTCGGCCGCCTCGTCCGGGTCGGACCAGGAGGACTGCGCCGGGTCGCCGACGACCGTCCAGGTGGCGTGCCGGCCGCGGCGGCCGACCATGCGCCACTGCATCGGCGTGAGGTCCTGCGCCTCGTCCACGATGACGTGCGCGTACTCGGTGCGCTCCTGCGCCAGCCGCTCGGCCCGCTCCCGCTGCGACTCCTCGCGCACCGGCATCAGCTCCTCCAGGCCGGTGAGCTGGTCCAGCGGGTCCAGCTCCCGCTTCCTGCGCGGCCGGGCCGGGGCGCCGAGGATCGCCTGGAGCTCGTCGAGCATGGCGATGTCGTGCACGGAGTACCCGTCCCGCCTGAGCGAGCGGGCGACCTTGCGGACCTCCCCGGGGTTGAGGATCCGCCGGGCCCAGCGGCCGAGCCGCCTCTCGTCGGCCATGGCGGCGAGCACGGCCTTCGGGGTCAGCTCGGGCCACCAGGCGTCGAGGAACGCGATGAAGGAGTCCTCGCTCGTGATGTCCTCGTCGAAGGAGGAGCGCAGCTCGGCGGCCAGTTCCGGGTCGGTGTGCCGGGCGGCGGCGCCGGAGCGGTCCCACAGGGCGTCCAGGAGCAGCTTGCGGGCGCGCGGGCGGAGCAGGTTGACGGGCGCGGTGCCGCCGAGGGCGGTACGGCGGACGCGTTCCAGCTCGTCGGCCTCCAGTTCGAGCCGGCGCCCGAAGGCGACGACCCGGAGCCGGGCGGGCGGGCCGGTGACGGTGTCCCCCTCCGCAGCGGCAGGCCCCAGCTCCAGGGCGCCCCGGGCGGCCTTGCGCAGCACCTTCAGCATCCGGTACGAGCCCTTGGCGCGGGCCACGGCCGGGGAGTCGTACAGCGTGGCCTGCGCGCCGTCGACCAGCGAGCCGATCGCGCGGATCGCGACCTGGCCCTCCTCGCCGAGCGAGGGCAGCACGCCCTCGGTGTAGGCGACGAGCAGCGGGGTCGGGGAGACGATGAGGATGCCGCCCGCGTAGCGTCTGCGGTCCTGGTAGAGCAGGTAGGCCGCGCGGTGCAGGGCGACGGCGGTCTTGCCGGTGCCCGGGCCGCCCTCCACGTAGGTGATGGAGGCCGCGGGGGCGCGGATGACCATGTCCTGCTCGGCCTGGATGGACGAGACGATGTCCCGCATGGTGTGGCCGCGGGCCTGGCCGAGCGCGGCCATCAGGGCGCCGTCGCCGATGACGGACAGTTCGTCGCCGTCGAGGAAGGCCGTCAGCTCGGGCCGCATCAGGTCGTCCTCCACGCCGAGGACCCGGCGGCCCTTGGAGCGGATGACCCGGCGCCGCACCACCCGTCCCGGCTCCACGGGGGTGGCCCGGTAGAAGGGGGCGGCGGCGGGGGCGCGCCAGTCGATGACCAGCGGCGAGTAGTCCTCGTCCAGGACGCCGATACGGCCGATGTGCAGCGTCTCGGCGATGTCGGCGGTGTTGTCCTGCCGCACGGCCCCCTCGGCCGGTTCGACCGCCGTGTAGGCGCCGTCGGGGCCCTTCTTGCCGTCCTTGCCGAGCAGCAGGTCGATCCGCCCGAAGAGGAAGTCCTCGAACTCGTTGTTGAGCCGGTTGAGGTGGATGCCGGCCCGGAAGACCTGGGCGTCCCGCTCGGCGAGCGCGCCCGGGGTGCCCACCTGGCCGCGCTTGGCCGCGTCGTGCATCAGGAACTCGGCCTCGTGGATCTTCTCCTCCAGGCGCCGGTACACCCGGTCCAGGTGTTCCTGCTCGACGCTGATCTCCCGGTCGCGGACGGAATCGGGTGCGTCCTGTACCGAGCCGACCGCGGACTGCTGAACCTGAGCGGCCACCGGGCCCCCTTCTGACGTGCTGGGCAGCCGTCAACCGTACGCGAAGGGGGCCCGTCGAAGCTACGTCGGCTACGCGTCCACCTGGACGAGCTTCTTGCCCTCGAACGTCACCACCTCGAAGTGGTCGATCTCGTTGGGCTGGAAGGCCGCGGCCCCGCCGATGTAGAGCGGTTGCTTCGACTGCTCGGTCTTGGCGCCCGGGACGCCGTACCCCCAGTCGGGCACGGACCACGACGACATGGTCACGCGCTGCCCGTTCTTGGCGACGAGCACCAGGGAGCACTTCAGCGGGCCCTTGACGTTCTTCAGCTCCAGGACCGCCTGGGTGCCCCAGTCCTTGCCCGCCATGGCGACGGTGGCGCTGACGTGGGTCGACGCGTCCGTGGCGGACTTCTTGTCGGACATGGTCCGGAAGGTCGCCTGGGCCGGCGTCGCGGTGACCTGCCCGCCGCCGTCCGAGCCGCCGTTCACCGCCACCGCGGCCAGCGGTCCGGCGATGATCAGCGCCGCCGCCGCGGCGATCATGTAGAAGCCGCGCCGGCGCTTCTGGGCGCGCTTCTCGGCGACCTCGTCGACCAGCTTCTCCACCAGCCGCGGGCTGGGCCTGGCGGACAGCGACTCGCCGATCGCGGGCGTGCTGCCGGAGCCCGGCAGGTCCGCGAGCGCGGCCAGCATCGGCTCCATCCCGGCCAGCTCGTCCAGCTGCTGGGCGCACCACTCGCAGCCGGCGAGATGCGCCTCGAAAGCGGTTGCCTCGGCGTCGTCGAGGATCCCGAGGGCATAGGCGCCGACGGTCTCGTGCTCGCTCGGCACCGAAGATCCCTGACTGGGGCTCATGGGCCCAGACATACCCGGACCACCCGGTCCGAATCCCTGCATCCCCCCGTACCCGCTGCTCATCACGCCGTCACCCCCCGCTCCTCCAGTGCCAGCTTCATCGACCGCAGGGCGTAGAACACCCGGGAACGGACCGTTCCGCTCGGTATGCCCAGGGTTTCCGCCGCCTCATTGACGGTACGCCCCTTGAAGTACGTCTCGACGAGCACCTCCCGGTGGGCCGGGGTCAGGTCGTCGAGCGCGTCCGACAGCGTCATCAGCCACAGCGCCTTGTCGATCTCGTCCTCCGCGGGGATGACCTCCAGCGGCGACGGATCGACCTCCTGCGGCCGGGCCTGCCGGCTGCGGTGGCCGTCGATGACGATGCGGCGCGCGACCGTCACCAGCCAGGGGCGTACCGAACCGGTCGCCCGATTGAGCTGACCGGCGTTCTTCCAGGCACGGATGAGCGTTTCCTGTACGACGTCCTCGGCGCGCTGCCGGTCACCGGCGACCAGCCGCAGGACGTACGCGAGCAGGGGTCCGGCGTGCTCCCGGTACAGCGCACGCATCAGCTCCTCATCCGGCTCCGAGGGCTGTGAGGACATGCGATGTCGGGCCCTCGCTCCACGTTCATTGGCCACGGCCGCATCCTTGCGCACGCCCACCTCCGGTGTCCGGGGGTTCCCCCAGTCGGTCGCTCGCCCACCCGTACGGACGGGGGCGGCCCGGTGTTCAAACCGGAGTGACAGATTTCTTGAGGCTGACGTGACGAGCGGGACATGCGCGCACATTCCCACCGCTCGATCTTCACATCTCCGACACGGGGGCGAGGCCGCCGGAAGATTCCCGTGTAGAGACCATCCAAACTCGGTGTTGCGGAAATCACTCCGGGCTCAGGCCCGCGCCAGCGCCGCCCGCCGCCGGTGCCGGGCGACCCGTTCCCGGTTCCCGCACACCTCGCTGGAACACCAGCGCCGGCGCCGGCCGCGGGAGGTGTCCAGGTACAGCAGGGGGCAGTCGTCCCCCTCGCACTCCCGGACGGCGGCCCGCGCGACGGGGTCGGTGAGCAGTTCGACGGCGTCCCGGGCGACCAGGGCGAGCAGCGCGGCGGGGCCGGGCGGCCCGGCCAACTCCCGCACCAGCCCGCCCCCTTCCGCGGGTACGGCGACGGGCGCGGGGGTCGCACCGAGGGCGAGCCCGTTCACGCGCCCGAGCGCCCGCCCGTACGACGCCGCGTCCACGGCACCCGGCCCGCGCACCAGCACCCGTACGCATGCGCGCAGTTCCCGGAACCCGGTCAGCCAGGAGGCGTCGGCGTGACCGAGCGCCGTACCGTCGGGCACGAGCCCGGCACCCCCGATCCACGCGCACAACGCGCCGACGCCGTCCAGCCGTTCGCACGGATGCGTGGTGGCGAGGAGATCCAGGCACACCCGCCCGGCGTCGAACCGCGGCGCGGACGCGGAGGGGACGCTACCGAATGCCATGGGCCAGTCACCGCCTGGGCAGAACCGTGCGGGGTCTCCCCCACAGTGCCCGCGCGGAGGAGACACCGGAACCCCCCGCGCCACGCTCGCGACGGGCCCTCGGGGAACCCCGGGCCGCAGGCGTGCCTCACCGGCTCCTCCCCGCCCGAGTGAGAGCAACGTTCCCTCGCGGTCACCCACAGCCACAGGCCGGAAACGCGTCCTGCCTACCTTCGGGCTGAGTCAGCGGTCGGCAGACCGAGCAGCCGGAGCACCGTGGAGGCGTGATGACAGGCCCAGCCCCAACCCGTCGCAGTGGCCGCTGGATCGAGCGCTGGGACCCGGAGGACGAGGCGTTCTGGCGGGCGACCGGGGAGCGGATCGCCCGCCGCAACCTGTGGTTCTCCGTCCTGTCCGAGCACATCGGCTTCTCCGTGTGGACCCTGTGGTCGGTCCTGGTCCTGTTCATGGGCCCGGAGTACGGCCTCACGCCCGCCGACAAGTTCCTGCTGACGTCGGTGGTCACGCTGGTCGGCGCGGTCGTCCGGGTGCCGTACACCTTCGCCGTGGCCGTCTTCGGCGGCCGCAACTGGACGATCATCTCGGCGAGCCTGCTGCTGATCCCGACCGTCGCCGCGTTCGTGGTGATGGAGCCGGGGACGTCGTACTCCACCTTCCTCCTGGTGGGCCTGCTGGCCGGCATCGGCGGCGGCAACTTCGCCTCCTCCATGACCAACATCAACGCCTTCTTCCCGCTCAGGAAGAAGGGCTGGGCGCTCGGCCTCAACGCGGGCGGCGGCAACATCGGCGTCCCCGTCATCCAGCTCGTCGCCCTCGCCATCATCGGCGCGAACGGCGGCCCGCGCGTGCTGCTCGGCATCTACATCCCGCTGATCGTCGTGGCCGCCGTGCTCGCCGCGCTGTTCATGGACAACCTGTCCTCGGTGAAGAACGACACCGGAGCGGCCAGGGACGCCGCCCGGGACCCCCACACCTGGATCATGTCCGTGCTCTACATCGGCACCTTCGGCTCCTTCATCGGCTACAGCTTCGCCTTCGGCCAGGTGCTGACGAACGGGTTCGGCCGGACGCCCCTCCAGGCCGCGTACCTCACCTTCGTCGGCCCGCTGCTCGGCTCCCTCGTCCGCCCCCTCGGCGGCCGGCTCGCCGACCGCTACGGCGGCGCCCGCATCACCCTGTGGAACTACGTCGGCATGGCCGCCGCCACCGCCGTCCTCATCGTGGCCGACATGCAGAAGTCGCTGCCGCTGTTCGTGTCCGTCTTCGTCGTCCTGTTCGTGCTCAGCGGACTCGGCAACGGCTCGACGTTCAAGATGATCCCCGGCATCTTCCAGGCCAAGGCGCTGGCCCAGGGCCTGGAGGGGGAGGCGGCGGTCGCCCACGGCCGGCGGCTGTCCGGCGCCTCCATGGGCCTGATCGGCGCGGTCGGCGCGCTCGGCGGTGTCGGCATCAACCTGGCCTTCCGCCAGTCCTTCCTCTCCTACGGCTCCGGCACCGGCGCGTTCGTCGCCTTCCTCGCCTACTACGGTGTCTGCTTCGTGGTCACCTGGGCCGTATACCTTCGCGGTACGGCGGCGCGGGTCCCGGCCGCGACCACCGCATCGGAGGCGAAGGCCCAGCTCAGTTATGCCGAGGTGTGACGTAACACCGGTGACATCGAGCCGAACCGAGCCTGTCACGCATCGTTGACAGGCTCGATCGGCGTGCCGGTCAGCTAGGAGAGCCCATGTACGACGAAGAGCAGCACCCCGAGCACGGCCCCCTCGCCGGGTTCACCGTGGGCGTGACCGCCGCGCGCCGGGCCGAGGAACTGGGCGCCCTGCTCCAGCGGCGCGGCGCCACCGTCGTGCACGCCCCCGCCCTGCGGATCGTGCCGCTCGCGGACGACGGCGAACTGCTCGCCGCCACGAAGGAGATCATCGACCAGGTGCCGGACGTCGTGGTCGCCACCACGGCGATCGGCTTCCGGGGCTGGGTCGAGGCCGCGGACGGCTGGGGCCTCGGCGAACAGCTGCTGGGCCGGCTGCGCGGGGTCCGCCTGCTGGCCCGCGGCCCCAAGGTGAAGGGCGCGATCCGCGCGGCGGGCCTCACCGAGGAATGGTCGCCGTCCTCGGAGTCCCTGGCCGAGGTGCTGGACCGCCTCCTGGAGGACGGCGTCGACGGCGACCGTGTCGCCGTCCAGCTCCACGGCGAGCCCCTCCCCGGCTTCGTGGAGTCGCTGCGGGCGGCCGGGGCGGACGTGGTGCCCGTCCCGGTGTACCGCTGGATGCCGCCCGAGGACCTCAGCCCGCTCGACCGCCTCCTGGACGCGGCCGTCACCCGTGGCGTGGACGCCCTCACCTTCACCAGCGCCCCCGCCGCGGCCTCCCTCCTGTCCCGCGCGGAGGACCGCGGCCTGCTGGACGACCTGCTGTCCGCGCTGGCCCACGACGTCCTCCCGGCCTGTGTCGGCCCGGTCACCGCGATCCCCCTCCAGGCCCGCGGGGTGGACACGGTCCAGCCGGAACGCTTCCGCCTCGGCCCGCTGGTCCAGCTCCTGTGCCAGGAACTCCCGGCCCGCGCCCGGTCCCTGCCCGTCGCCGGGCACCGGGTGGAGATCCGCGGCCACGCGGTCCTGGTCGACGGCGACCTCAAGCCGGTCCCCCCGGCCGGCATGTCCCTGCTGCGCGCCCTGGCCCGCCGCCCCGGCTGGGTCGTCCCCCGCGCCGACCTCCTGCGCGCCCTCCCCGGCGCGGGCCGCGACGAACACGCCGTCGAGACGGCGATGGCCCGCCTCCGCACGGCCCTCGGCGCGCCGAAGCTGATCCAGACGGTGGTGAAGCGGGGCTACCGCCTGGCCCTGGACCCGGCGGCGGACGCGAAGTACGCGGACGCGTGAGGGGCGGCGCCGCTCAGCCGGCACCAGCCGCTCCCCGACCGCCCACCTCGAACCACAGCAGCTTCCCGGCGCCCCGGTCCAGCGGGCTGTCCGCCAGGGACAGGCCGCCCCAGGAGTCGGCGTACTCCTGCACGAGGTGCAGCCCGCGCCCCGCTTCGGCGTCCACCGGGGCGGCCGCGACACGGTCCCAGGGCGGATCCCCGAAGGGCGCCGGGACGCGCGGGTGACTGTCCCAGACGCCGACCCGCAGCCGGCCGTCCGCGAGGGCGGTGAGCCGGAGGGAGGCGGGGCCGGTGGTGTGCCGGTAGGCGTTGCCGACCAGCTCGGACGTCAGCAGTTCGACCGCGTCGAGGACTTCGTGTCTGCCGTGCCCGTTCAGCACGGCCCGTACGGTCATACGTGCGACGCGTGCCGCGCGGGGATCATGCGGCAGCCGAAGGGCGTACACCCAGGTGTCGGGCAGGGATACGGTGCCCATGAAAACCTCCGGTGAGAGAAGGGAACGGGCTCGCTCAACTGGCCGCGCCGGGCGGTGGCTCTGCCTTGGTCGGGTGCGCTTCCGGCTTATGGGCGCGGGGAGTTGAGCGACGCGCTGTACGCTAGCGCGGCGCTGAGATACTTCTCAGTGAATCGAGAGAAGTACATCAACAATTACCTCGTCCGAGGTACTCACGTGCCGAGTCGGCGGTTGGAAGGAGGCTCCTTGCCACCCAGCAACACACCCACCTTGCGCCAGCGACGCCTTGGGGTTGAACTGCGAAAGCTTCGCGAGCGGGCAGGCCTTACGGCTACCGGCGCCGCCGCCCGGCTGGGGGTCAACCAAGGCCGCGTCAGCATGATCGAGACTGGGCGCAGCCCCCTCAGCGCCGACCGCGTCCGTTCCCTCGCCCGCGCCTACGACTGCGGGGACGCAGCCCTGGTGGACGCGCTGGCCGCGATGACTCAGCGCCAGGCACACGGTTGGTGGGACAGTTACCGCGACCACCTGCCGGTCGGCCTCATCGACCTTGCCGAGTTGGAGTACCACGCGGCAGCGCTGCGGGTTGCCCTGGTCATCCACATCCCGGCCCTGCTCCAGACGACCGATCACGCTCGCGCGCTCTTCAAGGAGGCGGTGCCGTCACTGCGGCCGCACGAGATCGAGCATCGCGTCAGCCACCGGGTCAAACGGCAGGAAATCCTCTACCGGGACAACCCGCCCCCGTACACGGCGGTGATCCACGAGTGCGCGCTGCACATGGGATACGGCGGCACCGCCACGGTTCGCGCTCAGCTCGACCACTTGTTGGAGATGAGCGAAATGGAACACGTCACCGTGAGGATCATCCCCTTCGGTAAGGGCTCCTTCCCAGGTACCGGACAGTCCGTCGACTACCTGGCGGGGCAGGTTCCTCAGCTCGACACTGTCCAACTGGACACGCACCACGGCTGCGAGTTTCTTGACGCGGAAGCCCAGTTGGAGAAATACCGCATCGTTCTCGACCGCATGGAGGCGAACGCCCTCAAGCCGGCAGAGTCCCGTGACCTGATCCACCACATCGCCCAGAGTGTCTGAGGTAACCGTGCCCGAGCTCCACTGGAAGAAGTCCACCTACAGCCCTGACGCCTCCAACTGCGTCGAGATAGCCACCACCCCCACCACCGTCCACATCCGCGACTCCAAGACCCCCACCGCCCGCCACCTCACCCTCGCCCCCTCGACCTGGGCGGACTTCCTTCCCCACCTCCGGGCGGGCCAAGGCTCTGGAACTGCTCAAGTGGTTTGATGACGGCGGCTCGCGGCGTTCACCCTGGTCGTATGAAGGGATTCGCGGGGTTCGGCAGGAAGCAGGATCTGGTGCTGGTGATCCGGGACTCGGACCTGGTCGGGGCGGCGCTGCGGGAGGCGTTGGACGGGGCTTCGGAGGAGGAGCGCGCGGGGCTGGAGCGGGCCGTCGCGCTCGTCGGGGCCACCGCGGACGCCAGCGAGGCACGACTCCGCGCCGACTGGGTCCGCACCCGGCTGGCCGACGTCGGCTTCAGCGGGGACATCGCCTCCGTCGCCGCCGTCAAGGCACTGCGTCAGGCCGAGCCGGGTCTGAGCCTGCTGGCGGCGGTGCAGTTGCAGAAGGACGCCGTGACCCATCAGGAGTAGGGAGCCGCGGCTTCAGCCGACCGGTGCCGCCTCCGGCACCGGCGGGCGCTCCGCCGGCGGCGCCGCCACCCCGCCCGTGCGGCGGAGTTTCTGCCAGCGCAGCCGGCCGCCGGTGAGGGCGGTGATCCAGGACTGGAGCAGGACGACGTACATCAGCTGGCGGTACAGCAGCTGCTGGAGCGGCAGGGAGAGGAGCGGGGTGAGGCGCTCGCGGTCGAGGTGGAAGGCGTATCCCGCGCAGAGCGCCTGGACGGCCAGGACCGCGCACCAGGCCAGGACCGTCTTGGCCGTCGGGCCGAAGACCAGGCCGTAGACCAGGAAGAGGTCGATCAGGGGGGCCAGGAGTGGGGCCACGACCATGAAGAGCGAGACCAGAGGCAGGCCCACGCGGCCGAAGCGGCCGGACGGGCCCCGGTCGAACAGCGCGCCGCGGTGCTTCCAGATGGCCTGCATGGTGCCGTACGACCACCGGTAGCGCTGCGACCACAGCTGCTGGACCGACTCGGGCGCCTCCGTCCAGGCGCGGGCCTTCTCAGCGTACACCACGCGCCAGCCGTCGCGGTGCAGGGCCATCGTGACGTCGGTGTCCTCGGCGAGCGTGTCGTCGCTCATGCCGCCGACCCGTTGCAGGGCCGAGCGGCGGAACGCCCCGACCGCACCCGGGATCGTCGGCATGCAGCGCAGGATGTCGTACATGCGGCGGTCGAGGTTGAAGCCCATCACGTACTCGATGTGCTGCCACGCGCCGATGAGCCGGTTCTTGTTCCCGACCTTGGCGTTGCCGGCGACGGCGCCGACGCGCGGGTCCGCGAAGGGCTGGACGAGTTCGCGGACGGTCGCCGGCTCGAAGACGGTGTCCCCGTCCATCATCACGACCAGCTCGTGACGGGCGTGCGCCAGGCCCCGGTTGAGCGCGGCCGGCTTGCCCGCGTTGGCCTGGCGGATCACCCGTACGTCCGGCAGGTCCAGCGCCTGGACGAGGTCGGCCGTGCCGTCCGCCGAGCCGTCGTCGATGACCAGCACCTCGATGGGGTGTTCGCTGCGCATGAGCGAACGCACCGTGTTCTCGATGCACTTGGCCTCGTTGTACGCCGGCACCAGCACCGACACCGGCTCGGTCACGGGCTCCTCGCCCCAGCGGAAACCGGGGCGCCGGGTGCGGCGGGCGTGCGCGCCGGACAGCAGCAGCATCATGCCGAACCGGGCGAAGACGAGGCAGCCGACGACGGCGAGACCGGCGACGAGGACCGTGGTGATGTCGTCGGACGCCTTCACCAGGAAGATCCAGGCCCTCCCCTTCCACAGGCCGAGCCCGGTGACCGGGGTGTCGGCGCTCGGGGCCCGCAGCGCCGCCGTGAGGGTCTGGAAGGTGTAGCCCTGGTGCTGGAGCCGGGGCAGGAGCCGGTCGAGCGCCTGGACGGTCTGGTGCCGGTCGCCGCCCGAGTCGTGCATGAGGACGACCGCCCCCCGGCCGCCGTGGGGCGTGGCGTTGCGGATGATCCGCTCGACGCCGGGCTTGCGCCAGTCCTCGCTGTCGGCGTCGTCCACGACCGTGAGGTAGCCGCGGCTGCCGATGTACCGCGTCACCGGCCAGGACCGGTTGTCGATCGCGTTCGCGGAGGAGGAGTACGGCGGCCGGAACAGCGAGCTGCGGATCCCGGCCGCACCGGCGAGCGCCAGCTGGTTCTGCGACAGCTCCCAGTCGATGCGCCTGGTGGAGTGGTACGACAGGTCGGGGTGGCCGAAGGTGTGCAGGCCGACCTCGTGTCCCTCGGCGACCATGCGCCGGACCAGCTCGGGGTGGCGGGAGGTCATGGTGCCGGTGACGAAGAAGACCGCGTGCGCGTGGTGCTTCTTCAGCACGTCGAGCACCTTCGGGGTCCAGGTCGGGTCGGGTCCGTCGTCGAAGGTGAGGACGATGCGGTGGTCGGGTATGCGCAGGCTGTCGGCGCGGCCGTCGCGCGTGTCGATGACCGGACCGCCGTCGAGGACGCGCTGCGGAACCCTGTCGTTCGCCGCGGCGGGCCGGACGCGGTGGTCGGCGAGGATCTCGTTGTGCACGTAGCCGCGCAGCATGAGCATCGCCAGGGTCGCCACCAGGACCAGGAGGGGGAGCAGGTAGCGCAGCGGCAGCCGGGTACGGCGGCGGGGGTGTGAGGCCATCGGTGGGTGTTCCGCCCGGTCGTCAGAGGGGGAGCTTGGGGTGCGGGCGCCTGGTGTGTCCGGGCGGGGTGTGGGTCCGTCCCGACGGGGTCGGCGTGGCCGCCGGAGCGGTGGCCGTCGCGGTGGCCGTGGCGGTGGCGGACGGTGCCGGGGACGCGTCGGTGGCCGGGGCCGACGGGGTCGGGGAACCGGTGGCCCCGGCGTCGTCGGCGGGCGCGGAGGCGGTGGAGCCGTCCGGCCCGGTGGACGCGGAGGCGTCGGCGCCGGCGGGCGCTCCGCCGGCCGGTACGGCGGTGCCGCCCGCCCCGGCGCCGACGACGGGTGCGGTCACCGTGCCGGCTCCCGGCGCGGTGGGGGTGGTGGAGACGCTGGGCAGCGGTGAGGTGTCCACCTTGCCGGCCGGCTTGTCCTCGTGCTGACCCGGTACCGGCAGCCAGGGCGCGGCGGAGTCGCCGGACAGCAGGGTGGCGACGATGACGGCGGCGTAACCGGCACAGGCGACGGCCACGGCCACGCCGAGCCGGCGGAAACGACGGCTACGACGGCCCGACTCGTCCACGAAGACGGGCCCGTCCGGGCCACGGGGGTCCCGCACAGCCGACTGCGCGCCCACAGCGCCGAGTCGCACGTCGCCCAGCTGGACGGTCTGGTCCAGCGGGGTGGAAGCGGGGGCGGGAGTGGGAGTAGGGGTGGGGCTGGGGGCAGGGCCAGATGCCGGGGCCTCGACGGTGCTGGTGGCGGCCCCGGGGGGCGCCTGCTCGCCGGGGTCGGCGGGGTCGACGCGCTCGCCGGCCTCGGCGGCCACCGCGGGCTCGCCGGCCTCGGCAGACTCGGCGGGCATGCTCGGCTCGCCGGGACCAGTGGACGCGGCGGCCATGCCGGGTCCGGCGGGCTCGGCGGGGTCGGCGGGCTCGCCGGGGTCGGCGGGGTCGGCAGACTCGACGCGCTCGCCGGCCTCGGCGGGCATGCTCGGCTCGCCGGGCTCGCCGGGCTCGCCGGGCTCGGCAGACTCGGCCCGCTTGCCGGGGTCGGCAGCCACCGGGGGCTCGCCGGTCTCAACGGCATCCGCGGGCCCGGCCGATGCGCCGGGCCGCTCCGACGCGGCGGACGCCCCGGACTCACCCTGCGCCTCAGCCCCGGCCGGCTGCGGGGAGTCGCCCGGCTCACCCGTACCGGCGGATCCGGCTGCGGTCCCCGCCACCCCTGATGCCTCACGCGTATCGGCTTCGGAGTCGCCCAAGGCCCCCGCACCGGCACCAGAGTTCGCGACCTGCGCCACCCGCGTGTCCGATTTCATCCGCTCATCGCCCCCGCCCACCGGCTCACCGCGTCCTTCGGACGCCATCTCTCGCCCCTCGGGTTGGGCGTCTTCAGGACACAATTTCACGCGCGTTCATCCCCCCACGGGACAGTCACGGGCGCGCTCACGATCCCGGGCACCCGTCGACCGGACCAGACCCCATCCCGGGCCGAGCGCCCCACTACCACCCTGGGCCCGGGCCAAGAATGTAACGCACCCGGAGGAGTGCCACGCGCCGGGCCGGGTAGGAGCGATGCCCGCCCCCACGGGTCAGCCCCCGTTCATGGCGTCCTCGTCCATGGCCGGAATCCATCCGCCGACGGGCCGCCGCAACCACCCCTCCGCCCGAGCGATCTCGGCCACCGCCTTCCGCAACGCGGTCAATCCGGGATGTACCAACCCCTTCCGCCAGACCAGGGAGACCGGCGACAGCGGGACGGGGTCGACGAGGGGCCGTCGCACCGTCCCGGGCAGGGGCGGGAAGTCCACGACGGCCAGCACCGGATTGCGGGTCTTCGCCATGATGCGGCCGAACTCCTCGTCACCGACGGCCAGTGGGAGCGGCGGGGCGAGCCGGATGGCGCGGTCCTGGAAGAGACGCAGGGCCAGGTCGGTCCACTCCCGGGTGCGCGGGTTGCCGGCGCCGGCGTACACCGTCTCGCCGGCCAGCGCGGACAGCGGCACCCGCGCCGACGCGGCCAGCGGGTGGTCGTCGGGCAGTACGACGGCCATCGGCTCGTACCGCACCGGCTGCTGCTCCAGGCCGGAGCGGAGCGCCGGGTCGAGTCCGGCGAACCGGCCGAAGGAGACGTCCAGGCGGCCGGCGAGCAACTCGGCGGCGGCTCCGGTGAGGCCGCTCTCGTAGCGGGCCATCAGCTCGCAGTCGGGGGCGAGTTCGCGGGCCCGGTGCAGGACACGGCGACCGGTGGCCAGGCCCGGTGAGTTGAGGTCGACCAGCAGCGGGCGGGCCTGGCCGGCGGCGAACGCGGCCAGCAGGTCGTCCTGGGCCGCGAGGACCCGGCGCGCGTGCGGCAGCAGGCGTTCGCCGTCCGGGGTCAGCGTGACCTGCCGGGTGGTCCGTACGAACAGCTCGGCGCCCAGCTCCCGTTCCAGCCGCCGTACGTCCCGGCTGAGCGCCTGCTGGGCGACGTACAGCCGGGCCGCCGCCCGCGTGAAGTGCAGTTCCTCGGCGACGGCGACGAAGGAACGCAGCAGGCGCGGGTCTATGTGGGCGGCGGGGGCGGACATGCGGCGAATTTACAACGCGGGCGCGTGGATCGGGGCGCGGAAGGTGTTGGACCCGGTGATCCGCCGCGGGTGACTGTTGAGCCATGTCCCAAGAGACCGCCCAAGACGTCCGAGAAAGCCGGACAGACGGCGGGAGCGGCCGAGTCGGTGGATATCGCCGCCTGTTCCGTCTCCCCGGCGCCCGTGCCTTCACCACCGGCAACCTCCTGGCCCGCCTGCCGATGGGCATGTTCAGCGTGAGCGCGGTGGTGATGATCGCCGGTTCCCGTGGTTCGTACGCCCTCGCCGGTGCCGTCACCGCCACGGGGCTCGCGGCGACCGCGCTGGCCGGGCCCTGGCTCGCCCGGCTGGTCGACCGGCACGGGCAGGCCCGGGTCGCGCTGCCGGCCACGGTGGTGTCCGTGCTGGGCAGCCTCGCGCTGCTGCTGTGCGTCCGCTGCGACGCCCCGGACTGGACCCTGTTCGCCGCCTACGCCGGCACGGCGGCCACCCCCAACATCGGCGGCCTGTCCCGCGCCCGCTGGGCCCGTCTGCTGCGGGACGAGCCCGGCGCGCTACACACGGCGAACGCGTTCGAGCAGGCGGCGGACGAGCTGTGCTTCATGCTCGGGCCGGTGCTCGCGTCCTTCCTGACCGGCACGTTCTTCCCGGAGGCGGGCACGCTCACCGGGGCGGTGCTGCTGCTCGCCGGCATGCTGCTGTTCCTCGCCCAGCGGGCGACCGAGCCGCCGCCGACGCCCCGCTCGCAGGGGCCCTCGCCGCTGCGCAGCCCGGGCATCCCGCCCCTGCTGGCGTGCTTCACGGCGACCGGCGCGGTGTTCGGTTCCATGGAGGTCGTCACGATCGCCTACGCCGACGCGCAGGGGCACCGCGCGGCGGCCGGTGCCGTGCTCGCGCTCCAGGCGGCGGGCTCGTGCGCGGCGGGGCTGGTGTACGGGGCGCGGAAACCGGCCCGGGCGCGCTTGTCCTGGTGTCTGG
This sequence comes from Streptomyces sp. NPDC046870, assembly GCF_040704595.1. Classification (NCBI taxonomy): domain Bacteria; kingdom Bacillati; phylum Actinomycetota; class Actinomycetes; order Kitasatosporales; family Streptomycetaceae; genus Streptomyces; species Streptomyces sp. NPDC046870. The sequence continues at coordinate 932,845 of NZ_JBEYXM010000001.1, forward strand.
CGGCCATGGCCGGGCTCATGACCCTCCCCTGGCTCGCGGCCGCCACCCGGTCCCTGCCGGCGCTGGCGGGTGCGCTGCTGGTGGCGGGGATGGCGACGGCGCCGACGATGGTCACGGCGATGACGCTGGTGCAGCGGCGGACCCCGGCCGACCGGCTCAACGAGGGGATGAGCCTGATGGTGACGGGCCTGCTCACCGGCATCGCGTGCGGTTCGGCGACGGGCGGCTGGGCGGCGGAACACCTCTCCCCCACCGCCGCGTACGCCGCACCGGTGGCCGCCGCCGCCCTCGCCCTGGTCCTGGCCGCGCTCACTGGCGCCGGCCGGGCGCGCAAGAGCCCCGAAGGGGCGCGGGGAACCGCACGACCAGCCACGACGCACCCGCAGCCGCAGCCGGGAGCGGACCCGCACCACCAGGTCACCACCCCATGACAAAGGCCCCGCCGCTAGGAGCGACGGGGCCTGTGCCCACATGGGGTCGACCCCCGGAGGGGCCTCGTGGAGATGGCGGGAATCGAACCCGCGTCCAACGGTGCGGAATCAGGGCTTCTCCGTGTGCAGTCCGCTGCGATTTTCTCGGCCCCGGAGATCACGCGGACAAGTCTCCGACGGGCTCAGTCACTGTTTGGTTTCCCTCTACACCCCGTGACCGGGTCTAGAGGTTTAGTTCCCTAGCTGATGCCAGGATCCGGGTCGGGAACAGCCCCGGGCTGACACTTCGCGAGTCGCTACTTAGGCAGCGAGGGCGAAGGAATCGCGCTTGGTGTTGGCGATTATTTTTTGCGACATATGGTTTACGAGATCATTGCCGCTTCCTCGACACGCTTCCCCTGCTTCGACAGCCGCTGTCGAAACCGATCATCCCCATGTTGATTTTTCAAACCCCTCCGTCGGGAGGGTTCGCGCACCCTCTGTGGAGTGCGCTGCCATCGTACGTGACCAACGCCCGACGATGCCAGCCTATTCCCGTCGGCCCGTCGCCCGGCTAAGAGCCGCGCTGCCTGCGCTTCGCCGCCGCGATCGCCCGGTCCGCCTCCCGCCGGTCCTGCTGCTCCCGCAGCGTCTGCCGCTTGTCGTACTCCTTCTTGCCCCGTGCGAGGGCGATCTCGGCCTTCGCCCGGCCGTCCTTGAAGTAGATGGCGAGGGGCACGATCGTGTGTCCCGTCTCCTGGGCCTTCGACTCCAGCTTGGCGATCTCCTCGCGGTGCAGGAGCAGCTTGCGCTTGCGGCGCGCGGAGTGGTTGGTCCAGCTGCCCTGGTGGTACTCGGGGATGTGGGCGTTGTAGAGCCACGCCTCGCCCCGGTCGATCTGGACGAAGCCGTCGGTCAGCGAGGTCCGCCCCTCGCGCAGCGACTTGACCTCCGTGCCCATGAGCACGAGCCCGGCCTCGTAGGTGTCGATGATCGCGTAGTCGTGCCGGGCCTTCTTGTTCTGGGCGACGATCTTGCGCTTGCCGCCCTTCTCGCCGTCCCTGGCCTTCGCGGCCCCGCCGCCCTGCTTGGGCTGGGACTCCTTCGGTACGTACATTCCCTTGCTCATAGTGCCCACCATTTTCGCACCACACAGGGGGTGTGCGTACAGCCGATTACGCGTGGCTACGACGGGTCGCCCAGCCCGGTGAGGACCGTCTCGGCCCGTGGCAGCGCCTGCTCGGGCCCCGCCTCCAGGTCGGGGGTGATGCCCCTGCCGTCCACCGTGCGGCCGGAAGGGGTGCGGTAGTGGCCGACGGTCAGCTCGGCCACCGAGCCGTCGGGCAGCTCGGTCGGCATCTGGATCGAGCCCTTGCCGAAGGTGCGGGAGCCGATCACCACCGCGCGGCCCCGGTCCTGGAGGGCCCCGGTGAGCAGCTCGGCCGCGCTCATGGTGCCGCCGTCGACCAGGACGACCAGGGGGCGGGTGGTGTCACCGCCGGAGGCGGCGTGCAGGGAGCGCTGGGCGCCGTCGACGTCGTAGGTGGCGACCAGGCCGCCGTCCAGGAAGGCGGAGGCGGTGTCCACGGCCTCGGTGACCAGGCCGCCGGAGTTGCCCCGCAGGTCCAGAACGGTCCGGCCGTCGGCGGGGGCGGCGCGCAGCGCCTCGCGGACCGCGTCGGCGGAGCCCTTGGTGAACGCGGCGACCTTGAGCACGGTGACGCCGTCGGGCAGCCGGCGCGCGGTCACGGAGTCGGTGGACAGCCGGGCCCGGTGCAGGGTCTCGGTCCACGCGCGCGCGCCGCGCTCCAGGCCGATGGTGACCGTCGTACCGGCCGGGGCGTCATCGCCGTCCCCGCGCAGGGCGTCACCGCGGAGCAGGGCGACCACCTCGGTGACCGGGCGCCCGTCGACCTTCCGGCCGTCGATGCTGCGCAACCGGTCGCCCGTCCGGATCCCGGCGTCGGCGGCGGGCGAGCCGGACTGCACCCGGGTCACCTCGATCCCGCCGTCCGCCTCCTGCCGCGCCCACAGGCCGACACCGGTGTACCGGCCGTCGAGCGCGTCCTGGAACTGCTCGTACTCGCCCTCGGAGTAGACCGCGGCCCAGCGGTCCCCGCTGCGGCTGACGGCCCTTTCCGCCGCCTCCACCGGGGACTTGCCGTCGGCCATCGCCTCCGCGGCGGCCCTCTCGACGGCCTCGTGCCGGGCGGCCGGACCCGCCGGGCCGGCGGCGGACTTCCGCGCTGGAACGTCGGATTCCGGGAAGGAACCGGTGGCGGCGCCGGCGATCAGCACACCGGCGAAGACCAATGCCAGGGTGGCCCCACGGCGGACGCGGCGGGGCTGACAGAACGGGTCATGGCCTGACATGGCGGCGAGTCTAGGGCAACGCGAAGGGGCCGTACGGCCGGAAGACCGTACGACCCCGTTGGCATGCGTCACACCTTCAGATACTTGCGCAGCGCGAAGAACGCGGCGAGCGACGGCATCAGGACACTGGTGGCGAGGATCAGCGGCAGCTTGGTCAACACCGCGTCCCAGCCGACGAAGTTGATGAGCGTGAGCTTGTGGGACAGCTCCATGCCGTGGTCGATGGTGAAGTACCGGCCGACCACGAGCGCGATGCAGGCGAGGCCGCCGCCGATGAGTCCGGCGACCGCGGCCTCGGCGATGAACGGCGCCTGGATGTAGAAGCCCGAGGCACCGACCAGGCGCATGATCCCGGTCTCCCGCCGCCGGCTGAACGCCGAGACGCGCACGGTGTTGACGATCAGCAGGAGCGCGACGATCAGCATCATCGCCATCACGCCGAGCGCGCCCCGGTTCATCAGGTTCAGCAGCTGGAAGAGGTTGTCCAGGATGCCCTTCTGGTCCTGCACCGACTGCACGCCGTCCCGCCCGTTGAACGCGGACGCGATCACCTGGTACTTCTGCGGGTCCTTGAGCTTGATCCGGTACGACTCCTGCATCTGGTCCGGCGTCAGCGAGCCGGCCAGCGGGGAGTTGCCGAACTGCTCCTTGTAGTGCTTGTACGCCTCGTCCTGCGACTCGTAGGTCACCTTCTCGACGACCGGCATCTTGTCCAGGTCCGCGAGGATCTGCTTCTTCTGGTCCTCGGTGACCGCGCCCTTGGCGCAGTGGACGTCGTTCTCCGCGTCGTGCTTGTTGCACAGGAAGATCGAGACGTTGACCTTGTCGTACCAGTAGCCCTTCATGGTGCTCACCTGGTCGCTCATCAGCAGCGAGCCGCCGAACAGGGCCAGGGACAGGGCGACGGAGACGATGACGGCGAAGGTCATCGTCAGATTGCGGCGGAGACCGACACCGATCTCCGACAGGACGAACTGGGCGCGCATGGCGGGTTCTTCAGGCCTTTCCGGAACTGGGTGCTGGTGCGGTCAGTGCTGGTAGCCGTAGACGCCGCGGGCCTGGTCGCGGACGAGGCGGCCCTTCTCCAGCTCGATGACGCGCTTGCGCATCTGGTCCACGATGTTCTGGTCGTGCGTCGCCATGATGACGGTGGTGCCCGTCCGGTTGATGCGGTCGAGCAGCTTCATGATGCCGACGGAGGTCTGCGGGTCGAGGTTGCCGGTGGGCTCGTCGGCGATGAGCAGCTTCGGCCGGTTGACGAACGCGCGCGCGATGGCGACGCGCTGCTGCTCACCACCGGACAGCTCGCCGGGCCTGCGGTCCTCCTTGCCGCCGAGCCCGACGAGATCGAGCACCTGCGGCACGGACTTGCGGATCTCGCCGCGGGACTTGCCGATGACCTCCTGGGCGAAGGCCACGTTCTCCGCGACCGTCTTGTTCGGCAGCAGCCGGAAGTCCTGGAAGACCGTGCCCAGCTGGCGGCGCATCTGCGGCACCTTCCAGTTGGACAGCCGCGCGAGGTCCTTGCCCAGCACGTGCACCTGGCCGTGGCTGCACCGCTCCTCGCGGAGGATGAGCCGCAGGAAGGTGGACTTTCCGGAGCCGGAGGACCCCACGAGGAAGACGAACTCGCCCTTCTCCACCTCCAGGGAGACATCCCTGAGTGCGGGGCGGGTCTGCTTGGGGTAGACCTTGGAGACATTGTCGAATCGGATCACGGATGCACCACGGGTCGCCGGGGGTAGATGAGCGTGACCATACGCGAACCGGGCGTGCGAGCGCAGTCGCGGGTTGAGGTTGGGCAAGACTTGTACGTTTTTGTACCGGCCGCTTCCCGCGCCCCGTTCCCCAAGGCCCCGCGCACGCGCCGCGGGAACCTGGCACAGTGGAAGGGAAACGAAGGACGACGGGAACGCGGGGGAACGTTCTCGTCCCCGTGAGCGTTGTGCATGTGATGGCCGGTGCAAGGAGGGCGAGCGCATGACGTACGACCGGTTGGTGTGCGCGAACTGCGCGGCGCCCGTGAGCGAGGGCCGGTGCCCGGTGTGCCGTGCCAACCGCGAGCGACTGCAGCAGGAGGGCTTCTTCCAGGGCCTGGGCGGGTTGAACCCGATGGCGCTGATCGCACTGCTGGCGGTGCTGATCGCCGCGGTGGCGCTGCTGGCGCACCAGACGGCCTGACGGAAGCGTCACAAGGGCCCGGAGCCGAGGCTCCGGGCCCTTACGCGTGTGCCGTGCGTGACCTCGTGGATACGGTCAGGCGGCGGCGCCGCGGCCGCTCACCAGGCGCGGCAGGACGCGGAAGCCGATGCCGCCGGCGATCATCGTCGCGGCGCCGACGAGCAGGAACGCGGTCTGGCCGGCACCGGTCTCGGCGAGCTGCTTGTCGCCGCCCTGGGCCGAGGTGTCGGAGCCGGTGTCGGTGAGCGCCGAGGAGCCCTCGTCCTGCGGGACGTTGTTGTTGCCGCCGTCGGGGCCGGTGTGGTTGCCCCCGGTGGTGGAACCGCCGGTGCTGCCGGAACCGCCGTCGGTGGAGTCGCCGCCCGTGGAACCGCTGGTGCCGCTGTCACCGCCGGAGGTGCCGGTGCCACCGCTGGTGCCGGTGCCACCGCTGGTGCCGCTGTCACCGCCGGAGGTGCCGTTGCCGCCGGAGTTGCCGTTGCCACCCGAGTTGCCGTTGCCACCCGAGTTGCCGTTGCCACCCGAGTTGCCGTTGCCACCGGAGTTGCCGTTGTCGCCGCCGGTGGAGGCGTCACCGCCGCTGTTGTTGCCGCCGGAGGTGCTGTCGCCACCGCCGATGGAAGCGTCACCACCGATCGAAGCGTCACCACCGATCGAAGCGTCACCGCCGATGGAGGCGTCACCGCCGATCGAAGCGTCACCGCCGATCGAAGCGTCACCGCCGATGGAGGCGTCGCCGCCGCTGGCAGCCGAGCCGTCGGTACCTGCCGAGCCGGTGACCGATCCGCCGTCGGTCCCCAGGGTCGTGCCCTCGGTCACGCCGATGGTGGCGCCGCCGTCGGCGGTGCCACCGTCCGTGTTGCCGCCGTCGGCGCCGACACCGCTCACGCCGAGGCTGATCGGCCCGGCCTGGACGCCGAGGTCCAGGGCCGAAGCCGCGCCGGCGGCCGTCAGCGACGCACCGGCCGCGATCACGGCGCCGGCGGCTATCCGCGCGACCCGGATCCGCGTCTTCTTCGTCATATGGTTGCTACCCCCAGTAGCTGTTCGTCAATGAGGCGGCGCGTGGGGCGTGCCGTGATCGACGGAGGCAGCTGGTGACGAAGTGGCGTCAACTCGATCCCCCGGTTCACATGCGCCCCAAGAGTACGCATGCCGCGCTTCACCCTTCCGAGTTTTCACAGCAACGTCAAGGGCGTTGCGGGCGCGATGTCCGGTGGGGTGGCCTTTGCGGAGAGTTGAAGCCTGTGAGTGTGACGTAAAACCCAGGAAAATGAGCAACTGCCGCCTGCGGGGCGGCAGTTGTCATGTCGACAAAGTTACTTCTCCTGCTGCTTGCGCCAGCGAATCCCGGCCTCCAGGAACCCGTCGATCTCACCGTTGAACACGGCCTCCGGGTTGCCCACCTCGTGCTCCGTGCGCAGGTCCTTGACCATCTGGTACGGGTGCAGCACGTACGAACGCATCTGGTTGCCCCAGGAGTTGCCGCCGTCGCCCTTGAGGGCGTCCATCTTGGCCTGCTCCTCCTGCCGGCGCCGCTCCAGCAGCTTGGCCTGGAGGACGTTCATCGCGGTGGCCTTGTTCTGGATCTGCGACCGCTCGTTCTGGCAGGAGACCACGATGCCGGTGGGCAGGTGCGTGATGCGGACCGCGGAGTCGGTGGTGTTGACGCCCTGGCCGCCGGGGCCCGAGGACCGGTAGACGTCGATGCGCAGCTCGGACTCGTCGATCTCGACATGGTCGGACTGCTCGACCACGGGCAGCACCTCGACACCGGCGAAGGAGGTCTGCCGGCGCCCCTGGTTGTCGAAGGGCGAGATGCGCACCAGGCGGTGCGTGCCCTGCTCGACGGAGAGGGTGCCGTAGGCGTACGGCGAGTGCACGGCGAAGGTGGTCGACTTGATGCCGGCCTCTTCGGCGTACGACGTCTCGATCAGCTCCGTCTTGTAGCCGTGCTGCTCGGCCCAGCGCAGGTACATGCGCTGGAGCTTCTCGGCGAAGTCGGCGGCGTCGACGCCACCGGCCTCGGCGCGGATGTTGACGAGCGCCTCACGGGCGTCGTACTCGCCGGACAGGAGGGTGCGGACCTCCATCTCGTCCAGCGCCTTCTTCACCGAGGTCAGCTCGGACTCGGCCTCGGCGCGGGTGTCCGGGTCGTCCTCCTCCTCGGCCATCTCGAAGAGGACCGCGAGGTCGTCGATCCGGCCGCGCAGCGCCTCGGCCTTCCTGACCTCGGCCTGGAGGTGGGAGAGCTTGCTGGTGATCTTCTGCGCCTCGTCCGGGTTGTCCCACAGGGACGGGGCCGCCGCCTGCTCCTCAAGCACGGCGATATCTGCCCTCATCTTGTCGAGGTCCAGGACGGCCTCGATCGACTCCATGGTCGAGGAGAGGGACTTCAGCTCTTCGGATACATCGACGACTGCCACGCCTTCCAGCGTAACGGCTGTGGCAAGCGACCCCGCCCGCCTCCCGGCCGACCGGGCCGGGCGGGAGGCGGGCGGGGCCCGGGTCAGGGGGCCGACGTGCTGTGGGTGGCCGGGGCCGGCTGGTCGTCGTCCCCGCCGGAGGAGGCGAGCCAGGCGCCGACGGCCACGACGGCGGCCACCACCACCCCGGCCACGCCGAGAGTCACCCGGCGCCGGCGCACCGCGGCCCGGTGGCGGGCCGAGCCCGGCCGGGGCGCGCCGGTGGGCCGGGGCACCCGAGCGGTCCCGTGCGCGCCCCCCGCCAGCTCGTCCGGCCCCGGCACCCGCATCGAGGTGTGCGTGTCGCGGTTGGAGTCGGGCTTGGCCCCGGGGACCAGGGAGACCGCCCCCCGGCGCCGTACCGGCTCGCCCTGCGGGGCCGACGGCACGGACTCCTCCGCGGTGTCCTCGGAGAGGTCGGGCTCGTCCACGTCGAGCGGCGGCATCCCGGCCAGCATGGGCAGCTGCTCGCGCAGCCGCGCCGCGAGCTCGGAGGCGCGCAGCCGGGAGGCCGGGGCCTTGGCCAGGCACTGCACCAGCAGCTGCCACAGCTCCTCGGGGATGCCGGGCAGCGGTACGACGGTCTCGGTGACGTGCCGCCGCAGGACCGCGCCCGGGTGGCCGCCCCCGAAGGGCGTGAAGCCGGCCAGCAGCTCGTACAGGACCGTGGCGAGCGCGTAGATGTCCACGGCGGCCCGGGGCGGCAGGCCCTCGACGATCTCCGGTGCCAGGTAGTCCGGCGTGCCGATGATCTTGGTGGCGCGGGTCCGTTTCGGCGAGTCGATCAGCTTGGCGACGCCGAAGTCGGTGAGCAGGGCGGGGTGGGAGCCGCCCGGCCCGATGGGGCCCCGCATGTCGAGCAGGACGTTCTCGGGCTTGACGTCCCGGTGGACGACCCCGGCCGCGTGGGCCGCCGCCAGCGCGTCGGCGACGTCGGCGACGATCGCCACGGCCGCCTCGGGGGCGAGCCGCCGCTCCCGCTCCAGCCGGGTGCGCAGGTCGGTGCCGCGCACGAGGTCCATGACCAGGGCCAGGTCGTTGCCGTCGACCACCAGGTCGCGCACGGTGACGATGTGCGGGTGCTCCAGACCGAGCAGCGCGGTGCGCTCCTGCACGAAGCGCCCGACGAGCTCCTGGTCGGAGGCGAGGTCCTCGCGCAGCAGCTTGATGGCGACGGGGCCGTCCGGTCCCTCGCCCAGCCACACCGTGCCGGCGCTTCCCCGCCCCAGGATCTGGTTCGCGGTGTACCGGCTGCCGATCTTCCGTGCCAAGACTGCTCCTACAGACGCGTGTTGTCGCCAAAACTACGCGTCCGACGAGCCAACCTTCACCGCGGAGACGGAAATCACCCGGCAGATGTCGACAAATCTCCGAACCAGCGGTCAGTTTCCGCTGCCGGAGCCGCCCAGGTCCTTGATCCAGCCACCGGCCTTGCCGATCCAGTCGGACATCTGGTCCCAGTAGCCCTTGCCGGTGCCGATCCAGTCCTGCAGCGGGGTCAGCTCCCAGATCAGCCAGCTCGCCACGATCAGGATGACGATCGTGAACAGACAGCCCTTCAGGCAGCCCAGCCCGGGGATCTTCATCCGGTTGGCGCTGCGCTGCCGGGGTTCCCGGGGCTCCCGCGCGGGCCGCTGCGGCGCCGGCGGGGCGGGAGGCGCGTACCGCTGGGGCCGGCGGGGCTCCTGGGGCGGGGCGTACTGCTGGGGCTGCTGCTGCGGATAGCCGTACCCGGCGCCCTGCTGCCGGCCGCGCGGCTGCGGCTGCTGCGGACGGGCCTGCGGTGCCGGGCGCGGCTGCTGCTGGGGGCGGGCGACCTGCCGCTGGGGGCGGCGGCGCAGCGGGTCCTCGTCCGGGGCCAGGTACTGGATCTGGGTCTGCTCGTTGCGGTCGCGGGCGGCCCTCAGCTGGGTCTGCCAGGGATGCGGCTGCTCGCCCTGGCCCTGCTGGCCCTGCTGCCCCTGCTGGCCGTACTGCCCCTGCGGAACGGGCGGCAGGACCGCCGTCGGGTCCGCCGCGCCCGTGTTCGGGAGTACGGCGGTGGGGTCGGCGGCGCCGGCCGGGCCGCCGGTGTGCGGCAGCACGCTGGTGGCGGCGTTCGGGTCGTACGCGCCCTGCTGCGCGTTCGTCGGCAGGACCTGGGTGGGGTCGGCGGCACCGGGCACGCCCGGGACCGCGGCGGGCGCCGGGTCGGGGGCGAGCAGCGCGCCGACGCCCTCGGCGGCGGCGATCTGCGCGGCGTTCGCGTGCACCCCGACGCCCTCGGCGACGACCCGCAGCCCGCGCGCGAGGTTCTCCGCGCTCGGCCGCTCCTCCGGGTTCTTGCGCAGGCAGCGCTCTATGACCGTCCACAGCGGCTCGGGGACGGTGGAGGGGCGGCGCGGTTCGGCGCTCAGGTGCTGGTGCAGGACCTCGAGGGCGGAGCCGCCGGAGAACGGCGGACGGCCGGTGACCAGCTCGTACAGCAGGATGCCGGCGCCGTAGACGTCGACGGCGGAGGTCTGCGGGCGGCCTTCCGCGGACTCCGGCGCCACGTACGCGGGCGTGCCGACGAACTCGTGGGTGCGGGTCAGGCCCGGGGAGTCGGCGAGGCGGGCGATGCCGAAGTCGGTCAGCATCGGGTGCATCTGGCCGCCGTGCTGCATGAGCAGCACGTTGGCGGGCTTCAGGTCGCGGTGGACGACGCCGTCGGCGTGGCTCGCGGCGAGGGCGTCGGCGATCTGGGCGGTCAGCAGGGCCGCGGCGACCGGGGTGAAGGGACCGTTCTCGCGCAGGTAGCGGTGCAGGTCGGGGCCGTCGACGAGGTCCATGACCAGCGCCAGCAGATCGCCCTCGACGACCAGGTCGCGTACCCGGACGATGTTCGGGTGGGTGAGCCGGAGCAGTACGGAGCGCTCGCGCAGGAAGCGCATCACGATGTCCGGGTCGCTCGCCAGCTCCTCCTTGAGGACCTTGATCGCGACGGTCTCCCCGGGCTGTCCGGGCACGGCCGCCTCCGCGCCCGCGGTCTCACGCTGGCGGGCACGCCAGACGGTGCCTGTGGCGCCGCGTCCGAGCGGTTCCTCAAGCAGGTATTTGCTGCCGACTGGCCGCACGTCTCGCGCTCCCTGCTGGTCGCTGTTGCTTCGCTTGCCTGCGTTCCGGTGTTCCGACCCACTGTAGGCCGTGCTCCACGGCACCACGTACGCGTTCCCGAGCACGTTCGCGGGCTCGACGGGAAGACGCGCGGCCCGGTCCGCTGGTTGCCGGGGACGGACGTGACCGATCTCAACTGATCGCCGGTGACGTCTTGGTCAGGCATTTTTGGGGGCAGAGCCGACCAATCAAGATCACTTCTGCCCGGGTCACGGGCGCGTTGTCGGTGGCAGGTGCGAGGATGCGTGCAGCAGCTCCCTGGGATGCCTTCAGTGGCTGCTGGCCGACGTGCTCGTGCGGGGGTGGGGGGAAGTCCGCGCCCGCGCAGATCCGCGCAGAAGGGACCGCTGACGCCGATGCAGATCCGGCTGACCGTCGTAGACCCGCTCGGCCCGTCCCCGCAGCGGGGCCGCGCCGCGAGCCGCGACGTGCTGGTCACGGCTCCCGCGGGCACGGAACTGGCCGCGGTCGCGTCGGCGCTGGCGGGGGCCGTCACCGCGGAGGGCGGCACGGGGCGGGAGGCCGGCGGCGGTTCCGTGGTGCTGTACGCGGGCACCGAGCGGCTCGACCCGCGCCGCAGCACGCTCGGCGAGCCTCCGCTGGTCGACGGCGCCGTGCTGTCCCTGGGCGCCCCGGCGGCCCCCGAGCCGCATCCCGAACTGGACGACGCCCCGACCCGGCTGCACGTGGTCGCCGGCCCCGACGCGGGCGGGGTCCATCTGCTGCACGGCGGCCGGATCACGGTCGGCCGCTCCGCCGACGCCGACGTCCCGCTGGACGACCCCGACGTCTCCCGTCTGCACTGCGTGGTCACCGTCGGCGCGGACGGCCGGGTCTCGGTCGCCGACCTCGGCTCCACCAACGGCACGTCCCTCGACGGCGTACGGGTGACGGAGCGGCCGGTACGGGTGCCCGCCGGGGGCTTGCTGCGGATCGGAGAGTCCGCCCTGCGGGTGACTCCGTCCGGGGGACCCGGGATGCGGGTGCCGACGGTGGCCGACGGCGAGGGGTGCGTACGGGTCGCCGTGGGCGAGGAGCGGGGTCCGGCGGACGCGGCTCCGCCGGGGGCCGGTTCCGCCGTGCCGCCCGCGCGGACGCCCTCCTCCGGCGGGAGCGGTGCCGGTGAGGCCGACGGCGGGGCCGGAGGGTCCGCCGGTGGCGCGGGGCATCCGCACGGCGTGGCGCCTTCCGCCGGCGGGCGCCCCGGCGCGTGGGCCTCCTCCGGCGGTGCCCGGCACGCCTACGACCCCCACGGCTCCGGCTGGGACACCGGGGCCCGGGAGCACCGGCGCGGACAGTCGCCCGTCGTGCCGGGGCAGGCGGGCGCGCCGCGCGTGGAGAGTCCCGGCGGCGGCTCGGCCGGTGCGTTCCGCCCGGCGTCCGGTGCGGACACGCACGCGGGCAGGTCCGGGATCGCCGGTACCGGCGACGAGGACGCGCGGGCGCGCGGGCGCGAGGGGACCCCGCCCGGGGGCACCGACCTCCCGCAGGGTGTCCGGCGGCGCGGGCTCGGCGCCTGGGCGCGTCGGCTGGCCGGCGGGCGCGGGGAGCAGCCGCCCGGCCCGCAGGCGTACGGCGGTACGACCGCCCCCGCCGACGGCGTCCCGCCGGACGACGCCCCTCGGCAGCCGGAGACCTGGCCGGACCCGGCCGCGCTGCTGCTGACCGCGCTCGGCCCCGGGCCCCGCCTGTGGGAGCGCGGGCCGGGACACCCCGAGGCGCTGACCGTACGGCTCGGCACGGCCGACCGGAGCACGCCGGACGGCTCGGTCCTGCTGCCGGCGGTGCCGGTGACGGCCGCGCTGCGGGAGGCGGGCGCGCTGGGCCTGGCCGGTCCGCGCCCGAGGCTGTCCGGGCTGGCCCGCGCGGTGCTGGCCCAGCTCGCCGCGCTGCACTCCCCGGACCTGCTGGAGATCGTGCTGATCAGCGCGGACCACGCACGGCCGGTGGCGGACCGTACGGCCGAGTGGGCGTGGCTGGGCTGGCTCCCGCACGTCCGTCCGGGCCACGGCCAGGACTGCCGGCTGCTGCTGGCCTACGACCGTGAACAGGCGGCGGCCCGCACACAGGAACTGCTGCGCCGGGTGGAGGACCACGCGGCGACGGGCCGCACGACGGCCCGCCCCGCGCGCGACGCGGCCGTCCCGGCGGGGGCGCCGGGCCCCCACGCGCCGGCGCCCGCCGCGTCCCCCGGCGCCCCGGGCCCCGTCGGCGACGACACCGACACCCACCATGGACCGGGCCCCTCCCACGGGAGCTACGACGGACCCCAGGGGACCTATGGGGCTTACGGGACCTACGGTGGCCCGGGACACGCGGTGCGCGCCGCCGGCCCCGGCACCCCGGCCGTTTTCCCCGCCGACACCGAGCTGCCCGCCCGCCGCCCCTCCTGGGCCCGGGAAGCCCCCGGTGCCGGCGGCGGCTTCGGCGGACCGTTCACCGTGGTCGTCGTGGACGGGGACCCCGGCGGGGCCGCGCTGCGGGACGCGCTCGCGCGGCTGGCCGTGGCCGGCCCCCGCGCCGGGATCCACGTGCTGTGTCTCGCCGAGACCCCGACCGCGTCGCCCGCCTCCCCGGTGGCGGAGACGTACGAGGCCGCCTGCGCGGTGACGCCGACGTTCCGGCACTGCGGTGCCGTGGCGCTGCTCGGCGGGGACGTCGCCGCCACGCTGCGGCTGACGCGGGTCGCGCCGGGCGGTCCGGTCGGCCCCGGTTCGCCCGCCACCGTCGACGCCGTCTCCGCCGCCTGGGCCGAGCGGTTCGCGCGGGCACTCGCACCGCTGCGCCCGGACGGCCCCGCCGGCGAGCACCACGCGCGCGTGGCCACGCCGCTGCCCCAGTCGGCCCGGCTGCTGGACGAGCTGGGGCTGGCCCGGGCCACCCCGGCGTCGCTGATGGCCCGCTGGGCCGACGCGGCCGACGACACCCGGTCGCTGGGCGGGCGGGCCCGCGCGGTGCTGGGTGCCGGTCCGCGCGGACCGGTCACCGTCGACCTGGTGGCCGACGGACCGCATCTGCTGATCGAGGGGCCGGCCGGCAGCGGCCGTACCGAACTGCTGCGGGCCGTGGTCGCCTCGCTGGCCTCGGCCGAGCGGCCGGACCGGCTGGCCATGGTCCTGCTCGACGGCCGGGACGGGGTCGGCACGGGCGCCGGCCGCGGTGAGGGCCTGCGCGTGTGCACCGACATACCGCATGTGACCACGCACCTCATCGCCAACGACCCGGTCCGCATGCGGGAGTTCGCGCAGTCGCTGGCCGCCGAGCTGAAGCGCCGGGCGGAGCTGCTGGGCCGGACCGACTTCGCCCAGTGGCACGCCGGGCAGGAGGTCTCCGGCCGGCTGGTCGCCCAGCGCACGCCCCACCCCGGTGCCGCGCACTCCTCCGGTGACATCGAGACGCCCCCCAGCTCCACGCTGCGGCTGCGGCCGGGTGCCGCCGCCCGGCAGCGGGCCGCGGCCGTGGCGCCGCTGCCCCGGCTGGTGGTGGTCGTCGACGACCTGGACGCACTGGTCTCCCCGGCGCTCGGCTCGCCGGGGCGGCCCGCCGCCGGATCGGTGATACGGGCGCTGGAGGCGGTGGCCCGGGAGGGCGAGCGGCTCGGCGTCCAGCTGGTGGCGGCGGCCGGGACCGGCGGCCGTACGGCGGAGTCCGAGCCGGCGCGCCGGGCCGCGCTGCGCGTCACGCTGGACGCGCCGCAGCCGGGGCCGGACCAGCCGGCGCCGGGCCGGGGCACGCTGGTGTACGCGGACGGGCGGGCCACCGGTTTCCAGGGCGGCCGGGTGACGGGCCGTATCCCGCGGACCGCGACGCAGCGGCCCACGGTCGTCCCGCTGGACTGGGAGCGCATGGGCGACCCGCCGGCCCGCCGGCCCGTGCGGGAGCTGGGCAACGGCCCGACCGACCTGGCGCTGCTGGCCAGCGCGGTGGAGCGGGCGGCCCGTGAGGTCGCGGCGGCGGAGGTGCCCTCCCTGCTCTGACGGAACCCGTCACCCTCCAGGTGGAACCGGCCCCTCCCCGGCCGGCCCGCCCGGCTCCGTCGCCGGAGATCCGCGGGCATACGCCCGTGGTCACGAGCCGGTCACGATGAGCCGGTGGACACCGCAGGCGCTCTTGCCCACCCGTCGCGGCCCGGCGTACACCGGACCGCACGGGACAGAGTTCTGACGTTCAACAACGTTCAACGGAGAACGACGAACGGGGAAGTGATGCGCAGCAAGAGCAGCACGTTCCGGTCACACAGGGCCGTCACCACAGTCGCCGCACTGCTGACGGGAGCGCTGGCGCTCTCCGCCTGCTCCGGCAGTGACGACGACAAGAAGGACAACGGGGACAAGAGCAGCGGGGCCGCCGGCTCCACCGTCACACTGCCGAAGCTGAACGGCGCCCACCTGGAGGTGGCCGCCGTCTGGACCGGCGGGGAGCAGGCCAACTTCAAGAAGGTCCTCGCCGAGTTCGAGAAGCGGACCGGCGCCAAGGTCACCTTCGTGCCCGCGCAGGACCCGATCATCAACTTCCTCGGCTCGAAGATCGCGGGCGGCCAGCCGCCGGACGTGGCGCTGCTGCCGCAGCCCGGCGCGATCAGGCAGGCCGTCGAGAAGGGCTGGGCCAAGCCGCTCGGGGCCGAGGCCCAGCGGGAACTGGCGAAGAACTACTCGCAGGGCTGGCAGGACATCGGCACGGTCGGCGGCAAGCAGTACGGCGTCTACTACAAGGCCGCCAACAAGTCGCTGATCTGGTACAACGCCAAGGTCTTCGAGAACGCGGGCGCCCAGGAGCCGAAGACCTGGAAGGACCTGCTGACCGCCTCGCAGGCGGTGTACGACTCGGGTGTCACCCCGTTCTCGGTGGCCGGCGCGGACGGCTGGCCGCTGACCGACTGGTTCGAGAACGTGTACCTGTCGCAGGCGGGGCCGCAGAAGTACGACCAGCTCGCCCAGCACAAGATCAAGTGGACCGATCCGTCGGTGAAGCAGGCGCTGACCACCCTCGCCCAGATCTGGGGCAGGAAGGACTACCTGGCCGGTGGCCAGACCGGCGCGCTGCAGACGGAGTTCCCGCAGTCGGTCACCCAGACCTTCACCGGCGGCGACCAGCCGAAGTCCGCGATGGTCTACGAGGGCGACTTCGTGCAGGTGAACATCGGTGAGACCAAGGCGAAGGTGGGCACGGACGCGAAGGTGTTCCCGTTCCCCGCGGTCGGCGCGGGCGCGCCGGTGGTCTCCGGCGGTGACGCGGCGGTGATCCTGAAGGACTCCAAGGCGGCGCAGGCCCTCGCCACCTTCCTCGCCTCCCCGGACGCGGCCACGATCCAGGCCAGGCTGGGCGGCTACCTCTCGCCGAACAAGAACGTGCCGATCTCGGCGTACCCGAACGCCGTGCAGCAGAAGATCGCCAAGGCGCTGATCGCGTCCGGTGACGACTTCCGCTTCGACATGTCCGACCAGGCCCCGCAGGCCTTCGGCGGGACGCCCGGCAAGGGCGAGTGGAAGGACCTCCAGGACTTCCTGAAGAACCCGAAGGACGTGGCCGGCGCCCAGGCCAAGCTGGAGAAGGACGCGGCGGCGGCGTACGGGAACGGGGGCTGATCCGGTCATGGCGTCGGCAGCGGCGGCCGGGGCCCCACCGGGCCCCGCCGCGCCCCGCAGTCGCAAGAGCGTGACCGGCACCCGCAGGGCCGTGGCGGTGCTGTTCCTGCTGCCCGCGCTGGTGCTGCTGGGCGCGCTCGTGGTCTACCCGATCGGGTACTCGCTCGTCCGCAGTTTCTACAACGCCTCCGGCGACGGCTTCGCCGGCTTCGACAACTACAAGACCCTCTTCACCGACGACGGCATCCGTACCGCGCTGAAGAACAACGTCCTGTGGGTGGTGTTCGCGCCCACGGTCTCCACCGCGCTCGGCCTGGTCTTCGCGGTGCTGACCGAACGGGTGCGCTGGGGAACGGCGTTCAAGCTGGTCGTCTTCATGCCGATGGCGATCTCGATGCTGGCCGCCGGGATCATCTTCCGGCTGGTGTACGACCAGGACCCGGACAAGGGCGTCGCGAACGCGGTGTGGGTCGGCGTGCACGACACGTTCGCGCAGTCGTCGGCGTTCCCGAAGGCGCACCCCGGCCGCGAGTCGCCGCTCGTGGCCCAGGGCGGGGGCTTCGTCACCAAGGCCGCCGTGCACACCGGGCAGCCGGTCGTCCTGCCGCTCGTCGGCGTCGCCCCGGACCAGTTGCCCGACGGCGCGAAGAAGGCCGCGGCCGCGCGGCCCGAGCCGGGGAAGGTCACCGGCACCACCTGGCAGGACTTCACCCGCGGCAAGGGCGTCGGGAAGCTCGGCGCGCCCGATCCGTCCGAGGTGGGCTACGCCGGGATGCGGATCGAGGCGGTGAAGGACGGCCGGGTGGTCGCCTCGACGAAGGCGTCCGGCGACGGCACCTTCTCCCTGCCCGCGGCGGCCGACGGGGCCCGGCTCCGGCTGCCCGCGAGCAACTTCAAGGAGCCGTACAACGGGGTCGAATGGCTCGGCCCGGCGCTGGTCACCCCGGCGATCATCGGGTCGTACGTGTGGATGTGGGCGGGGTTCGCGATGGTGCTGATCGCGGCCGGGCTCGCGGGCGTGCCCCGGGAACTGCTGGAGGCGGCACGGGTGGACGGCGCCACCGAGTGGCAGGTGTTCCGCAAGGTCACCGTGCCGTTGCTGGCACCGGTGCTGGCGGTCGTCGTCGTCACACTGATGATCAACGTGCTGAAGGTGTTCGACCTGGTGTTCATCATCGCGCCGGGCTCCTCCCAGGACGACGCGAACGTGCTGGCGCTGGAGCTGTACCGCAAGGGCTTCGCGGAGGGCCAGCCGGGCGTCGCGAGCGCGATCTCGGTGTTCCTGCTGCTGCTGGTGATCCCGGTGATGCTGTTCAACGTTCGTCGGCTCAGGCGGGAGGTGCGGCGATGACGGCGACCGCCGGAAGCATCGGGAAGGCCGATCCGGTCAGGACGGCCAAGGCCAGGCAGTCGGTCGCCTCCCGGATCACGGAGCGGCTGGGCGGCGGAGCGGTCCGCGTGGTCCTCGTCCTCGTGGGCCTGTTCTGGCTGGTGCCGACCATCGGCCTGCTCGTCTCCTCGCTGCGCACCCCGCAGGACATGAGCGCCGGCGGCTGGTGGACGGTGTTCACCGAGCCGTCCCAGCTCACCGTGGACAGCTACCAGAAACTGCTGGAGAACTCCGACATCACCAACTCCCTGGTGAACACGGTGCTGATCACGGTTCCGGCGACCGTCCTGGTCGTGGTGATCGGGGCGCTGGCCGGGTACGCGTTCGCGTGGATGGAGTTCCCGGGCCGGGACTGGTGGTTCCTGGGCGTGGTGAGCCTGCTGGTGGTGCCCGTGCAGGTGGCGCTCATCCCGATCGCCGAACTGTTCGGCAAGATCGGCCTGTTCGGGACGATCCTCGGGGTGATCATGTTCCACACCGGCTTCGGCCTGCCGTTCGCGGTGTTCCTGCTGCGGAACTTCTTCGCGGAGATCCCGCGCGAGCTGCTGGAGGCGGCCCGGCTGGACGGCGCCGGTGAACTCCGGCTGTTCGCGCGGGTGGTGATGCCGCTCGGCGGGCCGGCCATCGCGAGCCTCGGCATCTTCCAGTTCCTGTGGGTGTGGAACGACATGCTGGTGGCGCTGGTGTTCACCAAGTCGGGCACCCAGCCGATCACGGTGGCGTTGCAGACACAGGTACGGCAGTTCGGCAACAACATCGACGTGCTGGCGCCCGGCGCCTTCATCTCGATGGTGATCCCGCTGGCCGTGTTCTTCGCGTTCCAGCGGCAGTTCGTGTCCGGGGTGATGGCGGGCGCGGTCAAGTAGCCGGGGAGGGACATCGCGCGGGGCGGGCCGACGGCGGCCCGCCCCTTCGCGTTCCCCCGTGGTAGCCCGAATGCCGCAAGGGGCCGTAACCAAGTCACTCCATCGGCCGTTCCCGGGCAGAACGCCCGCGCCGACCGACCCATGGATGTCCAGTGCCCAGGTTCAGTGTCATCGTCCCCGCGTACAAGGTCCAGGCGTACCTCCCCGAGTGCCTGGACTCGGTGCTCTCGCAGTCGTTCCCCGATCTGGAACTGATCGCCGTGGACGACCGCTCACCGGACGCCTGCGGCGCGATCATCGACGAGTACGCGGCCCGGGACGCGCGCGTGAAGCCCGTCCACCTGGCCGTCAACCAGGGGCTGGGCCGGGCCCGGAACGCGGGGCTCGCCGAGGCCACCGGCGACTACCTGGTCTTCCTGGACGGCGACGACACGCTCACCCCGGACGCGCTGCGGGCGGTGGCCGACCGGCTGAAGGAGACCGGCGACCCGGACGTCCTGGTCTTCGACTACGCGCGCACCTACTGGG
Organism: Streptomyces sp. NPDC046870; assembly: GCF_040704595.1. Taxonomy (NCBI): domain Bacteria; kingdom Bacillati; phylum Actinomycetota; class Actinomycetes; order Kitasatosporales; family Streptomycetaceae; genus Streptomyces; species Streptomyces sp. NPDC046870. The sequence goes on from NZ_JBEYXM010000001.1 coordinate 951,778, forward strand.
ACGGCACCCGGGTGCGCAACCAGCTCGCCGCCGAGCTCACCGAGCAGGGCCCGGCGCCGTTCCGGCTGGAGGACCGGCCGGGGCTGCTGCGGGTGCTGATGGTGGCCTGGAACAAGGCGTACCGGCGGGAGTTCGTCGCCCGGCACGGCTTCACGTTCCCGCCGGGCTACTACGAGGACACCCCCTGGACCTTCCCGGTGCTGCTGACGGCCGAGTCGCTCGCCACCCTGGACCGGGTGTGCGTGCACTACCGGCAGCGCCGGCGGGGCAGCATCCTCCGCACCACCAGCCGCAGTCACTTCGACCTGTTCGAGCAGTACGACCGGGTGTTCGCGTACGTCGCGGAGCGGCCCGAACTGGCACGCTGGCGACCGGAGTTGTTCCGCCGGATGGTCGACCACCTCACCGTGGTGTTCACCAGGCGGGACCGGTTGCCGCGCGGCAGCCACGGCGAGTTCCTGCGCCGGGCCCGCGCCCACTGCCGCCGCCACCGCGTGCCGGGAACGCGCCTGCGGCTGCGGCACGGCCTGGTCCGCTTCGGGCTGCACCGCACGTTCCGGGCGCTGCGGCTGGCCGCCGCCGTCCACCGGCGCGTGCTGCGGGTGGCGCTCAAGCTCGCCCGCGCCCTGCGCACCGGCGCGCTGCGGCTGCACTACGGCGTCCAGCTGCGGCTGCCGCTGCGGTCCGACCGCGCGGTGTTCGCCGCCCGGGAGGGATACGGCGACCCGGCCGCGCTGGAGGAGGCGTTCCGGGCGCACGCCCCCCGGCTGCGCACGGCGTGGGTCGCCACGCCCGGGCGCGCGGTGCCGCCGGGCCCGCGCCGGCTGACGCCCGGCACCGCCGCCTACTGGACGGCGCTGGCCCGCTCCCGCTACCTGGTCAGCGACGCCCGCTTCGAGCGGCGGCTGCGCAAGCGGCCCGGGCAGGTCGTCGTGCGGGCCCTGGAGGGCACCCCGCTCGGACACGCGGGCCTGGACCTGCTGGAGCGCCCGGCGGCGGCCCGCGGCCTGGACTTCGCGGAGCTGCTGCGGGACGTCGACCAGTGGGACTACGTCCTGTCCGGCAACCGGCACGCCACCCTGACCTGGGAGCGGGTCCTGCCGGGCGGCTACACCACGCTGGAGTACGGGCTGCCCCGCAACGACGTCCTGCAGCGGGCGACCGCGGCGGACGTGGCCCGGCTGCGGGCGTCGCTGGGCGTCCCGGAGGGCGCGGTCGCCGTCCTGTACGCGCCCGCGCACCGCGACCACCGGCGCACCCAGCAGCCCCTGCTCGACCTGGAGCGGATCGTGCGCCGCCTCGGCCCGCGCTTCGTGGTCCTGGCCCGCACCCACGCCCCCGCCGGGGGCACCCGGGTCATCGACGTCTCGGGCCACCCGGACCTGGCGGAGCTGTGCCTCGCCTCGGACGCGCTGCTCACCGACTACGCGCCGGTCCTGTTCGACTACGCGGGCCTGGACCGGCCGATCGTGGTGCACGCCGAGGACTGGGCGGCGTACGAGGCGTGCCGTGGCGCCTACTTCGACCTGCGCCGGTTCCCGCCGGGCGCGGTGGCGCGCAGCGAGGACGAGCTGATCGACATCTTCGCCTCCGGGCACTGGCGCGGCTCGCGCTCGGCTCAGCTCCGGGCGGCGTTCCGGGAGCGGTTCTGCCCGTGGGACGACGGGCACGCCGCCGAGCGGGTGGCGCGGCGGGTGGTCCTGGGCGAGACGGAGCAGCCGCCCGTGGTGCCCCTGGCGGACCGCACCCCGGCCCCGTCGTCCTGCGCGCGCTCCCCGCTGGCCACCGTGCCGCAACCTTCCGAGCCCGTCCCCGTCACCGAGAGCCGCTGAACGGCGTTGGTCATACCGGGAGTTCCCATGCCCCTCGGCTCGACGCGGCCCACCCCGAGCCGGCCGTCCACGTGGCGTCCGGCGGGACGGCCCGGCCGCGTCCGCACGACGACAGAAAGAACAGAATGCCCCGCTTCAGCATCATCGTCCCGTCCCACGGGGTCACCGGCCGGCTGTCCCAGGCGCTGGACTCGGTCCTGTGCCAGTCCTTCGGCGACCTGCAACTGATCCCGGTCTGCGACGCCCCCGACGCCCCGGCCGCCGAGGTCGCCGCCGGGTACGCCGAGCGGGACTCCCGGGTGACCCCCGTCCACTCGCCGCCGTCCGAAGGGCTGAGCGGGGCGCGCAACGCCGGCATCCGGGCGGCGACCGGCACGTACCTGCTGTTCCTCGACGGCGACGACCTGCTGCTGCCGGGCGCGCTGGCGGCGCTGGACGCCCGGCTGTCCGAGACGGCCGGCGTGGACGTGCTGTACGCCGAGCACGAGCGTGTCCCCTGGTGGGAGGGCGAGCCGACGAACCCGGCCGCGCCGCTGCTCGCCGGGGCCCCGAAGGGTGCGTTCGCCCCCGCCGACCGGCCCGCGCTGACCGGCGTCCAGCTCCCCGCCTGGAGCGCCGTCTACCGCCGCGCCTTCCTCACCGAGCGGGAACTCGCCTTCCCCGAGGGCCACTTCACCGACCTCGGCTGGGGCGGGCTGGTGACCGTCGCCGCCGAGCGGATCGCGGTGCTGCGCCGGACCGTCGTACGGCACCGGGTGCGCCGCCAGGGCAGCCGGCTCAATCTGCCCGGGCCGCACCAGCACACCCTGCTGGACCAGGTGGAGCGGGTGCTGACACGGGCGGCCGAGCGCGCGCTGCCGGCCGAGCGGACGGGGCCGCTGTTCGACCAGTTGTTCGCCGTGGTGCTGAAGACGGCGTCCCGGCCGGAGCGGCTGCTGTCCGGGCGCCGGGCGTTCTTCCGCCGGGCGGCCCGCCTGTACCGGCGGCACCGGCCGGCCGGCCACCCGGTGCCGGGGGGCAGCCTGGGCGTGCAGCACCGGTTGCTGGCGGCGGGCGCGTACACGGCGTTCCGGGCCCTGCGCGGCGCCAACCGGGCGGCCGGCGCCGCCGCCGGGCGGCTGCCCCGCCCGCACATGCTGCGCACCCGGCTGCGCTACGCCCGCGACCTGCGCCGCCCGCTCGACCCGAACCTCGCGGTGTACTGCGCCTACTGGGGCCGCGGCTACGCCTGCAACCCGGCGGCGATCCACGCGAAGGCCCGGGAACTCGCCCCGCACATCCGCTCGGTGTTCCTGGTCGAGGCCGGCCAGGAACACGCCGTGCCGGGGGACGTCGAGTACGCGGTGATCGGCTCCCGCCGCTACTGGGAGGTGCTGGCCCGCGCCACGTACCTGATCAACAACGCCAACTTCGCCGAGGGCGTCGTCAAGCGGCCGGGCAGCGTGCACGTGCAGACCCAGCACGGCACCCCGCTGAAGACGATGGGTGTGGACCAGTCGACGTACCCGGTGGTCGCCGCGCAGTCCGGCAGCTTCACCAAGCTGCTCGGCCGGGTCGACCGCTGGGACTTCAACCTGTCGTCCAACCGCCACTCCACCCAGATGTGGGAGCGCGCCTTCCCCGGCTCCTACGAGCACCTGGAGTACGGCTATCCGCGCAACGACGTCTACTACACGGCGACCGCGCGGGACGTGGCCCGGATCCGGCGGGAGCTGGGCGTCCCGGAGGGCAGGACGGCCGTGCTGTACGCGCCGACCCACCGCGACCACCACAGCGGCTTCGAGTCCGGCCTGGACCTGGAGGCGTTCTGCGCGGCGGCCGGCGAGGACGTCGTCGTGCTGCTGCGCGCCCACTACTTCTACGACCGGGGTGGCGTCCGCGGCTCCGGCCGGATCATCGACGTCACCGCCCACCGCTCCGCCGAGGACGTGTGCCTGGCCGCGGACGCGCTGGTCACCGACTACTCGTCCATCATGTTCGACTACGCCAACCTGGACCGGCCGATCGTCGTGTACGCCGACGACTGGGACGTCTACCGGGAGACCCGGGGCGTCTACTTCGACCTGATGGCCGAGCCGCCGGGGCTGGTCGCCCGGACCCCCGGGGAGCTGGCCGCCGTCTTCCGCGACGGCTCCTACGCGGGCCCGGAGGCCCGGGCGCTGCGGGCCGCGTTCAGGGAGCGGTTCTGCCAGTTCGACGACGGGCGGGCCGCCGAGCGGGTCGTGCGGCGGGTGCTGCTCGGCGAGCCGCCGGAGGCGGTTCCGGCCGTGATCCCGCTCGCGGAGCGCATCCCCGCACCCGCCGCCGCGACCCTCGTGAGGAGCTGACCCGCCGTGCCCCGCTTCAGTGTGATCGTGCCCTGTTTCAAGGTGCAGGGATTCCTGCGCGAGTGCCTGGACTCCGTGCTCGGACAGTCCTTCGGCGACTTCGAACTGATCGCCGTGGACGACTGCTCCCCCGACGGCTGCGGCGCGATCCTGGACGAGTACGCCGACCGCGACCCGCGCGTGAGGGTGCTGCACCTGCCGGAGAACGTGGGCCTCGGCCGGGCCCGCAACGCGGGCATGCCGCACGCCACCGGCGACTACCTCCTCTTCCTGGACAGCGACGACACCCTCACCCCGGGCGCGCTGCGGGCCGTCGCCGACCGGCTCACCGAGGCCGGGGACCCGGACGTGCTCGTCTTCGACTACGCGCGCACCTACTGGTGGGGCGGCACCCGGCGCAACGTCCTCGCGCACGTCCTGGCACAGGCGCCCGACACGTTCGCCGTCTCCGAGTACCCACAGGTCCTCGACCTGCTGATGGTGGTCTGGAACAAGGTGTACCGGCGCGAGTTCGTCACGGAGCACGGCTTCGCGTTCCCGCCGGGCTACTACGAGGACACCCCCTGGACGTTCCCGGTCATGCTCAGCGCCCGCCGGATCACCGCCCTGGACCGGATCTGCCTGAACTACCGGCAGCGCCGGCAGGGCAACATCCTGTCCACCACCAGCCGCAAGCACTTCGACATCCACGACCAGTACGAGCGGGTCTTCGCCTTCGTGGCCGAGCGGCCGGAGCTGGCGGCCTGGCGGCCGTACCTGCACCGCAAGATGGGCGAGCACTGCCTGGACATCCTGGCCAAGCCGGACCGGCTGCCGCCCGCCGACAAGGCCGAGTTCTTCCGGCGTACGGCGGAGATGTTCCGCCGGCACCGGCCGGAGGGCGCCCCGGTGGACGGGGAGGTCGCCGTGCTGACCGGCTCCTGGGCCGGGTACCGGGTCAGGCGGCAGGCGGCGCGGGCCGGGCGGGAGGCTGTCCGGCGGGCGGACCGGGCGCGCCGGGCAGCCGCCGCGCGGGCCCGCACCGGCTGGACGGCCCTGCACACCCTCCGGCCGCTCGACGACGACCTCGTGGTCTACTCGGCGTCCTCGCACCGGGGTGTGCTCGGCGACCCGGCGGCCGTCCACGCCGCCGCCCGGGAGATCGCCCCCCGGCTGCGCGGCGTGTGGGTGGTGCGGGACGCGGAGACGGCCGCGCGGCTGCCGGCCGGCGTCGAGCACGTGATCGTCGGTTCCCGGCGCTACCTGGAGGTGACCGCGCGCGCGAAGTTCTTCGTCAACGACGTCAACTGGCCCGGCGGCCTCTCCAAGCGCCCCGGCAGCGTGCACATCCACACCCATCAGGGCACCCCGCTGAAGTACGCGGGCGCCGACCTGCTGGACAAGCCGGGCGCCCGGCTCGGCTTCGACGTGCCGCAGATGCTGCGCCGGGCCGACCGCTGGGACTACAGCCTGGTCGCCAACCGCCACTCCGAGCTGGTCTGGGAGCGGGCCTACCCCTGCCACTTCACCTCGGTGCGCACCGGCAGCCCGCGCAACGACGTGCTGGTGAACGGCGGTCACAGCGATTTCCGGGAGCGGCACGGCATCCCGGCGGACCACACGGTCGTGCTGTACGCGCCGACCCGCCGGGACTACCGCCGCGGCGGGTACGTGGAGCGGTTCGACCCGGCCCGGTTCGCGGCCGACCTCGGCGAGGGGCACACCCTCGTGGTCCGGCTGCACCCGTCGCTGGCGAACGGTCACGCGCGCGGCATGGGCCTCACGGAGCTGGCCAGGCGCGGGGTCCTGGTGGACGCGACCGACGAACCACGGCTGTCCGACGTGCTGCTGGCGGCGGACGCGCTGGTCACCGACTACTCGTCCGTCATGTTCGACTACGCCAACCTGGACCGGCCGATCGTGGTGCACGCCGACGACTGGGCCGCGTTCACGGCGAGCCGGGGCACCTACCTCGACATCACCGCCGAGCCGCCCGGCCATGTCGCGCACTCCTACCGGGAGCTGGCCTGGCTGTTCGCCTCGGGCGGGTGGCGGGACGAGGAGTCGGCGCGGCTGCGCGCGGACTTCCGGGCCCGGTTCTGCGCGTACGAGGACGGGCGGGCCGCCGAACGGGTCGTACGGACCCTGCTGCTGGGCGAGCCGATGCCCGCCCCGGTGCCCCGGATCCCGGGCCAGGCGGCTTCCCCGGACACGCTGACGTCGGCCTAGCGGGGGACATTCGAGGGGGCCGGCCCCGGCCGGGCCGGCCCCCTCGGGTGTGCGCGGTGCCTACTCGACGACCAGGTCGACGTCGATGTTGCCGCGGGTGGCGTTGGAGTACGGGCAGACCTGGTGGGCGGTCTCGACGAGCTTGCGGCCGGTCTCCTGGTCCAGGGTGTCGGGCAGCTCCACGCGCAGGGTCACCTTCAGCCCGAAGCCCTCGCCCTGCTTGCCGATGCCGACCTCGGCGGTGACGGCCGCGTCGCTGACGTCGACCTTCGCCTGGCGCCCGACGAGTCCGAGGGCGCTGCCGAAGCAGGCGGCGTACCCGGCGGCGAAGAGCTGCTCGGGGTTGGTGCCCTCGCCGTTGCCGCCCAGCTCCACCGGCGGCGCCAGCTTGAGGTCGATCTTGCCGTCGGAGGAGACGGCGCGGCCCTCGCGGCCGTGGGTGGCGGTGGCGACAGCGGTGTAGAGCGCGTCCATGAAGACCATCCCTCTCGGGTGTTCGGTTCGTTGTGAGCACAAGTAGAGCACACAACTGAGTTGTGCACAACTAAATGGACCGCAAGAGCTATCCTGGACCCATGACCGACACGGAGTGGCTGCGACTGGACCGCCAGATCTGCTTCTCGCTGCACGCGGCGTCCCGCGCCTTCAACAGCGTCTACCGCCTGATCCTCAAGGACCTGGGGCTCACCTACCCCCAGTACCTGGTGATGCTGGTCCTGTGGGAACACGGCGACCTGCCCGTCAAGAAGCTCGGCGAACAGCTGCGGCTCGACTCCGGCACGCTCTCCCCCCTCCTCAAGCGGCTGGAGGGGGCCGGTCTGGTGCGGCGCGAGCGCAGCGCGCGGGACGAGCGCTCGGTCCGGGTCCACCTCACCGAGGAGGGCACGGCCCTGCGCGAGCGGGCCCTGGAGGTGCCGCCCCGGATCATGTCGGCGACCGGCCTCGACCTGGCGGAGGTCGTCGACCTGCACGCCCGCCTGCAGCGGCTCACGACGGCCCTGGACGCGGCGGCGGAGGCTGAGGCGCGAGCAGCGGGCTGACCGGGCGGACGTACAGCCGTACGGTCATCCCGCCCCGCACGGTCTCGTCCTGCCCGAGGAACTCCCGCCCCAGCACGTCGGTCTTCGCCTGATCGACGGGACTGCCCGGTGCCTCGCGGCCGGTGAGCAGCTTGCGGTCCGCCACGACCCACACCCGGTCCACCCGCGCGAGCCTGCGCCGCACCTGAGCCGCAGCGGCCTCGCGCCCGTACAGCGTCCCGGACCCGGCGGCCCCCGCCACGAGCGCCACGTCCCGGGTCCCCCGGAACGCCCCCGGGTAGGCGAGCGCCACGTTCCGCGCCGACGCCGGCACGAACAGCACGGGATCGCCCGGCTCCACCCTGCGCGCGACGGCGCGGGAGACGGCACCGAGATCATCCGGCCGGCCGCCCGGGTCGCGGTCCTCCCGCAGGAGCGGGAACTGGTGGAGGAGGCAGAGGGCGACGGCGAGGACGCCGGTGAAGGGGACCGCGCCGGACCACGGGAGCGGCCGCAGCCTCACCGCCCCCGCCACCCGCTCGGCCCCGGACGCCACCAGCAGCGGCGCCCCCGACAGCGCGTAGAGCACGTACCGGTCGACGTACAGCGGCGAGAACTGGGACGCCAGCATCAGCACCGCCGGCGGCACCACGACCAGCGGCAACGCCACCCCGGCACACGTCGGTTCCCCCCGCCTGCCCACCAGGCCGACCAGCCCCACCAGGGCCAGCGCGAGACACACCCAGAACACTTCGTCCGACGGCCCCAGGAACCTCCTCAGCAACCTCTCCGCCGTATCCGCCGTAGGCGTGCGCAACCAGGCCACCTGCGCCGACTGACACCGCGAGACCAGCACCAGCGGCACCAGCGCGACCGCGACCGCCGCCGCCGCGCTCCCCCACCCCCGCCACACCCGCGCCCCGGCCCGCGCCAGCGCCAGCGACACCGCGTGGGCGGGGAGCAGCAGCACCGCGAACTCGTGCAGCCAGCAGGTGAGTCCGAGGACCGCGGCGTACGGCCACCACGACCCGCACCGCACGGCCCGGACGAACAACAGGGTCGCCGCGGTGGCGCCGGCCGCGACCAAGGCGTAGGAGCGGCCCTCCTGCGCGTAGTGGCCGGCCATCGGCGAGACGGCGTAGAGCAGCCCGGCCCACAGGCCGACCCGCGGCCGGGCCAGCCGGGCACCGAGGGCGGCCACCAGACCCGCCGTGAGGGCCGCCGCGCACACCGACGGCAGCCGCAGGGCGACCTCACCGGGGTGGACGGCGAGGACCGGCCGCAGCAGCAGGTAGTACAGGCCGTGCACCGCGTCCACGTCGTGCAGCAGGAGCCAGATCCGCGGCGCCGTGCGACGCCCGACCTGGAAGCTGACCGCCTCGTCGCGCCACATGCCGCCCCGGTCCAGGCCCCAGAGCCCGAGCGCGAGCATCACCAGCGCGGGCACGCCCACGACGGCGGCCCGGTGGAGGCGGGTGGGCCCGAGTGTCCCGTGCGGGGGGTGGCTCGTTGCACCTGTCGGTACGTCCGTGGTCGTTCCAGCCGCCCGACGCGACTGCGGTTTCGCAGGAAGCCCGACGTTCACCTCGGCCCGATCTCTTGCGATTAGCCAATATTTGCGGCTCTTGACGGCGTATCAGCATGATTACACCATCCGTACCGCTTAGGCTCCCATGTGATGAACCGTCTCCGTGTCACCCCCGGCCCGGTCCTCACCCTCGCCGCCCTGTGGCTCGCCACCCGCGCCCTGATGCTGTGGCTGCTCGTCCACGGCGGCGCCCCGCTGCTGGGCGGCGGTTCGGTGACCCGTGAGGTGTGGCGGCTGTACTTCCACTGGTACGGCGTCCTCGCGCACGGTTCCTTCCCGGTGCACGACACGCTGTGGCAGTACCCGCCGGGCGCGGGCGCGGTGCTGCTGGCGCCGGGCCTGCTGCCGGGCCTGACGTACTTCGAGGCGTTCGTGGCGCTCACCCTGGGCGTGGACGCGCTGACCACGGCGGCGCTGCTCCGCACGGGCACCCGGCCCGGGCGGAGCCTGCTCGGCGCGGCGCTGTGGACGGGCGGTCTGCCGCTGCTGCTGCACATGCCGCTCGCCCGGTACGACGTCCAGGTCACCGCCCTGGCCGTGCTGTCCCTGCTGGCCTCGGCGCGTTCCCCGCGCGCGGGCGGTGTGCTCGGGGCGCTGGGCGCGCTGGTGAAGGTGTGGCCGGCGCTGGTGCTGCTGGGCACGCCCCGGGGCCGGCCGACGCGCACGGCGTGGGCGTGGGGGGCGTGGGCCGGGGGCGCGTGCCTGGCCGTGCTCGCGGCCCTCTTCACGCATCCGCTGTCCTTCCTGCGGGAGCAGGGCGGCCGGGGCGTGCAGATCGAGTCGCTCGGCGGTACGGCGCTCAATCTGGCCCGGCACTTCGGCTGGCCGGGCCGGGCCCGCTACCAGTACGGCGCGATCGAGATGACCGGCCCCCATGTGCACGCCGTCGCCACCGCCTCGCTGACGCTGACGGCGGTCTCCTTCGGGCTGCTGGTGCTGTGGCGGGTGCGGGCGCGCCGCTGGAACGAGGCGACGCCGTACGACGCGGCGCTGAGCGCGGTGCTGCTGTTCACGGTCACCAGCCGGGTCATCAGCCCCCAGTACATGATCTGGCTGATCGGGCTGGCCGCCGTGTGCCTGACCTCGCGGCACACCGGCCAGCGGCCGGTGGCGGTGCTGATCCTGCTGGCGTCCGCGCTGAGCACGGTGGCGTTCCCGATGTACTACCGCGAGGTGATCGACGGCAGCTGGGCCGGGTGCCTGCTGATGCTGTCCCGCAACGGGCTGCTGACGGCCGCCGCCGTGCTGTCCTTCGTACGGCTGTGGCGGTCCACGCGGCCGCCGGCCGGACGGCCGGTGCCGAGGACGCAACCCCGGCCCGGTTCCGACCGTCTTCGGGAGCGAGTACTGAGCGCCTCCTGACGGCGCATCACCGAGTCTTCCCACGCTCCCGGCCCGGGGACCCCATGCATCCAGCACCGCGCAAGACGCACCCGGCCCCGACGGCTCAGGTCGCCGTGGTCGTCATCGGCTACAACGACCGCGCCCATGTGGGCGAGGCCGTGCGCTCGGCGCTGGCGCAGGGGTCCGCGGTCGCCGAGGTGATCGCCGTGGACGACTGCTCCACGGACGGCAGCGACGCCCTGCTCGCCGGGCTGGCCGCCGGTGAGCCGCGGCTGCGGGTGGTGCGCCGGAGCGTGAACAGCGGCGGCTGCGGCAGTCCGCGCAACACCGGGATCGACGCGGCGACCGCGCCGTACGTGATGTTCCTGGACAGCGACGACGTGCTGCCGCCCGGCGCGGTGGACGCGCTGCTGACGGCGGCCACGCAGGCGCGCGCCCAGGTCGCGAGCGGTCTGTGCGTGCGCCGGGAGCTGCCCTCGGGGCGCGAACAGCCCTGGCAGGCGGCCCTCTACACGGCGCACACCGTCCTCGCGCGCCCCTCGCAGCACCCCGGGCTGGTCCAGGACACGCTGTGCGTCAACAAGCTGTACCGCACCGACTTCCTGCGCGACCACGGCATCCGCTTCCCCGAGGGCCGCTTCCTCTACGAGGACTTCGTCTTCACCGCGCGCTTGCTGGCCGCGTCCCCGCGCGTCGCGCTGGTCCCGGACCGGGTCTACGTCTGGCAGGTACGCCGGTCGGCCGGGCGGCTGTCGCTCTCGCTGGACCGGGGCGGGATCGGGAACTGGACGGCGCGTGTCGAGGCGTGCGCGCTGGCGTACGACATCCTGCTGGACGCCGGGCAGAAGGAACTGGCCCGGGCGGCACGCGCCAAGTTCCTCGACCACGACCTGCGCATGTACGCGCGCGAGCTGGGGTTGCGCGACGCGCGGTACCGGCGTGCCTGGTGGGCGCACACCCGCGCGTACCTCGCCCGCTACGACGCGGCCGGCCGGGAGCCGGACCCCGCCACCCCCGGGGGCCTGCTGGCACGGGTCGTCCTGGCCTCCCCCGAGCCGCGCGACCTGCCCCGCCTGCGCGAACTCGCCGCCCGCCCGGCCCGTCTGCTCCCGCCGTACGCCCGCACCCCCGAGGGCGGCCCGGTCTGGTCCGCCGACCTCCCCGAGGTCTCCCTGACTCCCCTGCTGACCGGGCCCGTCGCCGCGCTCCCGCTCGCGGTCGACGCGGAACTGCGCCCCCGCGCGGGGACCTCACTGCTGCGCCTGCGGCTGCACGAGCTGTACGGGAGGGTGGCCGAGGCGGGGCCGCCCGAGGTGGACGTGGAGTGGCACGCGCGCGACGACGACCGCGGGCGCGGGCGCACGGCGGTGGCGCTCTCGCCCTCCGGCCCGGACGGCTGGTCCGCCGAGGTGCCCGTCGACCTGGCACGGCTCGGCGCGGGCACCTGGGACCTGCGTCTGACCCTCCGCTTCCCGGACGGCACCCGGCGCGAGACGACGGCACACGCCCTCACGGGCGCGGGCCGGCTGCGCCGGCGCGCCGTGCCGAGCGCCGTGCACGGCGTACTCCTGGCACAGCCGTACGCCACGCACTCCGGTGCGCTGGCCCTGCGGGTGGCCACCGGCCTCCGGGGCGTGCTGACCGTGGCCCGCGGCCGGCTCCGCCGCCTGCTCCACTGACGCACGGCGGACATCCGGCGGGTACGACAGGTGCGGCTGAGCCTCCGGAGTCGGCACGGTCGCGGGGTCCCGCCGCCGGGGTCCGGGCCGTGCGCCGGCGCCGGGCCCGCCGTGGCTGTTCGCGCGGTCCGCCGCGCTCCTTGCGGGCGTCTCAGAGCGCCTTCAGCGCACCCGCCGTCGCCCGCGCCAGTCTCTCCAGGTACCCCTTGGGCAGCTTCGGGGAGCGGATGACCACCGAGCGCCAGTACAGCGGCCCGGAGATCAGGTCCAGGGCCAGGTCGGGATCGACGCCCGCGCGGACCTCGCCCCGCCCCTCGGCCGCCGCCATGATTCCGCTGGCCACCCCTTGCTGCCCGTCCCGCAGCGCCTTCTGGAAGGCGTCCGCGATCTCGGGGTTGCGGGCCGCCTCGGCCTGGAGGTCGGGGATGATCTGGGACGCGACCGGGTGGCGCAGGGCGCGGGACGTGACCTCGTACAGGAGCCGCAGGTCACCCTCCAGGGAGCCGGTGTCGGGCACCGGGAACCCGGTCACCGCCATCGCCGAGACGACGTCCAGGACCAGGTGGAGCTTCGAACGCCACCGCCGGTACACCGCCGTCTTGCCGACCCCGGCCCGCCGGGCGATCCCCTCGATGGACATGCGCGCGTACCCGACGGCCGCCAGTTCCTCGAAGACGGCCGCGCGGATCGCCTCGGTCACGTCCTCGCGGAGCACGGCCGCCCCGGCGGGCGCCCGGCGGCGCGGACGCGCCGGCGGCTCGTCGGCTGACTCGGCGGCGTTCGTCGTCATACCGACAGCATAGGGCGTTACGACGAAACGGTTGCGTCCCGACGTCTGTTGGACTTACGCTCGCGTTGCGACGATACGGTCCCGTCCCGACGTAAGAGAACGTGAAGAGAAGCGTAAGTAAACGCCGGACGACGGGCCCGGACGCGGCGAACCCGGCGAAAGCCGGGCGCAGCACCCCCTCCCCCCGAGCGAAAGCAGCGGATGTGAGCCAGGTCCTCCACACACCGCCCCCCACCCGGGCCCCGGCAGACGACGATCTCGCGGCGCTGGCCGCCCGGCACGGCCTGTCGGTCAGCGGCGCCCGCCCCACCCTGCCGGAGTACGTCCGCCAGCTGTGGGCCCGCCGCCACTTCATCGGCGCCTTCGCCACCGCCAAGCTCACCGCGCAGTACAGCCAGGCGAAGCTCGGCCAGGTCTGGCAGGTCATGACCCCGCTGCTGAACGCGGCGGTCTACTACTTCATCTTCGGCGTGCTGCTCGGCACCAAGCACAACGTGCCCGACTACGTGCCGTTCCTGGTCACCGGCGTGTTCATCTGGACCTTCACGCAGAGCTCGATCATGGCGGGCACCCGGGCCATCTCCGGCAACCTCGGCCTGGTCCGCGCCCTGCACTTCCCACGCGCCGCCCTGCCGATCTCCTTCGCGCTCCAGCAGCTCCAGCAACTGCTGTTCTCGATGGCCGCGCTGGTCGTCATCCTGCTCTGCTTCGGCGTGCCGGTCTCCGTCTCCTGGGTGCTGGCCCTGCCGGCGCTGGCACTCCAGTTCACGTTCAACGCCGGTGTGTCGATGGTCATGGCGCGGATGGGCGCGAAGACCCCGGACATCGCCCAGCTGATGCCGTTCGTGCTGCGCACCTGGATGTACGTGTCCGGCGTGATGTGGAGCATCGACAAGCTGGCCGACAAGGACGACCTGCCGCACGTCGTCACCGTCCTGCTGGAGATCAACCCGGCCGCCGTCTACATCGACCTGATGCGGTTCGCGCTGATCGACAGCTTCCACGCGAGCCAGCTGCCCCCGCACGTGTGGGCGGCGGCGATCGGCTGGGCCCTGGCCGCGGGCATCGGCGGCTTCATCTACTTCTGGAAGGCTGAGGAGACGTACGGCCGTGGCTGAGCGCAGCGAAGAGAAGGTCCCCACCGTCGTCGCCGACCGCGTCGACATCGTCTACCGGGTGAACGGCACCGGCGCCGGCCGGGGCTCCGCCACCGCCGCCCTCAACCGCATCCTGCGCCGCAAGCAGGCCGAGAAGGCGGCCGGCGTGCGCAAGGTGCACGCGGTCAAGAAAGTGTCCTTCGTCGCCCACAAGGGTGAGGCGATCGGGCTCATCGGGACGAACGGCTCCGGGAAGTCCACCCTGCTGAAGGCGGTCGCGGGCCTGCTCCCGGTGGAGAACGGGCGCATCTACACCGACGGCCAGCCCTCCCTGCTGGGCGTCAACGCCGCCCTGATGAACGACCTCACGGGCGAGCGGAACGTGTTCCTCGGCGGGCTCGCCATGGGCATGTCCCGGGAGCAGATCAAGGAGCGCTACCAGGACATCGTCGACTTCTCGGGGATCAACGAGAAGGGCGACTTCATCACCCTGCCGATGCGCACGTACTCCTCCGGCATGGCCGCCCGGCTCCGTTTCTCCATCGCCGCCGCCAAGGACCACGACGTCCTGCTCATCGACGAGGCGCTGGCCACGGGCGACCGCTCCTTCCAGAAGCGGTCGGAGGCGCGGATCCGCGAGCTGCGGCAGCACGCGGGCACGGTCTTCCTGGTCAGCCACAACAACAAGTCGATCCGTGACACCTGCGAGCGGGTCCTGTGGCTGGAACGCGGCGAGCTGCGCATGGACGGGCCGACCGAGGACGTCATGAAGGAGTACGAGGCGTTCACCGGTGACAAGAAACCGGCCCCGAAGAAGCCCGCGCCTAAGGCGGATGCCACAAAAGCGAAGCCGGATGCCACAAAAGCGGGCGCACCGCAACCGGACGCCGTGAAAGCCGGTCTTCCTTCCTGAGCGCAGCTCTTACGCCAACCGTAGTTATCCCTTTCATACGCTTAATGACAGTATGTTATGAAGGGTGCGGCGGGAGACGACGAGCCGAAGGAGTCCATCGCGATGCCCCAGTTGAGCGTGATCGTCCACGGGCCGAACGCACAGGGGCATCTGACCGATCTGCTGGACTCCCTGGAGGCCCATCCCCTCACCGGCTGCGAGGTGATCGTCGCCGCCGTCGGCGACTGGGCCCAGGAGACGGCCGAGCACCACGCGCCCGAGACGATCGTCGTCCCGCTGCCGGACGGCACCGGTGACCCGCAGGCGCGGGCGGTCGGCGCCGCCCGCGCGTCCGGCCGCTGGCTGCACTTCGTCCACGCCAAGGACGGCCTGCCGGCCGGCGCCCCCCGCCTGATCGCCGAGCGGACCGCCGAACTGGACGCCACCGCCTCCGCCGACCCCGTCGACGTCCTCCTCTTCGACCACGTCACCACCACCTGGCAGACCGCCGCCAAGCCCTCCCGCGACGGCCGCCACCTCGCCGCCGTCGGCCGGGCGGGCCGGTCCCTGGACGAGACCGCCGACCTGCTCCGGCTCACCCCGCTGCTCGGCAACCGCGCCCTGCGCGCCGCGTTCTGGCGGGCCCACGAGGAGCGGCTGAACACCGACGACGAGCAGCGCGCCGCCCAGGCGGCCCTGCTGTACGCCGGCCGGATCGCCTGCCTCAACCAGACGGCGTACGAGCACCGCGTGCTGCGCCCCGAGAGCCTGCCGCCGCGCGCCCCCGAGGACCGGCTCGGGCTCATCGACCGCTACGAGTCCCTGCTCGCGCTCGCCAGGGACCGCCGCGCCCCCCGCACGGTGCTGTACGACCTGATGGTGCGCGACCTCATCCGCACCTTCGCCCGCGAGGAGCTGCCCGACCCGGTGGCCCGCGAGTTCTTCCGCCGCGCCTCCGTGGCCGCGGTCCGCTGGCGCCCCGAGGGCCACCGGCGCCCGGCGGGCCCGGAAGGCGTGCGGCACGCGCTGCTGGAGGAGGGCGCGTACACCAAGTACCGCGCGTTCCAGGCCGCCAACCGCACCCGCCGCGCCGCCCGCAAGGCCGTACGCACCCGCAAGCGGCAGCTGAGCACCAGGATCCGCGACCACCAGTACCAGCGCGCCCTGAGCCGCCCGGTGGACCCGCACCTCGCCGTGTTCGCGGCCTACTGGGAGCGCGGGGTGGCCTGCAACCCGGCCGCCATCGCCGCCAAGCTCGCCGAACTCGCCCCGCACATCCGCCCGGTGTGGGTGGTGAACAAGCAGAACGAGGCCCTGCTGCCGCCCGGCACCGACCACGTCGTCCCCGGCACCCGCCGCTACTGGGAGACCCTCGCCACCGCCAAGTACCTGACCAACAACGTCAACTTCCCGAACGCCGTGGTCAAACGCCCGGACGCGGTCCACCTCCAGACCCACCACGGCACCCCGCTCAAGCGCATGGGCCTGGACCAGATGGACCACCCGGCCGCCGCCAAGGGCCTGGACTTCGCCGCCCTGCTGACCCGGGTCGACAAGTGGGACTACAGCGTCAGCGCCAACAGCCACTCCACCCGCATGTGGCAGCGTGCCTACCCGTCCCGCTACACGTCCCTCGACTACGGCTATCCGCGCAACGACGTCTTCTACACGGCCACCACGGCCGACGTCCGCGCGGCCCGTGAGCGCCTCGGCATCGCCCCGGGCAGGACCGCCGTCCTCTACGCCCCCACCCACCGCGACTACGAGGCCGGCTACACCCCCCGCCTCGACCTCGCCGCCCTCGCCGACCGCCTCGGCGACGACACCGTCCTGCTCGTCCGCGCCCACTACTTCTACGGCGGCGCCGCCTCCCCGCTGACCGGCCTGCGCCGCTCCGGCCGGATCATCGACGTCTCCGCCTACGACCCCGTCGAGGAGCTGTGCCTGGCCGCCGACGCGCTGGTCACGGACTACTCGTCGATCATGTTCGACTACGCCAACCTGAACCGCCCGATCGTGATCTACGCCGACGACTGGGAGACGTACCGGACCACCCGCGGCGTCTACTTCGACCTGATGGCCGAACACCCCGGCCAGGTCGCCCGCACCCAGGAGGAGCTGGCCGAGATCTTCCTCTCCGGTGCCTGGCGCGACGAGAGCGCGGCCAAGGCGCGGGCCGCGTTCCGGCGCCGGTTCTGCGAGTACGACGACGGGCGCGCCGCCGAACGGGTCGTGCGCCGGGTGTTCCTGGACGAACCGGAGGACGCGCTGCCGCCGGTGCTCCCCATCGAGGACCGCACCCCCGCCCCCACGCCCGAGGAGGCCACGGCATGACCCGCCCCGACGTCACGGTCACGGTCATCGTCTACAACGACGCGGCCCGCCTGCCCCGCGCGGTGGCCTCGCTGCGCGCGCAGACCCACGCGAACATCGAGATCGTCATCAGCGACGACCACTCCACGGACGGGACGCCCGCGGTGGCCCGGGAGCTGGCGGCCCAGGACCACCGCATCCGCTACATCCGGCTGCCGGAGAACAGCGGCGGATGCAGCGCCCCGCGCAACCGGGCCATCGAGATCGCCCGGGCGCCCTACCTGATGTTCCTCGACAGCGACGACGAACTCCCGCCGCGCGCCGTCGAGTCGCTGCTCGCCGCGCACCGCGAGCGCGACGTCGACTTCACCATGGGCGCGGTCCGCCGGGTCCGGGTGGACAACGGCCGCCGCTCGACCTGGATGCCGCACCTGGTCGCCGAGCGCCGCACCCTGGAGGGCATCGAGGCGGACCCCCGTCTCCTCTTCGAGCACCTGTCGACGAGCAAGATGTACGCGCGCGCCTTCCTCGACCGCCACCAGCTCCGCTTCCCCGAGGGCATCCACTACGAGGACCAGCTGTTCTCGGCGCAGGCGTACTGCCTGGCGCGGGCGTTCACGATCATCCCGGACCCGGTGTACGTCTGGTACATCGAGCCGTTCGCGGACGCCTCCTCCGCCTCCATCTCCAACCAGCGGCACAAGATCTCCAACGTCGGCGACCGGGTGCACGTCCAGCGGCTGATCGACGAGTTCCTGGTGAGCAGCGGGCACGCGGGGCTGCGGGAGGACAAGGACTACAAGTTCCTCAAGCACGACTTCCGGATGTACGCCGGTGACCTGCCGTACCGGGACGAGGAGTGGCTGACGTCCTTCGCGGAGATCATGAACCCCTACCTCGACACCCTCTCCCCCGAGGCGTACGGCCGGCTGCCGCGTGCCGAGCGGGTGGTGCTGGAGCTGCTGCGGGACGGCCGCACGGACGAGGCCCGGCTGGCGGCGCGCGGACTGGGGCACGCGGTGGCACCGCGGCGGGTGACGGCCGACGGTACGGGGGTCCCGTACTGGGGTGACACCGTGCCCGCGACGGACCGCGCCCGCCGCGAACTGGACGTGTCCGAGCTGGAGCTGGACACCCGGCCGTTCCCGACCGCCCTGTTCCGGCACGAGATCACGGGGCTGACGGCCGGTGCGGGGGCGACCCTGACCCTGGCGATCCGCACCTACGACCCCGGTCTGCGCCTGCCCGTGGGGCCTCAGCGCGCGTCCCTGCTCCTGACCCCCGGCCGGCGCCGCATGACGACCCCCTTCCGTCTGGACCCGGTCCGCCCCGGCGTCTTCGAGGGCACGGTCCGCCTCGACCTCGCGTCCGCGCCGGTCCCGCTCCACGGCTTCCAGGGCGTACGGCACCCCCTGGTCCGGCTGGAGCAGCAGGGCCTGTCCCACTCCGGTCTGCTCCTGGCGCCGTTGGACTTCCCGGCCCGTACGGCCCGCATCGACTACCACCGCGGTGCGGCCCCCCACGAGCTGACCGTCGAACCGGAGGGCCGCAACCCGGGCCGGCTCCAGTTCCGCTGGCGCCCGGTCGGGGTGACGGCCCGGATCACCCGGCCGGCCGTCCGCCGCCTGGCGCGACCGCGCGTACGGAACGCCGCGCGGCTGGTGGCGAGTGCGCTGAAGTAACCGCGGGGAACTGTCGTGCCGTCGGCTCAGGGCACCACTCGGTACAGGACCTGTCCACCCGGGCCCACGGCCGTCCTGCGGAGCCACGGCGCTTCGGCACCGCCCACGACCCACTTCACCCCGTACTCGCGCAGGACCGCCCGCCGTTCCCCCGCACCCGTCGCCGGCGAGAAGTACCGGTCCACCGCCGCCTGTCTCCGTCCGGCGTCCGGGAGGAAGAAATCCGGGTAGCCGGGGGCCACGGTGTACGGGCCGTACGCGGGGATCTGCCGAGCCGGGAACTTGCGCGCCATCACCACGTCCCCGTACCGCACCCCCGCCCGCATGATCCACTGGTAACCCGTCCACGGCGTGCGGTACTTCGCCGCGACCGCCCCGGGCAGCGCGTCCCGCGGCACCGCGTACCCGAGCGTCCCGGCCTGCGTCCAGGCCCCCACCGCCAGCGCGGCGAGCAGCACGCACGCCCACCCGCGCCGCGCCGCGGCGCGCCCCGCCGACACCGTCTCCAGCGCCGCCGCGAGCTGGGCGGGGATCAGCGCGGCGGGCAGGGCGCGGCCCCAGGAGTAGTGGCCGGTCAGACCTCCCGCCGCGAACACCAGCGCGCCGAACAGGAAGAAGAGGGCCAGGGGGTCGCGGTGGTCCCTGCGCAGGCGGGGGCCCAGTGCCACCACCCCGAGCAGCACCAGCCCGAACCGCCCGGCCAGGTGCTGGTACAGCGGCCGGTGGACGGCCTCCAGGTCCGCGCCGGCGGAGAACAGCGCGAAGAAGTCGTAGTACGGCCAGAGCCACAGCACCAGCAGACCCAGCAGCAGTCCGGTGCCCAGCCGGAGCAGCGCCCCGCGCGCCGGCCGCGCCGCGAGCACCGTGGCCAGCCCGCCCAACGAGGCCACCACACCGGTGAACTGATGGCACAGCAGGATCACCGCCCACAGCGCACCCAGCCCCAGGCACGCCCCCCAGGTCGCCTCCCCGCGCACCGCCCGCGTCAGCCAGGCCCAGAAGTGGAAGGCGAGCCCGAGCGCGAACACACTGGGGTACGACACCGTCAGCGCGAGGGAGTTCAGCCCGACGAAGCCGCTCCAGTCGAACAGCAGCGGCCCCCAGAGGAAGACCAGGCTCAGGAAGGCCAGCGCGGGGGCGGCGCGGTGGCCGCTCAGCGTACGGACGTAGCACCGGACGCCCGTCACCAGCAGACCCAGGCCGGTGAGCGCGGCCAGGCGCAGGACCACGAAGACGGACAGGCCCGTCAGCTTGGCGACGGTGCCGAGCAGCAGCATCCAGGGTGAGTGGTACGGGCTCGGCGTGCCGGCGTCGACCAGCGGGTTGCCGGGGTGCAGCAGGCTGTGCCGGAAGCGCTGGATCGTGGCCGCGTGCATGCCGAGGTCGCCCGCCCACGGCAGGCGGACGACGACCCAGAACATCAGCACCACGACGAGCGCGGCGGCGACCTGCGGCAGCTCACGGCCCACGCGCGACGCGGAGCCGCCCGGTGGTGCCGTACGGTCCACCTGTTCGGTGTCAGACGGCGCGGTGTGCACACGCCGACCCTATCCGACCCGCCGCGAAGAGCAGGAAAAGGTAAGTTCTCCGCACGTTTCGTACGAGAAGCGGGCAAGAAGAAGGGCGCCCCGGGGAGACGGTCCCCGCGGCGCCCTTCCCGCCGTACGGCTACGAGTGCGTCCGCAGCAGCGTCCGCATCGTGCGCATCGCCACCGACAGGTTGGCGAGGTCGAACGAGTCCGAGCTGCGGATCTCGTCCAGCGTGGTGCGGGCCCGGCCCAGGAGCGCGCTGTTCTTCTGCTCCCACGCCTCGAACCGCTGCTCCGGCGTCGAGGTGCCGTTGCCCGCCGCGAGGACGTCCGCGGTGAGGGCCGCGTGCGCCGCGTACAGGTCCTCACGGATGGAGGCGCGGGCCATGGACTGCCAGCGGTCGGCGCGCGGCAGCTCGATGATGCGGTCCATGAGCTGGGTGATGTTCAGCCGGTCGGCGAGGTCGTAGTAGACCTCGGCGACGTCCAGCGGCTCCTTGCCCATGCGGTCGGCCACCGACACGATGTCGAGCGTCGGGAAGGCGGAGGAGAAGCCGGCCACGCGGGTGGCGAGTTCGTCCGGGACGCCGGCCGCGGACAGCTCGTCGTACACGTGCTGGTACCACGCCGCGTCCGCGCCGCGCAGCAGCTTCGGCAGCTCCTGCCAGACCCGCTCGACCCGCTCGGCGAAGAACTCCACCGTCTCGGCGAGCTGGAGCGGCTGCGGCCGGTTGTTGAGCAGCCAGCGGGTGCCGCGCTCGACCAGACGGCGCGAGTGCAGGCGGATGCGGGTCTGGACGACCGCGTCGACCCGGTTGTCCAGGGCCTCGACGGCGTCCCACACGGGCGCGGAGCAGAAGATCGCGCGGGCCGCGGTCTGGGCGCGGACGATCTCCTCCAGGGAGGCCCCGGTCTCCTCGCGCAGCCGGTGCAGATACGTCGTACCGCCCGTGTTGACCGTGTCGTTGACCAGCACGGTCGTGGTGATCTCACGGCGCAGCGGGTGGTTGTCGATCGCCTCGGCGAACCGCTCGCGCAGGGCCGTCGGGAAGTAGGCGTGCAGTAGTCCGCGCAGGTACGGGTCGTCCGGCAGCGAGGTCCGCAGCAGCTCCTCGGCGACCGTGATCTTCGTGTACGCGAGCACGACGGCGGTCTCCGGGCTGGTGAGGCCCTGGCCCTGGGCGAGGCGCTCGCGGATCTGCCGGTCGGTGGGCAGGAACTCCAGCGCCCGGTCCAGGTGGCCCTCGCGCACCAGGTGGCGGATGAACCGCTGCTGGGCGTGGAGCATGTCCTTCGCCTGGAACAGGGCGTTGGCCAGGGCGGTGTTCTGCGCGTAGTTGTTGCGCAGGACCAGCGCGCCGACCTCGTCCGTCATCTCGGCGAGCAGCTTGTTGCGCTGCTTGACGGTCATGTCGCCGTCCGCGACCAGGCCGTTCAGCAGGATCTTGATGTTCACCTCGTGGTCGGAGGTGTCCACACCGGCGCTGTTGTCGATCGCGTCGGTGTTGATCTTGCCACCGTGCAGGGCGAACTCGATCCGGCCGAGCTGGGTCAGGCCCAGGTTGCCGCCCTCGCCGACGACCTTGACCCGCAGGTCCTGGCCGTCGACGCGGATGGCGTCGTTGGCCTTGTCGCCGACGTCCCCGTTCGACTCCGTCGACGCCTTCACGTACGTGCCGATGCCGCCGTTCCACAGCAGGTCCACCGGGGCCGTGAGGATCGTCTTCATCAGGTCGGCCGGGGTCATCTTGGCGACCTTGCCCTCGATGCCCAGCGCCGCGCGGATGTGGCTGTTGAGCGGGATCGACTTGGCCGTGCGCGGGAAGATCCCGCCGCCCGCCGACAGCAGCTCGGTGTTGTAGTCGGCCCAGCTGGAGCGGGGCAGCTCGAACAGGCGGCGGCGCTCGGCGTAGGAGACGGCCGCGTCCGGGTCGGGGTCGATGAAGATGTGCCGGTGGTCGAAGGCGGCGACCAGGCGGATGTGCTCGGACAGCAGCATGCCGTTGCCGAACACGTCACCGGACATGTCACCGATGCCGACGACCGTGAAGTCCTCGCTCTGCGTGTCCACGCCCAGCTCGCGGAAGTGCCGCTTCACGGACTCCCAGGCGCCGCGGGCGGTGATGCCCATGCCCTTGTGGTCGTAGCCGGCGGAACCACCGGAGGCGAAGGCGTCGCCGAGCCAGAAGTTGTAGGTGTTCGCGACGTCGTTGGCGATGTCCGAGAAGGTCGCGGTGCCCTTGTCCGCGGCGACCACCAGGTAGGTGTCGTCGCCGTCGTGCCGGACCACGTCCCGCGGCGGCACGACCTCGCCCGCGACCATGTTGTCGGTGATGTCGAGCAGCGCCGAGATGAACGTCTTGTAGCTGGCGATGCCCTCGGCGAGCCAGGCGTCGCGGTCCACGCTCGGGTCGGGCAGCTGCTTGGCGACGAAGCCGCCCTTGGCGCCGACCGGCACGATGACGGTGTTCTTCACCATCTGCGCCTTGACCAGGCCGAGGATCTCGGTACGGAAGTCCTCGCGCCGGTCGGACCAGCGCAGGCCACCTCGGGCGACCTTGCCGAAACGCAGGTGCACGCCCTCCACGCGCGGCGAGTACACCCAGATCTCGTACGCCGGGCGCGGCGCGGGCAGGTCCGGGATGGCCTGCGGGTCGAACTTCATGGAGACGTAGTCGTGCGGCCGGCCGCCGGACGCGTCCTGGAAGAAGTTCGTGCGCAGGGTCGCCTTGATGACGGTCAGGAAGGACCGCAGGATGCGGTCCTCGTCCAGGCTGGCCACCTGCTCCAGCGCCGCGTCCAGCTCCTCCAGCAGCGCGTCGGTGATCTCCACACCGGCCTGCTGCCGCTCCGGGGACATCCGCGCCTCGAACAGGGAGACGAGGAGCCGGGTGGTGTGGACGTTGTTGCGGAGGGTGTCCTCCATGTAGTCCTGGGAGAAGGTCGAGCCGGCCTGCCGCAGGTACTTGGCGTAGGCGCGCAGCACCATGGCCTGCCGCCAGGTCAGCCCGGCGCTCAGCACGAGCGCGTTGAAGCCGTCGTTCTCGGCCTGACCGGTCCAGGTCGCGGCGAAGGCCTCCTGGAAGCGCTCGCGGGCGTCGTCGCCCAGGTACTCACCGCCGCCCGCCGCCTTCGGCATGCGCAGACCGAAGTCGTAGATCCAGGCGGTGATGCGGTCCGCGCAGCGCAGCTCGTAGGGCCGCTCGTCGGTGACCTCGACACCGAGCCGGCTCAGCACCGGCAGCACCTTCGAGAGGGAGACCGAGCCGCCCTTCTGGTAGATCTTGAAGCGGCGCTCCTCGGGCGCGGCGCCCACCGGCTCGTACAGGCTCAGCGAGAAGGTCTTGTCCTCGCCGAGCTGCTCCAGGTGGACCAGGTCCGCGACCGCCGCACGCGGGCTGTGGTCGGCCTTGTAGCCCTCGGGGAAGGCGTTGCCGTAGCGGCGCAGCACCTCGGCCGCGCGCTCCTCGCCGCACTCGGCGGTCAGCGCCTCGGCGAACGCGTCGGCCCAGGAGCGGGCTGCCTCGACCAGGCGGGCCTCGATGCGCTCCTTGTCGGCGTCCGACAGCTCGGACAGCTCGGTGCCCGGCGGCACCCGGACGACGAAGTGCAGCCGGGACAGGATCGACTCGGTGTTCCAGGCGGTGAAGTCGACGCTGACGCCGCCCAGCTCCTCCTTCAGGATGTCGATGATCCGAAGGCGCACGCCGGTGGTGTAGCGGTCGCGCGGGAGGTAGACGAGGGCCGAGTAGTAGCGGCCGTACTCGTCCTGGCGCAGGTACAGCCGCAGCCGGCGGCGCTCCTGGAGGTAGAGCACGCTCGTGGCGATGGACTGCAGTTCCGCGGCGGGCGTCTGGAACAGCTCGTCACGCGGGTAGGTCTCCAGGATCTGGAGCAGGTCGCGGCCGTCATGGCTGTTGGGCGAGAACCCGGCGCGCTCCAGCACCTCGTCCACCTTGCGGCGGATGACCGGGACGCGGCGCACGGACTCGGTGTACGCGGCGGAGGAGAACAGACCCAGGAAGCGCCGCTCGCCGACGACGTTGCCGTCCGCGTCGAACTTCTTGACGCCGATGTAGTCCAGGTACGACGGCCGGTGCACGGTGGCCCGGCTGTTGGCCTTGGTCAGCACGAGCAGCTTGTGCTCGCGCGCCTTGGCCCGGGCGTCGGCCGGGAGACGCTCGAAGGAGGGGCTGACCGGGTGCTGGTCGTCCTCGGCGTGGTGCGGGTCCGCACGCAGTATGCCGAGACCGGTGCCGGGCACGGCGGCGAGCGTGTCGTCGTCGCGCAGCTGGTACTCGCGGTAGCCGAGGAAGGTGAAGTGGTCGTCGGCCAGCCAGTGCAGCAGCTCGCGGGCCTCCTCGACCTCCGGCCCGGGCAGGTCGCCGGGGACGGGCTCGCCCTCCAGGTCGTCGGCGATCCGGACCGCCGCGTCCCGCATCTTCTCCCAGTCCTCGACGGCCTCGCGGACGTCGGACAGCACGCGCAGCAGGTCGGCGGTGATCTGCTTCAGGTCCGCGCGGTCGGTCTCGCGGTCGATCTCGACGTGGATCCAGGACTCGACGTGCGTGTCGTGCGGGAGGTCGCCGGTGAGCCCGGCGGGCCGGTCCGGCAGTACCTCGATCAGCTTGCCGGTCAGGTCCCGCCGCACGACGAACTGCGGGTGGATCACGACGTGGATGCCGCGCCCCTGCCGGGTCAGCTCGTTGGTGACCGAGTCCACGAGGAAGGGCATGTCGTCGGTGACGACCTCCACGACGGTGTGGCTGCAGGTCCACCCGTTCTCCTCCACCGTCGGGGTGTGCACCCGGACGTTCGCGGTGCCCTGGGGGCGGGTCTCGGCGAGACGGTAGTGCGAGACCGCTGCGCCGAAGACGTCGACCGGGTCGCGGTCGGCGAGGTCTTCCGGGGCGGTGTGCAGGTAGTAGCGCTGGAGGAACGCGAGCACGGACTCGCTGTCCGGGGTGCCGGGGGTGCCCTCGCTCGTCGTCCCGGTCGGTAGGTGGCCCCCGACCGGGCTGTTCTCAGCTACCCGGGCGGCCCGTTCGAGCAGCTCGGCCTTGGCTTCGTCCAGCTTGGTCTGCATTGTCCTCTGGCTCCTGTCGCGCGCCGTTGCGTGACGTAGAAGGAAGTACGGTCTCTTTCCCTCCGGCTCGACGCCACGGCCCGGGGTGTCCGGTCCGGTCCGACGCTATGCCGCGAGGTGAGATGAGCGGGGGGAATTCGGCCATTCTCGGCACGTCCGTGGAGTGTGACGCTGCTCTCGGCACCGCCGCGTCCCGGGCCGTCCTCGGCGTCCTGGAGGCGTCCGCGCCCCCGTCCCGCCCGCGAAGACCGGCGACCGCGGCCCGGTCACGGAGGTGTTCCGTGCAACCCGGGCGCAGGGCAGGAGCAGGATCGCCCCCGCGAGATATCGCGCTGATCACGCCACAAGGCTATCGCCACTTACCCCGGGCCCGTCATGAGCCGTATGTGTACAAAACCGAGGGGCGAAGTTTGACGTTCTGCACAGCGGCGGGGCGGGTGGGGGTGGCGTATCCGACGGCTGGTCCACGTCCGGGACACCCGGTCGCGCCCCCGCGTCCGCGGTCGCACCCTGAAAAGCGCCGGGCCCTCTTGGCAAGGGGTGCCCGGCGGAGGCACGGTGCCCAGGACACTGTGCGGAGTCTCCCCGGAGGAGCCGACATGCCCACCAAGATCCTCATCGTCACCGGCGACGCGGCGGAGTCACTGGAGGTGCTCTACCCCTACCAGCGGCTGCGCGAAGAAGGTTACGAGGTCCACATCGCCGCCCCCACCCGCAAGACCCTCCGGTTCGTCGTGCACGACTTCGAACCCGGTTTCGACACCTACACCGAGAAGCCCGGCTACACCTGGCCCGCCGACCTGGCCTTCTCCGAGGTCGACCCGGGCGACTACGCGGCCCTCGTCATCCCCGGCGGCCGGGCCCCGGAGTACCTGCGCAACGACCCCGAACTGCGCAAGATCCTCAAGGCCTTCTTCGACGCCGACAAGCCGGTCGCCCAGATCTGCCACGGCCCGCTGCTCACCGCCGCGATCGACTCCCTGCGGGGCCGCCGGGTCACGGCCTACCCGGCGCTGGAACCGGACATGCAGGCGGCCGGCGCGGGCTTCCAGGACAGCGAGGCGGTCGTCGACGGCACCCTGGTCTCCTCCCGCGCCTGGCCGGACCACCCGGCGTGGATGCGGGAGTTCCTGACGGTGCTGCGCTCCAAGGCACCGGTGAGCTGAGCACCGTCCGCGCGGGGCGCCGTCGGGCTCGCGGTACGCCGGCGGCCTTCCGCCGTGGCCGGCCGCGTGCTTCCCCGCGCCCTGCGGGCTGGAGGAGCTGGGGGAGGGTGGCCGCCGGTCCGCGGCCCGGCTACGCCGCCATCCTCCGCGCCTCGGCGACCGCCTCGGCCAGCGTGTCCACCACCGGCACCCCCGCCCCCTCCAGACTCACCCGGCTGTGCGACCCCCCGCTGTACAGCACGGCCCGCGCTCCCACGTGCCGCGCGGCGACCGCGTCGTCCGCCGCGTCCCCGATCACCACGGTCCGCTCGGGCGCCACCACCCCCGTCAGCGCCTCCAGATGCCGCACCATGTGCTCGGCCTTGCTGCCACCGGACGGTCCCGTACGCCCGTCGACCCGTATGAAGTGCGCCTCGATCCCGAAGCCCCGCACCAGCGGCACCAGGTCCTCGTGCCCGTACATGCTCAGCAGCGACTGGCTGTGCCCCGCCGACCGCCACCCCGCGAGCAGCTCCTCCGCCCCCTCGGTCAGCCGGCACCGCACCCGGTGCTCGGCGTAGTAGCGGTGGAAGACCCCGTCCATCAGCTCCCACTCGGCGTCGGACGGCAGCCGGCCGAGCAGCCGCTCGTAGAACTTCGGCACCGGCACGCAGTACAGCGTCCGGTACTGCTCGAGCGTGATCGGCGCCAGGCCCAGCTCCGCGAAGGCCGCGTTCGTCGCCCCGATGATCGCGTCATTGTCGTGGAACAGCGTCCCGTTCCAGTCCCAGACGATGTGCGCGCTTCCCTGCGTCCCCATGTCCAAGACCGTACCCGCCCCCGCTGACAATCAGGGCCCGGCCGTGGTGGGTGGGCTCAGCCCAGCGCGACCAGGCTGGGGATCTCCTGCGTGGCGTACCACAGCAGCTCGTGGTCGTCCGCGCCGTCCACGACGAACTGCGCGTCGTCGTCCCCGCCGTCCGCCGCCTCCAGGGCGTCCGCCGCGGCGGACACGTCCGGCTCCGCGTCCTCGGCGTCGACGTGCACGGCGGCCGCCGCCTTGGCGAGCGGCACCCCGGCCTTCACGGTGACCTCCCCGAGCGCGGCGGGTTCGAGCGCGCGGTCCGGGTCGGTGCTCGCGGCACCGTCGGGCACGTCCACGGCGACCACGACCCGGCGCCGCGGCGCGTCCGGGTCCGCCGCGAGCAGCCGCAGCGAGGCCAGCGCGGCCCGGCCGAGCGCGGCGTACTCCAGCTCCTCGATGTCCTCGGAGAGGTACCACTCGCGCAGCCCGGGCGTGACGGCGTACGCGACGAAGGGGCCGGTCCCCAGCTCACCCGTCTTATACGCCTCGGCGAGAGCGGGGAGGGTCAGGGGGACGTAGACGCGCATGCTGGCCGCTCTTTCCTGTTCCTGGTCGAAGGCTCCGCTGGGCCCCGGGGAAGGCGGCTGGCGCGTCTCCCGGAGGGCCTTCAGGATACGTGCGGCCGTCCCCTTTCGGGCCCCTGCCCGCACTCGTGGAGGCGTCCACTCCACGCCCTCGATTCACCCCCGCCGGCCGCCTGACCGCGGGGTGCGGGACTCCCCGGGTCCCTCGGATAGGTGAACCGTCCGTTCCCTTCCCCGCGCACCGCCGCTTCCTTGCGGCCCCCTCCGGCGCCCCGTACAAGATCCCCACCATCCAGTTACCGCCCGGTATCCCCCGGGCCCGCCGAACGGGGACGCCCCATGAACAAGGTCATGAGCCGTACCGCCCAGCCCCGCCCGCGGCACCGCCCGCCGACCCGCCGCGACTCCCGCCGCCCCGGCGGTGCCCCGCCCCGCACGCCCAGCCGCCTCACGGCCGCACGGCCGGAAGAGGCCCGTACGCGGCCCGGAGCCGCCGTAGGGCAGCCCCGGCCCACTGACCTCTTCGCCGAGCGCCTGCTGGCCGTCCTGAGCGGTCAGCGGCCCGTCCACTGGATGCTGCGGCACACCGCGGGCCGCGCCTACGACGACCTGGCCCGCCTGGCCGAGCACAGCCCCCTGCGCACCCTCGGCCCCCGCCCGGTCGTCCACGACATCGGCTACTACGTCCCCAGCCAGGGCGCCCTGGAGGTCTTCGCCCGCGTCGCCGCCGGTGGCCGGCTACGCGCCATGGCCTTCCGGCTGGAGCTCGGCAAGGACCTCCGCTGGCGCTGCACGGCGGTGGAAACGGGCCCGCCGCAGGGGTGAGGGGCACACTCCGCGGGGCTGGGGGCAGGCCGTAGGGCCGGGGCACGGGAACCACCGTGGCCGTGCCCGCGCGGCCCGGGGCACCGCGCCCAGCGGGCAACGCGACGGGGCCGGGCCCCCGGAGAAAGGGAACCCGGCCCCGCTCGACCGCTGAAGCGCCGCGGGCGACCGCTACTTCTTGCGGCGCCGCCCGCCCTTGGCCTGCCGGCGTCGCTCGGCCCGCGTGAGCCCGTCCGACTCGGAGCGCACCGGCTCGTCCTCCTCCAGGTCACGCTCGACGATGCCGCCCTCACCGTCCACCGTCGGCGCGGAGAAGTGCAGGTCCCGCCGCTGCGGAACATCCAGCCCCTTCGCACGGATCTCGGGACGCGCGCCCGCCTGCGCCGGCACCGTGTCCTGGACGCCCTCGCCCACCGGCTGGGCCTCCTCGACCGGGACCTCCTCGACCTGCTGCTCGACCTGGACCTCCAGGTTGAACAGGTAGCCGACGGACTCCTCCTTGATGCCGTCCATCATCGCGGTGAACATGTCGAAGCCCTCGCGCTGGTACTCGACCAGCGGGTCCTTCTGCGCCATCGCGCGCAGGCCGATGCCCTCCTGGAGGTAGTCCATCTCGTAGAGGTGCTCGCGCCACTTGCGGTCCAGGACCGACAGCACGACCCGGCGCTCCAGCTCACGCATGATCTCGGAGCCGAGCTGCGCCTCGCGGGCCTCGTACTGCTGGTAGATGTCCTCCTTGATGGACTCCTCGATGAACTCGGCGGTGAGACCGGCCCGGTCGCCGGCCGCCTCCTCCAGCTCCTCGATGGTGACCTTCACCGGGTACAGCTGCCGGAACGCGCCCCACAGCCGGTCCAGGTCCCAGTCCTCGGGGAAGCCCTCGGAGGTCTCGGCGCGGACGTACGCCTCGATGGTGTCGTCCATGAAGTGCCGGATCTGCTCCTGCAGGTCCTCGCCCTCCAGGACACGCCGGCGCTCGCCGTAGATGACCTCGCGCTGCCGGTTGAGGACCTCGTCGTACTTCAGGACGTTCTTACGGGTCTCGAAGTTCTGCGTCTCGACCTGGCCCTGCGCGGACGCGATGGCACGCGTGACCATCTTGTTCTCGATCGGCACGTCGTCCGGCACGTTGGCCATCGACATCACGCGCTCGACCATCTGGGCCTTGAACAGGCGCATCAGGTCGTCGCCCAGCGACAGGTAGAAGCGGGACTCGCCCGGGTCGCCCTGACGGCCGGAACGGCCGCGCAGCTGGTTGTCGATGCGCCGCGACTCGTGCCGCTCGGTGCCGAGGACGTAGAGGCCGCCCAGCTCCTCGACCTCCTCCTTCTCCGCCTTGACGGCCTGCTCGGCCTTCTCCAGGGCGGCGGGCAGGGCGGCGGCCCACTCCTCGATGTGCTCCTCGGGGTCGAGGCCGCGCTGGCGCAGCTCCGCCTCGGCGAGGTCCTCGGGGTTGCCGCCGAGCTTGATGTCCGTACCACGGCCGGCCATGTTGGTGGCCACCGTCACGGCGCCCTTGCGGCCGGCCTGGGCGACGATCTGCGCCTCGCGCTCGTGGTGCTTGGCGTTCAGCACCTCGTGCTGGATGCCGCGCTTGCTGAGCTGCTGCGAGAGGTACTCCGACTTCTCGACGGAGGTGGTGCCGACGAGGATCGGCTGGCCCTTCTCGTGCTTCTCGGCGATGTCGTCGACGACCGCCTCGAACTTGGCCACCTCGGTGCGGTAGATCAGGTCCGACTGGTCCTTGCGGATCATCGGCTTGTTGGTCGGGATCGGGACCACGCCGAGCTTGTAGATCTGGTGGAACTCGGCGGCCTCGGTCATCGCCGTACCGGTCATGCCGGAGAGCTTCTTGTAGAGGCGGAAGAAGTTCTGCAGGGTGATCGTGGCGAGCGTCTGGTTCTCGTCCTTGATGTCCACCCCTTCCTTCGCCTCGATCGCCTGGTGCATGCCCTCGTTGTAGCGGCGGCCGGCGAGGATACGGCCGGTGTGCTCGTCGACGATCATGACTTCGCCGTCGATGACGACGTAGTCCTTGTCCTTCTTGAAGAGTTCCTTGGCCTTGATCGCGTTGTTCAGGTAGCCCACGAGCGGGGTGTTCACCGACTCGTACAGGTTGTCGATGCCCAGCCAGTCCTCGACCTTGCTGACACCCGACTCGTGGATGGCGACCGTGCGCTTCTTCTCGTCGACGTCGTAGTCGCCGGTCTCCTCGACGCCCTTGAGGGGGTTGCCGGCCTCGCCGCGCTTGAGGCGCGTGACCAGCTTCGCGAAGTCGCCGTACCACTTGGTGGCCTGGTCGGCCGGACCGGAGATGATCAGCGGCGTACGGGCCTCGTCGATGAGGATGGAGTCGACCTCGTCGACGATGGCGAAGTTGTGGCCGCGCTGCACCAGCTCGTCCTTCGACCACGCCATGTTGTCGCGCAGGTAGTCGAAGCCGAACTCGTTGTTCGTGCCGTAGGTGATGTCGCACGCGTACTGCTCGCGGCGCTGCGCCGGCGTCATGTTGGCGAGGATGCAGCCGACGCTCAGGCCCAGGAACTTGTGGACGCGGCCCATCATCTCGGAGTCGCGCTCGGCCAGGTAGTCGTTGACCGTGATGAGGTGGACGCCGTCCCCGGACAGGGCGTTCAGATACGCGGGCAGCGTGCCGACGAGGGTCTTGCCCTCACCGGTCTTCATCTCGGCCACATAGCCGAGGTGGAGCGCGGCACCGCCCATCAGCTGCACGTCGTAGTGGCGCTGGCCGAGGACACGCTTGGCCGCCTCGCGCACCGTGGCGAACGCCTCGGGGAGCAGGTCGTCCAGGCTCTCGCCGTCGGCGTAGCGCTGCTGGTACTCCGCGGTGAGGGCCCGCAGCTCGGCGTCGGAGAGGTCGACGAAGTCCTCTTCGATGGAGTTGACCTGGTCCGCGATGCGGTGCAGCCTGCGCAGGATCTTGCCTTCGCCTGCACGCATGATCTTCGAGAGGACGGACACGGGGGCTGGTCTCCTTGCCGGTCGGGCCTGGGACGGTCGGTTTTCCTTCTGACGTACTGAGCAACGGCCATCGTATGCGAGGACCCGGCCGCGCCGGGAGGCCTGGCGGCCCGACGGCTGCTTCACCCGGGACAACGGACGGGACGACGGGATAGTGCCGCATCGGCGCGAGGAATTACGCGAAACGTGACCGTCCGCTCACGGATCGCGAAAATCCATGGCCGGAACCCGGCGTCTTGAGCAGAATCGGGTGATGGAACCCGTCACGCTCACCACGGACCGTCTGCTGCTGCGCCCGGTCGGCCCCGCCGACACCGACGCCGTGTACGCGGCGGCGCAGGACCCCGACATCCAGCGCTGGACACTGGTCCCCTCGCCGTACCTCCCGGAGCACGCGATCGGCTTCACCGAGCAGACCGTCCCGGACGGCTGGTCGCAGGGCTCCACGTTCACCTTCGGCGTCTTCCTCGCGGGCGGGGAGCTGGCCGCCATGCTCGCCCTGATGATGCGCTCACCGGGCACCGCCGAGGTCGGCTTCTGGGCGGCGAAGGAGCACCGCGGCAACGGCTACGTCGTGGAGGCCACGCTCACCGCCTGCCGGTGGATCTTCACCGAGGTCGGCGTCGACCGTGTCGAATGGCGGGCCGAGGTCGGCAACCACGCCTCCCGCGCGGTCGCCGAACGCGCGGGCTTCACCCTGGAGGGCACCCTGCGCTCCGGGCTCAACAACAAGGGCGTGCGCCGCGACTGCTGGGTCGGCTCGCTGCTCCCCTCCGACCTGGGCCTGCCCTCCACCGCCCCGTACCTGCCCGCGCGTTCCTGAGCCCGCCGGCCGTTCCCGGGAAACGGCCGGCCCGTCGCGTGCTGTCAGTGGCACCCTCTATCGTCCGACGCATGACGACCCTTCCGCGCCCGACCACCACTCTCACCGCGGACGACGCCCGCCGGATCGCCCTGCGGGCCCAGGGCCTGCTCGGCGCGCCCGACCGGCGCGCGGGCGTCCGCGGGGTGCTGCGCCACCTCGGCGCGGTCCAGCTCGACACCATCTCGGTGCTCGCCCGCTCCCATGAACTCGTGCCCTACGCCCGGCTGGGCGCGGTCGGCCGCAAGGCCGTGGAGGCCGCGTACTGGACGGACGCCCACGCCTTCGAGTACTGGTCG
Organism: Streptomyces sp. NPDC046870; assembly: GCF_040704595.1. NCBI lineage: Bacteria > Bacillati > Actinomycetota > Actinomycetes > Kitasatosporales > Streptomycetaceae > Streptomyces > Streptomyces sp. NPDC046870. The sequence goes on from NZ_JBEYXM010000001.1 coordinate 984,666, forward strand.
CACGCGGCCTGCATCCTCCCCATCGAGGAGTGGCCGCACTTCGCCTTCCGCCGCCGCGCCTACCGCAACCGGCCGCACTGGCACCACGAACTCCCCGAGGGCGCCTACGACCAGGTCGTCAAGCAGCTCCGCGCGGAGGGCCCGCTGACCGCCACCGAACTGGGCGGCGCGAAGAAGACGAACGACTGGTGGGACTGGTCGGGCACCAAGGTCGCCGTGGAGCGCGCGCTGATGTACGGCGAGGTGGTGTGCGTGGAACGGCGCGGCTGGAAGCGGGTGTACGACCTCGCCGAGCGCGCGGTCCCCGCCGAGCTGCTCCACGACGAGCTGGACGACTCCGAGTGCCTGCGCCGGCTGGTCCGGCTGGCCGGCGAGTCGCTCGGGGTCGGCACGCGCGCGGACATCGCCGACTACCACCGTCTCAAGGGCGAGCAGGTCGACGCGGTCATCGCGGACTCCGGCCTGGTGCCGGTCGAGGTCGAGGGCTGGGGCAAGCCGGCCTGGGCGGACCCGGCGGCCCTGGCGACGCCGCCGCGCGGCCGGCACCGCACCACACTGCTGTCGCCGTTCGACTCGCTGATCTGGGAGCGGGCGCGCACGGAGCGGATCTTCGGCTTCACCCACCGGCTGGAGGCGTACGTCCCCAGGCCCAAGCGGATCCACGGCTACTTCGCCATGCCGGTGCTCGCGGGTGGCCGGCTGGTCGGGCGTGTCGACCCGGCGCGGGAGGGCCGCACCCTGGTGGCCAAGCAGGTCACCCTGGACGGTCCAAAGGCGGTCCCTGCGGTCGCCCAGGCCCTCTTCGAGGCGGCGGCGTGGGTGAACTGCACCGACGTCCGCGTGGAGCGCGTGGACGCACCCGAGCTGCGCGAGCCCCTGGGCAGGGAACTCGCCGGGCTGCTCGGATAGGAGCTAGCGGATCTCCAGGATCTTCTCCCGCATCGCGTAGACCACGGCCTCCATCCTGGAGTGCAGTTGCAGCTTCTCCAGGATGTTGCGGACGTGGTTCTTCACGGTGTTCTCGGAGATGAACAGCTCCTTGGCGATGTCCCGGTTGTTCATGCCCGTGGCGACGAGTTTGAGGACCTCCAGCTCACGGTCGGTCAGCCGGGGCGCGGGCACCAGCCGGCGCTCGTCGGTGCGCTGGATCATCGACTTGAACTCGGTGAGCAGTTTCGACGCCATCGAAGGGCTGATCTGCGACTGTCCGTCGGCCACCGCGCGAATGGCGGTGGCCACCTCGTCGGTCGAGATCTCCTTGAGGAGGTATCCGGTCGCGCCCGCCTTGATCGCGTCGTAGAGATCGGCCTCCTCGTCGCTGATCGTCAGCATGATGATCTTCGCGCTGGGGGCGACCTCCTTGATGGAGGTGCAGGCCTCGATCCCGCCGCGCTTGGGCATGCGGACGTCCATCAGCACGATGTCGGGCAGCAGGTCGGCGGCCTTGTCGACGGCCTCGGCCCCGTCGCCTGCCTCGCCGACGACCTGGATGTCCTCCTCGGCCGCGAGCACGATCTCCAGGCCGCGCCGGAAGAGGGCGTGGTCGTCCACGACCAGGACTCTGATCGGCTCGCGCGAGGAGCCCGCGTCCTGGTTGCCGCCGATGACATCGTCGTCGGCGTCCCCGTCCCGCATCGGTCCGAAGGTGTCCGCCATCGTTCCTCCCCCTGAAGGCTGTGGCCTGTGGTCCTGTGCCATCGCCAACCCAAGGCAGCGGCCCACCGGTTGGGCCGGTGCGGCCATGATTTCATGCCCGGGCGGCACCGAGGTGACGTGCGGGGCGCGAAGTGGTCGCACACCGGTGCCCCTGGGGGCGCACACGCGCTCCAGGGGCACCCGCACAGCTTCAGCCGGGTGGATCAGCCGCCCAGCGTGCCACCCGCCGCGGGGGGCTGCGTCTGCGCCTCGGCGACCATCGGGTCGGTGCTGAGGTGGATCACGCCGTAGTCGTAGGCGTGTCGCCGGTAGACGACGCTGGGTTCCTTCGTCTCGGAGTCGACGAACAAGTAGAAGTCGTGGCCGACCAGTTCCATCTCGTAGAGGGCCTGGTCGAGCGTCATGGGGGAGGCGACGTGGGTCTTCTCGCGGACGACGAGGGGGCCTTCACCCTTGACCTCCAGCGAGCCGATCTTCTTGGTCGGCACTCCGTCCGTCTCCTCCTCATGGACGGGCTGGCCGCTGCCGTTCAGTGTCGCCGCGCCGGGGACGTGGTCGGGGACCTCTGCCGCCGAGATCCGGCGTGCGCCACGGCGCGAGAACCGCTTGTCGTGCTGCTTGCGCAACCGCGCATCCAGCTTCTCCGCCGCCAGGTCCAGCGCCGCGTACGGATCGCTGGCCGCCGCCTCCGCCCGGATCACCGGACCGCGGGAGCGGAGCGTGATCTCCACTCGGTCGCAGCGGTCGGCCTGTCGGGGGTTCGGCTCCTTGGACACCTCGACGTCGAGGCTGATCACCTTGGCATCGAGCCTCTGGATCTTCTCCAGCTTCAGCTTCTCGGCCACGTGCTTGCGGAACCGCTCGGGCACCTCGGTCTTGCGGCCCTTGACGACGATGTCCACGCAGAACTCCGTTCCCGGAACGCCCCGCTGCATCGGCGGAGCATCTCCCTTTCGCACCAGATCCGGTGATCACCGGACCTCGGACTCGGTGACTTCCACCTCCTCCTCCCCCATGGGCGAGATCTCCACCCCACCGGTGCGGGTGATTCCGTAAAACCCGCAGCACGGCATTCGGATATGAGAGGTGTGGCCTGCGCCTTTCCTCACACCCGAACATATCTCGCCCGGACGGATGTCGTCACCCTCTACTGCGACGTACCTCCATTCCGGTGAATTACCCCTGTCACTAGCTGGAACGATGCACGTTGACGATCAGTTCCTGTTCATTTCGAAAGAATCGCGGGGAGCTGCGATCACGGCGGCATGGAGGACCCGCCACGAGGCGTTCGGCATCGCATTTTCCGGTGCACTGTGCACCGACTCCCTTCTCCCCGGCGGGGCGCCGATCCATCGTTCCTCCCTACCTTCCCGAGTTGCGGCCGCGTACACGGCCGTCCTGCCCGAACGAGGGGAAACGGCCGCCTCCCGCAGGGCCCGCGCCGCCTCCGCGAGACTGGCGCCCGTCGTCATCAGGTCGTCGACGAGCACGACGCGGCCCGCGCCGAGCAGCCGGCCGCCTCCCGGACTCACCTCCAGCGCCCCGGCGAGGTTCTCCAGACGCCGCCGCGCGTCAAGCCCCGCCTGGTCGGCCACGGGCCGCCGCTGGCGCAGCACGGCCGCCACCCGGGCCGGCGTCCCGGTGCGCCGCAGTTCCCCGGCCGCCGCGAGTGCCATCCGCCGCACCGGATCGTGCCCCCGCGCCCGCACGGCCCACCGGGCCGAGGGCACGGGAACCAGCAGCACGGGCCCGGACCGGCGCCACCCGGCCGACCCCGCGCCGACGCGGGCACCGCGGTCCATGCCGGTGTGAGCACCACCGCCCGCACCGGCACCCGCTCCGTCCTCCGCGCCCAGGCCCGCCCGCACGGCCCCCGCCAGCGCCGCGCCCAGCGCTCCCGTGAGCGTCAGCGCACCCCGTTCCTTGTGCGCGAGCAACAGCTCGCGCACCTGCGCCGCGTAGGGAGCCACCGCGTGCACCACCGGCAGCCCGGCCGGCTCCGGCACCGGCCGCACCCGCCGCGCCGGGCTCCCCTGCAGCGTGGCCCGGCACCGCGGGCAGAGCGCCGTACGAGGTGCGCCGCACCCCGCGCAGTCGGCCGGCAGCACCAGGTCGGTGAGGTCCCGCCACCACCCCCGCATGACCACCACTGTGCCAACGCGGCCACGGACCGGCCACCCCTGTGGACAACGCCCTGTGGACAACTCGTCCCGTGGCCACGGGAAGCGGGCCCTGCTCTCAGCCGTCCTGCGCTCAGCCCGGCCAGACCGTCCCGGCCGTCGCGCGCTCAGCCCGGATAGACCGGCGCCGACCCGTCCTTGTCGACCTTCTGCCACTGCGCCCCGGACGGCAGCCGTACGATCCCGTCCTCCGAGTAGGCCACCAGCGGCACCCGCTCGTCCTCGGACGCGGCGATCGCCTTCACGCTGGTGAGCGCGCCCGGCGCCGGGCCGTCGAGCGTGGAGCCGTCGACCTGGACGTACCGCATCTGCTGCACGCCCCCCTGCTCCTGCCCGACGACCAGCAGCCTGCTGTCCCCTGCCCACGAGATGGCACTGACCTGCTCCAGGTCCGGTGCGGCCGACCGCAGCCCGTCCACCGAGATGCCCTGTCCGGTCCCGTCGTCGCGCTGGATCCGCCCGATGAAGAGGGACTGCTTGCCGTCCTTCTCCACGACGAGCGCGATCCGCGCCCCGTCGGCGGCCACCCGCACGTCCTCGATCCGGCCGGACAGGTCCGGTACGGCGACCGGCTCCGGTTTCTCGGCGCCCAGTTCCAGGACGAACAGCCGCGGCCGGTGCGGGTCGCGGTCGGCCACCCACAGGTCACCGCGTGCGTCCCAGCTCGGCGTGGCGAGCCGGTGGTCGGGGGTCGGACCCGCGCTGGTCACCAGCGGAGCGCCGAGCGATCCGTCCGACGCCAGCGACGCCACGTACAGCGTCCTGCCCTCGTCGGCGATCCCGGCCGCGGTCTGCTCGTCCCGCGACACCGCCACGGACCGCAGTCCCCTGCCGGCCTCGCCCAGCGGACCCGGCACCGGCGCGGACGCCGTCCCGGTGCTGCCGGTCTGCATCCGTACCATCCGGTGCTTGCCGTCGAGGAAGTAGAGGTAGTCGGGGCTCTTGGACGACCCGTGCCAGGCGACGGTGTCGGCGCGCTCCCCGGTCAGTTCGCACAGCCGGTCGCCACCGGTCCCCCGCAGCTCGACGGACTCCAGCGTCGGCGCCAGGTTCCGCAGGGTGAACAGCATCTGCGTCGCCATCTCGGTGCACTTGCCCGGTGTCACCCCGGACGGCTTGAGGCTCAGCGGCACGGTCACCCTGTTCTGGTCGTCCGGTGCCAGCCCGGACACACCCTTCTGCAACCCCGTACCGGTCGGGAAGCTCGACCTGACCACCGGCCGGAGCCAGGTGGTGGGGCCCTTCAGCAGCGAGCGGACCAGCTGGGTCATCGGATCGACCTTGCTGCGCACGAACACCGGGTCGGCGACCGCCGCCGGCTGCCCGCTCGCCCCGACGGACGCGTCGGAGGCGAAGTAGTACTTGCCGACCGACGTGTAGTTCCGCTGGAAGTCCGACTTGCCCATGACGACCCCGTCGGGCAGCCCGTCGATGCGCCACTGCCCGTTCTTCGGGTCCTTCGTGAGGTGCAGCTTCTTGCGGTAGGTGCCGTCGGCGGGCTGGTAGGCCTGCTGCTCGTCCACCGTGGCGACCTGGCTTCCGGCCAGTACGCAGGTGACGCTGTTGGTCTCCTCCCGGCCGCCCGGACGGCAGTCGGTCTCGATGGTCGGCCCGTTCGCGAGGACCGTGGTCGACCGCTCGGGCCGCCAGCTGCGGGCCGCGTCGGCCGTCAGGTACTTACGAGCCGTGTCGTACCCCGGGTCGTCGCTGGTCAGCGCCTCCAGAAAGCCCTGCATGATCTCGCCCGGACCGGCGCCGTCGGCCGGCGGCATGGCGAACACCCGGACCCCGGTGTCCTGCCGCGGCGTGGACTCCACGTCCCGCAGGTCCCCGCTGTCGGGCATCGAGGCACAACCGGCCAGCAGCACGGCACCCAGGGCGGCGTACGCCACCGCGCGCCACGACCGCCGCCGCGCGCCCCCCTCGCGGTCAGCGGCCACGAAATGCCTCCCCTGGCTCGGTCGAGTCCTCCGGCACGGCCGCGTCCGGCCTGCCCGCGCCCGCGCCGGGCGACGGATGCGCGGCGGGCCCGTCGGCCGGACGCCGTGCGCCGGCCGTGGGCCGGGGCACGACACGCGCGCCGTTGCCGTTGCCGGGCAGGGCGGTCGGGTCGGCGGCCGGGGCGGATGTGGTCAGCCGCGGCGTGATCTCCGCGCGCGGCGGCAGCGCGGGCTGGACGCCGTTCTGCTGCACCGGAACGGTCGCCCGCTTCTCCTCGCCCGCCCGCGGCAGGCCGGCGTCGTCGAGGCCGCGGTTGCGGCGGGAGTCCTTGGGCTCCAGCGGTATCGGTGAGCCGCGCAGCGGCTCGTCCGCCGTCCTCGGCAGCGTCAGCCGGAACTGCGAGCCGCCGCCCGGCTCGCCCCAGGCCTGGAGCCAGCCGCCGTGCAGCCGGGCGTCCTCCAGGGCGATCGACAACCCGAGGCCGGTGCCGCCGGTGGTACGCGCGCGTGCCGGGTCGGCCCGCCAGAAGCGGCTGAAGACCCGGGTCGCCTCACCGGGCTTGAGGCCTACGCCGTAGTCCCGCACCGCGATGGCCACGGCTCCGCCCGCGGCGGCCAGCTTCACGACCACGTCCTTGCCCTCGCCGTGCTCGACGGCGTTGACGACGAGGTTGCGCAGGATCCGCTCCACTCGCCGGGCGTCCGCCTCGGCGACGACGGGCTGCTGGTCACCGAGGACCCGTATGTGCGTGCCCTTGCGCTCGGCGAGCGGCTCGGCACCGCTGACGACCCGCCGGACGACCTCCCTGAGATCTATCGGCTCGGCCTCCAGCGCCGCCGCCCCGGCGTCGAAACGGCTGATCTCCAACAGGTCGGCGAGCAGCGACTCGAACCGGTCCAGCTGGTCGGCGAGCAGCTCGGCCGACCGCGCGGTGACCGGGTCGAAGTCCTCGCGCGCCTCGTGGATGACGTCGGCGGCCATCCGGACCGTGGTCAGCGGGGTGCGCAGCTCGTGCGAGACGTCCGAGACGAACCGCCGCTGCATCCGCGACAGGTCCTCCAGCTGCTGGATCTTGCCCTGCAGGTTCTGCGCCATCTTGTTGAAGGCCTCGCCCAGGCGCGCGATGTCGTCCTCACCCGTGACCTTCATCCGCTCCTGCAGCCGCCCGGCCGACAACCGCTCCGCGATCCCGGCCGCCATCCGCACCGGCGTGACGACCTGCCGCACCACCAGCCAGGCGATGGCGCCGAGCAGGACGACGACGAACAGCCCGGCGGTGGCGAGCGTGCCCTTGACCAGGCTCAGGGACTTCTCCTCCTGCGTGAGCGGGAAGAGGTAGTACAGCTCGTACGGGCGGCCGTTGGGGTCGTTGACCTGCTTGCCGATGACGAGCCCCGGCTGCGGGTCCTTGCCGCCGTAGTAGACGATCCGCGTGTTGCTCTGGACGGCCGACGTACCGCTGTTGACCCGCTCGCGCAGGGCGGCGGGCACGCTGGAGGTCGGGTTGACGTTCCCGGAGCCGCGCGGGCTGCGTCCGCCGCCGCTGTCGTCGCCCACGGGCAGCGTCACCACGTCGAAGGCGCCCGCGCCACCGCTGGACAGCGACTCCACGAGGTCGCTCATCCACTGGATGACGTTCTGCGACTGCCGCCCGTCCGCGGTCGCCGTGCCGTCGCCGGCACCCGCGCCGGTCCCGCCGGCCGCCTCGTCGGCCTTCTGCTTGGCCACCGCGAACCCACCCGTGGCCTGGCTCTGCGAGGCCTTGACCTTCGCGTCGAGCAGGCCGTTGCGCACCTGCCCGATCACCACGAAGCCCAGCAGCAGGACGACGCCGAGCGACATCAGCAGGGTGGTGGCGACGACCCTGAGCTGGATGTTGCGCCGCCACAGCCGCATCACCGGCAGCAGCGGACGGCGCACCCAGCGCAGGAACAGCCGCAGGACCGGGCTGCCCTGGACCCCGCCCTCGAGCAGTCCGCCGTCGAACATCGCCCGCCAGCGCGCACCCGCCGCCGTCCGGCCGACAGGCCGCCCCGGACGGGCCCCGGAACCGCCGGGGGCCGAAGCGGCGCTGTCCCCGGACATGTCAGCTCGGTCCGGCCTTGTAACCGACACCACGGACGGTCACCACGATCTCCGGCCGCTCCGGGTCCTTCTCGACCTTGGAGCGCAGCCGCTGGACGTGCACGTTGACGAGCCGCGTGTCGGCCGCGTGCCGGTAGCCCCACACCTGCTCCAGCAGCACCTCACGGGTGAACACCTGCCAGGGCTTGCGCGCGAGCGCGACCAGCAGGTCGAACTCCAGCGGGGTCAGCGCTATCGACTGCCCGTCCCGCTTCACCGAGTGCCCGGCGACATCGATGACCAGGTCACCGATGGTGAGCTGCTCCGGCGCCGGCTCCTCCGACCTGCGCAGCCGCGCCCGGATCCGGGCCACCAGCTCCTTCGGCTTGAACGGCTTGACGATGTAGTCGTCGGCGCCCGACTCCAGGCCCACGACGACGTCGACGGTGTCGCTCTTGGCCGTGAGCATCACGATCGGCACACCGGACTCCGCCCGGATCAGCCGGCACACCTCGATGCCGTCCCGTCCGGGCAGCATCAGGTCGAGAAGCACCAGATCGGGCTTCGCCTCACGGAAAGCGGCCAGCGCCTTGTCGCCGTCGGCTACGAAAGACGGCTCAAAACCTTCACCACGCAGCACGATGCCGAGCATCTCGGCCAGTGCGGTGTCGTCGTCGACGACAAGGACTCGTCCCTTCATAAACGACATCATCCCATTCTCATAACAGCGACAGGCGCCCTGGTGAGGGAGGTCACTGGCCGGTGACGATAGTCGTACGGGGCCGTCACTGTCTGCCCCTGTCGTCGACGAGGATGCCGCTCGCCGGTGTCAGCCCGACGCCGGCGGAGCCCCGGCCGCGGACCGGGCGCACAGTTCCGCGAGCGCCTCGGCCGTCACGGGCGAGACCGCCCCCTCCTCGGTGACGATCGCCGTCACCAGTTCGGGCGGGGTCACGTCGAACGCCGGGTTGTACGCCTGCGTCCCCAGCGGTGCCACCGGAATCCCGCCCCCCGCTCCCGCCGCCTGGGGCGCCGCCACCTCGGTCACCTCGAAGCCGGGACGCTGCTCGACCTCGATGGACGCCCCGTCGGGCGTGTCCGGGTCGACCGTCGTCAGCGGTGCCACCACGATGAACGGCACGTGGTGGTAGCGGGCGAGCACCGCGAGCGGATAACTCCCCACCTTGTTCGCCACCGAACCGTCGGCCGCGATCCGGTCCGCCCCGACCAGCACCGCGTCCACCTCGCCCGCCGCGAACAGGGAACCCGCCGCGTTGTCCGTGAGCAGGGTGTACGCCATACCGCTGCGGGCCGCCTCGTACGCCGTCAGGCGAGCGCCTTGCAGCAGCGGACGCGTCTCGTCCACCCACAGCCGCCGCAGCCGGCCCGCCCGGTGCGCGGCGAGGGCCACCGCGAAGGCCGTGCCCTCCCCGCCCGAGACCAGCGACCCGCTGTTGCAGTGGGTCAGGATCCGGTGCCCGCCGCCGGACAGCAACTCGTCCAGCAGGGCCAGTCCATGGGCCGCCATCCTGCCGCTGGCCTCGGCGTCCTCCTGGTGCAGCGCCCGCGCGGCGGCCAGCGCCGCCACGGCGGCCGCGGTCGGGTCGCCGGTCCGGGCCAGCGCCGCCTGGTGCGCCGCCTGCGCCCGGCGCACCCCGACGGACAGGTTCACCGCGGTGGGCCTGGCCTCCTCGAGCGCCCGCGCCGCCTCGGCCACGTCGAACCCCCGCGCGGCGGCGAGCGCGACGCCGTACGCCCCCGCGATCCCGAGCAGCGGCGCCCCGCGCACGGCGAGCGAACGGATCGCCTCCACCAGCGCCGCAGCGTCCGTGCACACCAACTCGACCTCTTCGGCCGGCAGCCTCGTCTGGTCGAGAAGGACCAGTACGGGGCCTTCTGGTGGTTCCTCCCATCGGATCGCCGGTATCTCGGTCGGCCGCCTGTCCTCACCGGTTCGCGCCTGCTGATCAACCATGCCGTCAGTCTGCCCCGGATCCGGCGGACAATAGAAGGCGTCCGGCCCCCACCGTGGCCGGTCCCCCGGTGACCGGCACATGGCACGATGGCTGCCAACCTGCCGCCGCGACCGCGGACGGGCACCGAGAAGGAGCTTCGATGACTGACACTCCGGGCTGGGCCTCGCCCGGATCCGCCCCGTCGTCCGAGGGGCGGGAACCCGGTGCGTCCGGCCCCGCCGAGCCCGCGGACCGCCCCGCCCCCACCGAACCCGCGCCGCAACCGGGCCCGGACGCGCAGGGCCCAGGCTCGAAGTGGTCCAAGGAGCAGCCGCCGGCCGGCCAGTGGTCCGCGCCCACCGGTGCCCCGAGCCCGAACCAGGCCCCGCCTCCTCCGCCGCCCGGACCGGGCTGGGGCGGCGGGCAGCCCGCCGGCCCCGGCCAGGGTGGCCACGGGTTCCCCGGCGGCGGTCACGGCGGCCCCCCTCCCGGCTACGGCGGTTACGGCACCCCGGGCGGTTACCCCGCCTGGGGCGGCGGCTGGGGAGGCCCCCCGCCGGCGGCCAAGCCCGGCGTCATCCCGCTGCGCCCGCTCGGCGTCGGCGAGATCCTCGACGGCGCCGTCTCCACCATGCGCACCTACTGGCGCACGGTCCTCGGCATCGCGCTGGCCGTCGCCGTCGTCACGGACACCTGCCTGGTGCTCGTCCAGGGCTTCTTCGTCAACGACGCCCTCGCCCGCACATCGCTCGACAGCCGGACCGCCACCCTCGACGACGTCTACCGCTCCCTGCGCGATTCCATGATCGGCACCGGCATCGTCACGGTGATCTCCGCAGCCGCCGTCATCGTCGCCACCGCCCTGCTCACCACCATCACCAGCCGCGCCGTGCTCGGCAGGCCGGTCAGCACCGGCGAGGCCTGGCGCGAGGCCCGCCCGCAGATCCCGAGGCTGGCCGGACTGCTCCTCCTGCTCGGCCTGATCACCGTCGGAGTGATCGTCGTCGGCGCACTGCCCGGCTTCCTGGTCCTGCTCAGCGGCGGCAGCGACATCGGCGGGTCCGCCCTGTTCGCCCTGGGCATCCTCGGAGCCGTCGTCGTCGCGGTGTGGCTGGCCATCCGCTACTACCTGGCCGCCCCGGCCCTGATGCTGGAACGCCAGAGCGTCACCAAGGCCATGACCCGCTCCGCCAAGCTGGTGCGCGGCTCCTGGTGGCGCGTCTTCGGCATCCAGCTCCTCGCCTGGCTCATCGCCAACATCGTCTCGGCGATCGTCACCATCCCCTTCGCCCTCGTCGGCGCCGCCGTCAGCGGTGACGGCATGGACGACATCCTCGGCACCAGCGGCGGACACGTCGGCTGGGCGTTCCTGATCATCCGGGGCATCGGCTCCCTGATCGGCACCACGCTCACCCTTCCGATCAGCGCCGGCGTCACCGTGCTCCTCTACATCGACCAGCGCATCCGCCGCGAGGCCCTCGACCTCGAACTGGCCCGTGCCGCCGGCGTCCACGGCTACGGCACCGGCGTCCCCGGCCCCGTCCCCGGGAGCTGATGCGGTGAGCCTCACCGGGGGAGTTCTCACGGCGGCGCCCCCACCGGGCACCGCCACCGCCGTCGCGGACCGGCTGCTGCGCACGACGGCCCGGGTGGTGCTGGCGGCCGGTGGCTCGGGGGACGAGCCCCCGGTGACCATCGGACGCGATCCCGCCCGCGAGGCGGCCCGGCGCGAACTGTCCAAGGGGATGTACCACGAGAACGACCCCGGCCTGCTCCAGCGCGCCCTGAACGCGTTCTGGGGCTGGATCGGCCAGGCCCTCGGCTCGGCTGCCTCGGCGACCCCGGGCGGCGCGGTCGGTCTGGTCGTCGTCATCCTGTTCGTCGTCGCCGTCCTGGCCGCCCTGTGGTGGCGCCTGGGCACTCCCCGGCGCCGGCCCGCCTCGGCCGCCGTCCTCTTCGACGAGCGGCCCCGCAGCGCCGCCGAGCACCGCGCCGCCAGCGAGGCCCACGCGGCCCAGGGCCACTGGAACCAGGCCGTCCAGGAACGCATGCGGGCCCTCGTCCGCTCCCTGGAGGAACGGGCCCTGCTCGACGTACGCCCCGGCCGCACCGCCGACGAGGCAGCCGACGAGGCCGGGCGCGTCCTGCCCGCGCACACGGACCGACTGCGCGCCGCCGCCCGTGAGTTCGACGACGTCACATACGGTGGACGCACGGCCGACGAGCCGGCGTACCACCGCCTCGCCGAACTCGACCACGACCTGGAACACACCAGGCCGGCCCTCGTCACCAGCCCCGCCGGCGCCACCACGAAGGCCCGGAGCACCCGCCAGGGGGCCGCCGAGTGACCACCGAGACGACCCCGACGGCCACCTCCACCGCGCCCACCGGCCGCCAGGTGTGGACCCGCACGCGAGGCATCGCACTTGCCGTCGTCCTGCTCCTGGCCGCGGCCGTCGCCATGGCCGCCGTCCGCTCCACCACCCGGCACGGCGACCTGGACCCGCGCTCCCCCGATCCCTACGGCAGCCGGGCCGTCGCCCAACTCCTCGCCGAGCGAGGCGTCTCCACCCGTGTGGTCACCACCCTCGGCGCGGCCCGTGCCGCCGCCGGGCCGGACACCACCCTGCTCGTCGCCGTACCCGACCTGCTGACCCACCGCCAACAGGCCGAGCTGCACGCGGCGACCGCGTCCTCCGGCGGGCGGACCGTCCTCGTCGCGGCCGGCAGCTGGTCCGTCGAACGGCTCGCCCCCGGGGTCTCCGCGGACCCCGCCACCAGCGACAGCTCCACCCTCGACCCGCAGTGCACGCTGCCCGAAGCCCGGCGGGCGGGCCCCGCCGACACCGGCGGCATCCGTTACACCACCACCCGTCTCGACGCCGACTCCTGCTACCCCGGCGAGCGCCTCGCCACCCTCCTGCGCGTCCCCGCGACCTCCGGAGGCGGCGACACCGTCGTACTCGGCGCGCCCGGCATCCTCTACAACGACCGCCTCGACGAGCAGGGCAACGCCTCGCTCGCCCTCCAACTCCTCGGCTCCCGCCCCCATCTGGTCTGGTACCTCCCCTCGTTGTCCGACGCCTCCGCCACCGAGAACGGCGAGCCGAAGAGCTTCCTCGACCTACTCCCCTCGGGATGGCTCTGGGCCACCCTGCAACTGTTCATCGCGGCCGTCCTCGCCGCCTTCTGGCGGGCACGCCGCTTCGGCCCCCTCGTGCCCGAGAAACTCCCCGTCGCGATCCGCGCCTCCGAGACCGCCGAAGGCCGCGCCCGCCTCTACCGCAACGCCAACGCCCGCGACCGCGCCGCCGCCGCTCTTCGCTCCGCCACCCGCACCCGCCTCGCCCCCCTCGTCGGCGTCCCCGTCACCCAGGCGCACACGCCCGAGGCCCTGCTCCCCGCCCTGTCCGCCCACCTCGCCGGCGACGGACAGGCCCTGCACTCCCTCCTCTTCGGACCGCCGCCCGGCGACGACACGGCCCTCGTCGCCCTCACCGACCAACTCGACGCCCTCGAAAGAGAGGTACGCCGTTCATGACGGACCCGACCACCGACAACGCCGGGCAGAGCGGGGACCCGGGCACCGCCCGGGCCTCCCTGGAAGCCCTGCGCGCCGAGATCGCCAAAGCCGTGGTCGGCCAGGACCCAGCCGTGACCGGTCTCGTCGTCGCCCTCCTCTGCCGCGGACACGTACTACTAGAAGGAGTCCCCGGGGTCGCCAAAACGTTGCTCGTCCGTGCCCTCGCATCGGCACTCGAACTCGACACCAAACGCGTCCAGTTCACCCCGGACCTGATGCCGAGCGACGTGACCGGCTCCCTCGTCTACGACACCCGCACCGCCGAGTTCTCCTTCCAGCCCGGCCCGGTGTTCACCAACCTCCTCCTCGCGGACGAGATCAACCGCACCCCTCCCAAGACCCAGTCGTCCCTGCTGGAGGCCATGGAGGAACGCCAGGTCACGGTCGACGGCACCCCCCGCCCGCTCCCCGAGCCCTTCCTCGTCGCCGCGACGCAGAACCCGGTCGAGTACGAAGGCACCTACCCCCTCCCCGAAGCCCAACTGGACCGCTTCCTGCTGAAACTGACGGTCCCTCTGCCCTCCCGGCAGGACGAGATCGACGTACTCACCCGGCACGCCTCGGGGTTCGACCCACGCGACCTGCGCGCCGCCGGCGTACGCCCGGTCGCCGGCCCCGCCGACCTGGAGGCGGCGCGTGCCGCGGTCGCCAAGACGACCGTCTCCCCCGAGATCACCGCCTACGTCGTGGACATCTGCCGCGCCACGCGCGAGTCGCCCTCCCTCACCCTGGGCGTCTCCCCACGCGGCGCCACGGCCCTGCTGGCCACCTCGCGCGCCTGGGCCTGGCTGACCGGCCGCGACTACGTCATCCCCGACGACGTGAAGGCCCTCGCCCTGCCCACGCTGCGCCACCGGGTCCAGTTGCGCCCCGAGGCCGAAATGGAAGGCGTGACCGCTGATTCGGTCATCAACGCCATCCTCGCCCACGTGCCGGTCCCCCGCTGATGGCTCTCACCGGACGCGCCGCCCTCCTCGCGGCCCTCGGCTCCATCCCCGTCGGCATCCTGGAACCGAGCTGGACGGGCATCCTGGCGGTCAACGGCCCCCTGGCCCTGGCCTGCGCATGCGACTACGCACTGGCCGCACCCGTACGTCGTCTCCAGCTGACCCGCTCCGGCGTCAGCTCGACCCGTCTCGGCGACACCGCCGACGTCACGCTGATGATCACGAACCCCTCCCGCCGCCCGTTGCGGGCACGACTGCGGGACGCGTGGCCACCGAGCAGCTGGCAGCCGGGCACCGAGATCGCCGGCTCCCGGCACGGACTGGCCGTGCCACCGGGCGAGCGCCGGCGCGTGACGACCCGACTGCGCCCCATCCGCCGTGGCGACCACCGGGCCGACCGCGTGACGATCCGCTCCTACGGCCCCCTCGGACTCTTCTCCCGCCAGGGCGCCCACGAGGTCCCCTGGACAGTACGGGTTCTGCCCCCGTTCACCAGCCGGAAGCACCTCCCGTCGAAGCTCGCCCGATTGCGTGAACTCGACGGCCGCACCAGCGTGCTGACCCGCGGGGAGGGGACGGAGTTCGACAGCCTGCGCGAGTACGTTCCCGGTGACGACACGCGCTCGATCGACTGGCGCGCCACGGCCCGGCAGTCCGCCGTCGCCGTCCGCACCTGGCGCCCCGAACGCGACCGGCACATCCTGATCGTCCTGGACGCCGGCCGTACCTCGGCCGGCCGGGTGGGCGACGCACCGCGCCTGGACGCCTCCATGGACGCGGCCCTGCTGCTCGCCGCTCTCGCCTCCCGCGCGGGCGACCGCGTGGCACTGCTGGCCTACGACCGCCGGATCCGCGCCCTGGTCCAGGGCCGCGCGGCGGGTGATGTGCTGCCTTCCCTGGTCAACGCGATGGCGACCCTGGAACCGGAACTCGTCGAGACCGACGCTCGCGGCCTCACCGCCACCGTGCTCCGCACCGCGCCCCGCCGCTCCCTGATCGTGCTCCTCACGACGCTGGACGCGGCACCGATGGAGGAGGGACTGCTTCCCGTGCTCCCACAGCTCACTCGACGCCACACTGTTCTGGTCGCCTCGGTGGCGGATCCCTACATTGCCCGCATGGCGCAGGCCCGGGGGGACACGGAGGCGGTGTACGAAGCGGCGGCGGCCGCTCAGGCGCAGGACGAACGTCGTCGCACGGCCGAGCAGCTTCGCCGTCATGGAGTGACGGTGGTGGACGCGACGCCGGAGGAACTGGCGCCGGCGCTCGCGGATGCGTATCTGGCTCTCAAAGCGGCGGGTCGGCTCTGACAGGTTCCGAACCGTCGATGTCCCTTCGGGGACGTCTCATGGTCCTGAAACGCAGAAAACCCCCGCACCGGAGGTGCGGGGGTTTTCCCAAGAATTGTTCGGCGGTGTCCTACTCTCCCACAGGGTCCCCCCTGCAGTACCATCGGCGCTGTGAGGCTTAGCTTCCGGGTTCGGAATGTAACCGGGCGTTTCCCTCACGCTATGACCACCGAAACACTATGAAACTGTGAACGCCACACCGCCTGTTACAGCGGGGCTGTTCGTGGTTTCAGAACCAACACAGTGAACGCGAGCGTCTGAGGACAAGCCCTCGGCCTATTAGTACCAGTCAACTCCACCCGTTACCAGGCTTCCATATCTGGCCTATCAACCCAGTCGTCTACTGGGAGCCTTAC
>NZ_JBEYXM010000002.1:0-138360 GCF_040704595.1 Streptomyces sp. NPDC046870
GCGACTACATGTGGGCCGAGTACGCCAAGGACCCGCGGATGCGCGCCAACATCGGCATCCGCCGCCGCCTCGCCCCCCTGCTCGACAACGACCGCGACCAGATGGAGCTGTTCACCGCCCTGCTGCTCTCCCTGCCCGGCTCGCCGATCCTCTACTACGGCGACGAGATCGGCATGGGCGACAACATCTGGCTCGGCGACCGCGACGCCGTGCGCACCCCCATGCAGTGGACCCCCGACCGCAACGCCGGCTTCTCGTCCTGTGACCCGGGACGCCTGTTCCTGCCCGCGATCATGGATCCGGTCTACGGCTACCAGGTCACCAATGTCGAGGCGTCCATGGCCTCGCCCTCGAGCCTGCTGCACTGGACCCGCCGCATGATCGAGATCCGCAAGCAGAACCCCGCCTTCGGACTGGGGTCCTACACCGAGCTGCCGTCGTCGAACCCGGCGGTGCTCGCCTTCCTGCGCGAGTACGAGGACGACCTGGTGCTGTGCGTCCACAACTTCTCCCGCTTCGCCCAGCCCACGGAGCTGGACCTGAGCCGGTTCGGCGGGCGGCATCCCGTCGAGCTGTTCGGCGGGGTCCGGTTCCCGGCGATCGGCGAGCTGCCGTACCTGCTCACCCTCGCGGGACACGGCTTCTACTGGTTCCGGCTGCGCGGGGAACCCGTATAGCACGGGCCCGGGTGGGGCGCTGCGGCGTTTCCACCGCCCCACCCGGGGCACGCATCAGTAACACCCCGACGCCCCCCGGGGAAAGGACGTGACGCCCATGGCGGAAACGGTCACCTCTTCCAGCACCACCGGTACCCTCCTCGCCTCGCTCGACCCCCTGCTGCGCGCCTGGCTGCCCCGGCAGCGCTGGTTCGCGGGCAAGGGCCGCCCGGTCACCGGGTTCACCCCGGTGTCCGTCACCGAACTGCTGGCGCCCGACGGCCGGCTGGGCCTCTACCACCTGCTGGTGCGCGTCCACCAGGCCGACGTGCCGGGAGCCCCGCCGCACCCCGGCGACTGCTACCAGCTCCTCATAGGCGTGCGCGAGGCGCTGCCGCCCCGGCTGGCGCCCGCGCTGATCGGACATGTGACCGAGGGCCCGCTCGCCGGACGCACGGTGTACGAGGCCCTGCACGACACCCGGCCCGCCGAAGTGCTCCTGGAGGCCTTGCGCACCCAGGCGCGCGTCGGCGGGCTGCGCTTCGAGCGGGACCCGGCGCAGGAGATCCGGGCCGGCCTCGTGGCCCGGCTGATGACCGCCGAGCAGTCCAACTCGTCCGTGGTCTACGGAGATACGTTTATTCTGAAGCTGCTGCGCCGGGTGGTGCCCGGCGTCAACCCCGATCTGGAGCTCCCGCTCGCCCTGGCCCGCGAGGGCTGCCCGAGGGTGCCGGCGCCGACGGCCTGGCTGCACGCCGAGGTGGCGGCGGACACCTACGTCCTGGCCGTGCTCCAGCCGTATGTGAGCGGCGCCTCCGACGGCTGGGAGCTGGCGCTGCGCGAACTGGCCAAGGGCGAGGACTTCGCCGCCGAGGCCCGTGCGCTGGGCCGGGCCACCGCCGAGGTGCACACCGCGCTCGCCCGTGCCCTGCCGACGGTCACCCTCGGCCACGCCCAGCTGGAGTCGCTGGTCGCCGGCATGACCGAGCGGCTGGCGGCTGCCGTGCAGGCGGTACCGGCGCTGCGGCCGTACGAGCGCGGGCTGCGCTCGGCGTACGAGGCGCTCGGCACGCTCGCCGCCGAGGGCCGCACCTGGACCGCCCAGCGCGTCCACGGCGATCTGCACCTCGGCCAGTGCCTGCGCTCGCCGTCCGGCGCCTGGTCGCTGATCGACTTCGAGGGCGAACCGGCCCGGCCGCTGGCCGAGCGGCGCATGCCGCAGCCGCCGGTGCGGGACATCGCGGGCATGCTCCGCTCCTTCGACTACGCGGCCCACTCGGCGACCCCGCCCGCCCCGGACTGGGCGCACACCTGCCGGGCCGCCTACTGCTCCGGATACGCGGAGGTGGCCGGCCGCGATCCGCGTACCGACCCGGTGATGCTGCGGGCCTACGAGACCGACAAGGCGGTCTACGAGGTCGTCTACGAGGCCCGGCACCGGCCCGACTGGCTCCCCGTACCGCTGAGCGCGGTGCGCCGCCTCGCCCTGCCCGACCAGGAGGCTCGTCCGTGACCCCCAAGGGACACAAGGAATCCAAGGCCCACAAGGAAGCCAAGGCCAAGAAGGAGGCCGCGGCCAGGAAGAAGGCCGCCGTCAGGAAGCCGCCCGCACAGGAGGTCCCCGCACAGGCGGCGGCCCCGGCCGCGGAGGTGCCCGCGCAGGCCCCGGCCGCGGAGCTCCCGGCACAGGCCCCCGCGGTGGAACCGCCCGCGCCGGCCCCCGCCGTGCGGGTCCCCGTGCCGGCGCCGGCCCCCGTCGGGGAGGTCGCCGTGTCCCCGGCCGTCGACGCCGGCGACCGCGCGCGGCTGCTGCACGGCACCCACCACGATCCGCACTCCGTGCTGGGCGCGCACCCGGTGCCGGGCGGGGTGGCCTTCCGCGCGTTCCGGCCGTACGCGCGGGCGGTCACCGTGGTCTCGGGCGAGCTGCGGGCGGAGCTGCACGACGACGGCGACGGCTTCTTCTCCGGCCTGCTCCCGCTCACCGAGGTCCCCGCCTACCGGCTGCTGGTGACGTACGACGGCACGGTCCACGAGACCGAGGACGCCTACCGCTTCCTGCCCACCCTCGGCGAGCTGGACCTGCATCTGATCGGCGAGGGCCGGCACGAACAGCTGTGGCAGGCGCTCGGCGCGCACGTCACCACGCACGAGGGCGTCACCGGAACCCGGTTCGCGGTGTGGGCGCCGAACGCGCGGGGCGTGCGGGTCACCGGCGGGTTCAACTTCTGGGACGGCACCGGCTTCCCGATGCGCTCGCTCGGCGGCACCGGGGTCTGGGAGCTGTTCGTGCCGGGGATCGGCGAGGGCGAGCTGTACAAGTTCGAGATCACCCGTCCGGACGGCTCGCGCACCCTGCGCGCCGACCCGCTGGCCCGCCGTACCGAGGTCCCGCCCGCCACCTCCTCGATCGTGCACGCCTCGCACCACGAGTGGGGTGACGGGGAGTGGCTGGCCCACCGGGCGGACACCCCGGTGCACGCAGCTCCCTTCTCGGTGTACGAGGTGCACCTGCCGTCCTGGCGGCCGGGGCTGACCTACCGCGGGCTGGCCGAGCAGCTCCCGGCGTACGTCAAGGAGATGGGCTTCACCCATGTGGAGCTGATGCCGGTCGCCGAGCACCCCTTCGGCGGCTCCTGGGGCTACCAGGTCACCGGGTTCTACGCGCCGACGGCCCGGCTCGGCACCCCCGACGACTTCAAGTACCTGGTGGACAAGCTGCACCAGGCGGGCATCGGGGTGCTGATGGACTGGGTGCCGGCGCACTTCCCGCGCGACGACTGGGCGCTGGCAGAGTTCGACGGGCGTCCGCTGTACGAGCACCACGACCCGCAGCGGGCCACCCATCCCGACTGGGGCACGCTGGAGTTCGACTTCGGCCGACGCGAGGTGCGCAACTTCCTCGTCGCGAACGCCGTGTACTGGTGCGAGGAGTTCCACATCGACGGGCTGCGCGTGGACGCGGTCGCCTCGATGCTCTACCTGGACTACTCGCGCGAGCCGGGCCAGTGGACGCCGAACGAGCACGGCGGCCGGGAGAACCTGGACGCGGTGGCCTTCCTCCAGGAGATGAACGCCACCGTGTACCGGCGCTGCCCGGGCGTGGTGACCATCGCCGAGGAGTCCACGGCCTGGGACGGCGTCACCCGGCCCACCCACCACAAGGGCCCGAGCGGCTTCGGCGGGCTGGGCTTCGGACTGAAGTGGAACATGGGCTGGATGCACGACTCGCTCCAGTACATGAGCCACGACCCCGTGCACCGCGCGTACCACCACCACGAGATGACGTTCTCGATGGTGTACGCCTACAGCGAGAACTACGTGTTGCCGATCTCCCACGACGAGGTCGTCCACGGCAAGCGGTCCCTGGTGTCGAAGATGCCCGGCGACTGGTGGCAGCAGCGAGCCGACCTGCGCGCCTACCTCGGCTTCATGTGGGCCCACCCCGGCAAGCAACTCCTCTTCATGGGCCAGGAGTTCGCCCAGGGCGCCGAGTGGTCCGAGGCGCACGGCCCCGACTGGTGGCTGCTCGACCCGGCCTACGGCGCCGAGGCGGACCACCGGGGTGTGCGGGACCTCGTCAGGGACCTCAACGCCGTGTACCGGGCGACCCCGGCGCTGTGGCAGCGGGACACCGACCCGGCGGGCTTCGAGTGGATCACCGGGGACGCGGCGGACGACAACGTCTTCGCGTTCCTGCGCCGTGACGCCGAGGGCACCCCGCTGCTCGCCGTCACCCACCTGGCACCGGTGGTCCGCCACGACTACCGGCTCGGGGTGCCGGAGGAGGTGCCGGCCTGGGCGGAGGTCCTCAACACCGACGCGGCCCGCTACGGCGGCGGTGACGTCACCCGCCCGGACGTCGTCAAGCCCGAGGCCCAGCCCTGGCACGGCCGCCCGGCGAGCATCCGGCTGACCCTGCCCCCGCTGGCGACGGTGTGGCTGCGCCCGGCCTGACCGGGTGGCGCGCGCCCTATAGTGGCCGCACGACCGGGGCGGAGCACGGGGGGGTCCGGGGTACATGCGGCAGTACAGAGCGCTGACCGTCCTGCTGTGTGCCGTGGCCGCTCTCCTGCTGAGCGGCTGCGGCACCCAGGCGGCGGGGCGGG
Organism: Streptomyces sp. NPDC046870; assembly: GCF_040704595.1. Taxonomy (NCBI): domain Bacteria; kingdom Bacillati; phylum Actinomycetota; class Actinomycetes; order Kitasatosporales; family Streptomycetaceae; genus Streptomyces; species Streptomyces sp. NPDC046870. The sequence continues at coordinate 4,766 of NZ_JBEYXM010000002.1, forward strand.
GCCGGGAAGCGTCCGCCACGGCGACCGGTCCCGTCCCGTGGACCCCCGGTGAGCCGTCCCGGGTCTCCGCCGCCCGGATCGGCGCGGACCACCGCACACTGAGCATCGACGTGGACGTGCCCAGCGGCGAGCATCCTTGCGTGCGGAACCTCGAGGCGGTCGACACCGACGCCGAGTACGGCGCCGTGCCGGGCACCGTGCACGTGCAGGTCACCTTCAGCTCCCCGTCCGGCGACCGGCGCAGCGGATGCGTGCGGGAGACGACGGCCACGGCCCGGGTCAGGCTGCCCGAGCCGCTGGGCGGGCGGGAGCTGGTGGTCGACAACCACACGGTCTTCACCGCTGACGGCGCGAAGCCGCCCGCCCTGCGGATGTGCGGGGAACTGGGCTGTCACCCGCCGGCCACCGGCTGCACCCCCGCCTCCTACGACCAGGCGCTGACCGCGGCCGGCGCCCCCATGCACACCTACCGGGACGCCGAGCACTGTGACGGCAGGTGGCTGGTCCTGGACTTCTCCTGGCGCACCGGCCCGGCGTGCGGCTCCGACGACGGCGACCCCGCCTGCTCCTCGCGGCTCGGCGACCGCTGGTTCTTCCGGGCGGAACCCGCCGGCTGGAAACCGGTCTTCGAGAGCGCCGCCGGAGGCTGCGGGGCGGTCCGCCGCCAGGTCCCCGAGTTCCCGGTCGCCCTGTGCGCGGAGCTGGCCCCGCTGTCCGCCACGCTGCACCCGAGCCACGCACCGGCGCCGGCCGCTACGAAGCGGTGACGCCCGTGGCGAGCCCCTCCGGGAGCTCGTCCGTGTAGAGGACCCCGAGCCGCTGGGTGGCCCGGGTCAGGGCGACGTACAGGTCGCTCGTGCCGTAGGCGCCCGGCTCGACCACCAGGACCGAGTCGAATTCGAGGCCCTTGGACTGCCGGGGGTCGAGCAGGACGACCGTTCGCGTCAGGTCGGGCTCGGCGCCGGCCGTGACGCCGTCCAGGCGGGCGGCGAGGGCGCGGTGCAGTTCGCGCGGGGCGATCACCGCGAGCCGGCCCTCCGCCGGGGTCAGCTCGGCGACCGCCTTGGCGACCGCGCCGGGCAGGTCGTCGGTGACCTGCCGCACCCACGGGCGCTCACCGGTGGAGCGGACGGAGCTCGGCGGTGCGAAGTTCGGGTCCTGGGCGCGGACCACGGCCGCCGCCAGGTCCATGATCTCCGCCGGGGTGCGGTAGTTGACGCCCAGGCGGGTGTGCTCCCAGCGGTCCTCGACGTAGGGCGTGAGGATGTCCGCCCAGGAGCCGACGCCGGCCGCCTCCGCCGTCTGCGCGGGGTCGCCGACCAGGGTCATCGAGCGGGCCGGGCTGCGCCGCATCAGCAGCCGCCAGGCCATCGGCGACAGTTCCTGCGCCTCGTCCACGATGATGTGCCCGAACGCCCAGGTGCGGTCGGCGGCGGCCCGCTCGGCGGCGCTGCGGTGGTCGGCCTCCTCGTGCCGCTCGGCGAACCGCTCGGCGTCGATGATGTGGTGCGCGGACAGGACCTCGGAGGCGTCCGGGTCGTCCTCCTCCTTGTCCTCGAACTCGTAGGTCCGGGAGGCGTAGGAGACGTCCAGCACGCCCTGGGCGTAGGCCACCTGCGTCTCGCGTTCGCGATCGGCGCGGGCGCGTGCCACCCGGTCGTCCTCGCCGAGGAGTTCGGCCGCCTCGTCCAGCAGGGGCACGTCGGCGACGGTCCAGGCGCGGGTCACCGGGCGGCGGATCGCGTCGGCGTCCTCCTTCGGCAGGTAGCCGTCGGGCTCGGCGAGGAAGTCGGCGACCAGCCGCTGCGGGGTGATCCGCGGCCAGAGCTGGTCGACGGCCGCCCAGACCTCGGGGTTCTCGGCGAGTTCGTCGCGGATCTGGGTGATGTCGGAGGCGTCGAGCAGGCTGCTGCCGTCGTAGGGGTCGGTGCCCACGCGCTCGGCGTACAGCTCGGTGAGGGTGTTGAGGACATGCCCCTCGAAGTACTCGCGGGCGGCGTTGTGGGGCAGCTTGGCGGCGCGGGTGCGCTCGCGGGCGACGTTGACCAGGCCGTCGTCCAGCATGAGGACCTCGCGGTCGTGCTCGATCGCGATGACCGGGTCGGGCAGGGCCTGCCGGTCGCGTACGACGGCGGCGAGCACGTCGGCCATGCCGGCGCGGCCCTTGACGGCGGCGGCCTCGGGGGTGTCGGCGGCGGTGGCCTTCACCCCGGGGAACAGCTCGCCGACCGTGGCCAGCAGCACCCCGGTCTCGCCGAGGGAGGGCAGCACCTCGCCGATGTAGCCGAGGAAGGCCGGGTTCGGGCCGACGATGAGGACCGCGCGGCGGGCCAGCAGCTCGCGGTGCTCGTACAGCAGGTAGGCCGCGCGGTGCAGGGCCACCGCGGTCTTGCCGGTGCCGGGGCCGCCCTCCACGACCAGCACGCCCCGGTGCGGTGCCCGGATGATGCGGTCCTGGTCGGCCTGGATGGTCTGCACGATGTCGCTCATCCGGCCGGTGCGGGCCGAGTTCAGCGCGGCCAGCAGGACGGCGTCGCCGCTCGGGTCCTCGTGCCCGGTGCGGGTGGCGTCGCCGAGGTCGAGGATCTCGTCGTGCAGGGAGGTGACGGTCCGGCCCTCGGAGGCGATGTGCCGGCGGCGGCGCAGGCCCATCGGGGTGTGGCCGGTGGCCAGGTAGAAGGGGCGGGCGACGTCGGCCCGCCAGTCGATGAGGACCGGGGTGCGCTCGGCGTCGTCCTCGCGCAGCCCGATCCGCCCGATGTGGTGCTTCGTGCCGTCGGCGAGGTCGATCCGGCCGAAGCAGAGCGAGCCGTCGACGGCGTTCAGCGCGGCGAGCAGCCCCGAGCGCTCGGCGACCAGGATGTCCCGCTCCAGCCGGGCCTGCATGGGCTTGTCGCCCTGGGCGAGGGCGTCGGCGACGGAGGTCTCGGCCTCGCCGCGCAGCACGTCCACGCGCGCGTACAGTCCGTCGATGAATTCCTGCTCGTGCCGGATTTCATCATCTGGAAAGTCGGTGTTTGACAATTCCGCTCCCGCCCGGATATACTGTGCTCAGTGAATTACTTCGGGACTTCGTCGAAACAAAGTCAAAACGAAGTCACGAACCATTGAATATACGCACAGCAATCCCCCGAGCGCAATTGCTCAGGGGATTTTTTGATGGGCGGGGCCGGCCCTACAGCGGTGCGTGCGCCACGCCCGCCGACTCCTCCACCTCCATCAGTGAGGCGCTGTGCCGTTCCTCCTCGAACTTCCGGCGCCCGCCGCGCAGTCCGAAGAGCCGCTTGGTCAGGGCGATGTACAGGACCGCGAGGACGTTCAGCGCGAGCGTGGCGATCTTCAGCCAGCTGATGTGCTCGGTGAGTTCGTAGACCTCCAGCGGCAGGAAGGCGGCCGTCGCGACCACCGTCAGGTATTCCGCCCAGCGCTTGGCGTACCAGAGGCCGACCGCCTCGATCAGTTCGATCAGCGCGTAGGCCAGCAGGAGCCCGGCGACCAGCACCAGGGTGGAGTGCCGGTAGCCGAACGCCTTCTGCAGGGAACCGACGACCGGCGAGTGGTCCAGGTCGTAGTGGAAGTGCCGGAAGACCGGCCGGAAGACGTCCAGGTACTCGTCGAACAGGCGGCGCACCGCGTCCTGGCTGTTGCTGAACTTCCACACCGCGACCGCGACCAGCACGATGAACACCCCGCGCACGGCACGCTCGACGGCGAGGAAGCGCAGGACGAACAGGTCCCGGAGCACCGTGCCGCGCGGCACCAGCGGTGCGTCGGCGGCGGGCCCCGAGCCGTGCGGCTCGCCGAGCACGAAGTCACCGCAGCGCAGGCACCGCCAGACGTCCCCGAGCACGGTCCGCGCGTGCAGCCGGACGCGCAGCCGGGGGTCGTCCGGCGCGTAGGTCACATGACCCTTGCGCGCGCAGGTCCGCCGGTCCCAGTCGATCTTCATCCCCCATGCCTCCGCACTCATATGGACACCACCTGTACGGACGCCGTACACGAACATGCCGTTCCGGTTGACCCGGAACGGCATGTTCGAGGGGAGGGAGGCGGTCACTCGGCCGCGCTGTCCACCAGCTCCCTCTCCTCGGTCGCGGCCTGCCCGGCACCGCCCTCGCGGCCCGGCAGCAGGACGGCCACCAGGACGGTGCCGATGCCGAGGATCACCGCCCCGACCAGACTGGTGTGGGCGACCGCGTCGGAGAAGGCGGAGCCCACCGCGTCGGCCATCTGCCGGGCGCCGGCGGCCAGCTCACCGGCCTGCTGCTTGAGCTGCGCGGCCTGCTGCGGGTCGCTCGCCTGCTGGGCCCGTGCGGCGGCCTGCTGCGCCTTCTCGCCGATGCCCTGCGCGACGGCGTACCCGGCGCCGACCGAGTCCTGGGCGGTGTCCAGGGCGCTCGCCGGGAGCCTGCTGCCGGCGGTGGCGTCGGACAGGTGGTCGCCGTACGACGTGGCGAGCAGCGAGCCGAGGATGGCGATGCCGAGCGAGCCGCCCAGCTCCAGCGAGGTGTCGTTGACGGCGCCGCCGACGCCCAGCTCGGACTCGGGGAACGCGCCCATGATGGCGTCGGTGCAGGGCGAGAGGGCGAGGCCGATGGCGAGGCCCAGGATGAGCAGGGGCGCCACGAAGTCGCCGTAGCCGGAGGTGGCGTCCACCCGGGTGAGCAGGGCGAGGGCGGTCGTGCCGCCGGCCATGCCCGCGCCGACGGTCCACCTCATGCCGACCCGCGGGGTGAGCCAGCCGGTCAGGGCCGAGCCCACGAAGACGGCGCCGGCGAGCGGCAGCATGCGCACACCGGTCTGGAGGGCGTCGTAGCCGAGGACGAACTGGAGGTGCTGGGTGAGGTAGTAGAAGGCGCCGAAGACGGCGAGGAAGAACAGGGCGACGGCGAGGTTGGAGCCGGCGAACCGGCGGCCGGTGAAGCGGCGCACGTCCAGGATCGGGCGCGGGTGGCGCAGCTCCCAGAGCACGAAGGCAACCAGACCCACACCGGCGGTCACCGCCGCAGCAACGGCCTTGGTGCCCCAGCCGAAGTGCGGGCCCTCGATGATCATGTAGACGAGTGCGCCGGTCCAGAGCACCGACAGCAGCCCGCCGACGTAGTCGATGCGGTCGTGGTGACCGGCCCGGGACGGCGGCACGAGGACGAGGGCGGCGACGATCGCGACGGCCGCGACGGGCACGTTGATCAGGAAGGTCGAGGACCAGCCGTGGTCGCGCAGCAGGGCGCCGGCGACGACCGGTCCGGCGGCGATGGCGAGCCCGGCGGTCGCGGTCCACAGCGTGATCGCCTTGGCCCGCTCGGCGCGCGGGAAGGTCGCGGCCAGCAGGGAGAGCGTTGCGGGCATGATCAGCGCGGCGCCGACGCCCATCACGGCCCGGGCCGCGATGACGGTGGCCGCGCTGTCGGCGAGGTACCCGAAGACGGCCCCGCCGCCGAACACCAGCAGACCGAGGACGAGCGCCCCGCGCCGGCTGTACTTGTCGCCGATGGCGCCGAGCAGCAGCATCAGCGCCGCGTAGGGGACGGTGTAGCCGTCGATCACCCACTGCAGGTCGGCGCTGGAGAGCCCGAGGTCCCGGGTCATGTCGGGCGCCGCGACCGTCAGGGCGGTGTTCGCCATCACGATGATCAGCAGGCTGAGGCAGAGCACCAGCAGCGCCCACCACCGCCGGGGGTAGGGGCGGTCCGTCCTTTCGACCGGTTCGGTCATGACGAGTCGCATGGCAGGGGTCGCCTTCCTCGGGTTCGCGACAGGACTTGCACAGTGGCGTGCAATTGCACAACCATGTGCAATGTACGCCGCTGCACAACACTGTGCAAGTCGACCGGAAGACGCCCGGCAAACCTCCGGGGAGGCACAATGACCGCCATGACCACGGGTAACACCAGCCGCGCCGACGCCAACCGGCGCCGCATCCTCGACGTCGCCCTCGCCGAACTGCTGCGCGATCCGGACGCCTCCATGGACCAGATCGCACGCGCGGCCGGGGTCGTCCGACGGACGGTCTACGGCCACTTCCCCAGCCGTGAGGCGCTGATCAGCACCCTGGTCGACGGAGCCGTGGAGGCACTGGCGGACGCGGACTCCCGGGCCTGCGCCGGCGTCACCGACCCGGCGGAGAGAGTGGCCCGCTCGGTGCTCGCCCTGTGGCCGGTCGCCGACCGCTACCGGCTGCTGATCGCGCTCGCCCAGCGCACGGTCACCGTGCAGGGCATCCGCGAACGCCTCGCGCCCCTGCGCGAGAACAAGATCCGGCTCCTCCAGCGCGGCCTGGACGAAGGCGTCTTCAGCTCCCCGCTGCCCGCGCCGGCCCTCGCGTACGTGCACGAGCAGATGCTGTTCGCGGTGATGGAGGCGGTGAACGACGGACTCCTGGCAGCGCAGGAGGCGGGCCGCTCCGCCACGGTCGCCGTTCTGACCGCGGCGGGCGTGCCCGCCTCACGGGCCACCGAGCTGGTGGCCGGGGTGTCGTAGCGCAGGTCCCGGAGCCGGGAAGAAGGAGCCGGGCGGCCGGGTACGGGGGAGCCCCGGCCGCCCGGCGGCGGTACCCGGACGCCCGGCCCGGGTTCAGGCGGGGCCGGACGTCCGGAACTACAGGGTGGATCAGGCCTTGGCGAGTTCCTTCTCGCCGTCCTCCCGGGGCTCGGGAACCTCCCGCGCCCCGGCCCCGTCCTCATCCAACAGGGTGGTCTCGTCGAACGGCAGCTCGCCGGCCAGCACCCGCCGCACCCGGACCTTGTCGATCTCCTTGGTCCACGTGCCGACCAGCACCGTCGCGACCGCGTTGCCCGCGAAGTTCGTCAGCGCCCGCGCCTCGCTCATGAACCGGTCGATGCCGACGATCAGCCCGACCCCGTCCACCAGCGCCGGCTTGTGCGACTGCAGACCGCCGGCCAGGGTGGCGAGGCCCGCGCCGCTGACACCGGCCGCGCCCTTCGAGGCCAGCAGCAGGAACAGCAGCAGCGGGATCTGCTCGCCGACCGACATCGGCGTGCCCAGCGCGTCCGCGATGTACAGCGACGCCATGGTCATGTAGATCATCGTGCCGTCGAGGTTGAACGAGTACCCGGTCGGCACGGTGATGCCGACGACCGGCCGGCTGACGCCCAGGTGCTCCATCTTCGCGATCAGACGCGGCAGCGCGGACTCCGACGACGAGGTCGACAGGATCAGCAGGAACTCCCGGGCGAGGTACTTGCACAGGGAGAAGACGTTCAGGCCCGCGACGATCCGGAGCAGCGCGCCGAGCACGACGAAGACGAACAGGAAGCAGGTGACGTAGAAGCCCAGCATCAGCACGGCGAGGCTCTTGAGCGCGTCGACGCCGGCCGAACCGACCACCGCCGCGATGGCGCCGAACGCACCGATCGGCGCGGCCCACATCACCATCGACAGGATGCGGAAGACGAGCCGCTGGATGTGCTCGATGCCGAGCAGCACCGGCTGTCCGGCCGAGCCCATGGCCTGGAGCGCGAACCCGGCGAGCAGGGCCACCAGCAGCGTCTGGAGCACCTGGCCCTCGGTGAAGGCGGAGACGAACGTGGTGGGGATGATCGACAGCACGAAGTCGACGGGCGGCAGCGCGTCCGGGGACACCTGGTCGTGCCCGGTCGCCTTGATGGCGTTGGTGATGTGCAGCCCGTCGCCCGGGTGCAGCACGTTGCCCACCACGAGCCCGATGGCGAGCGCGACGAGCGACATCACGAGGAAGTAGCCGAGGGCGATGCCGCCGACGGCGCCGACCTTGGCGGCCTTCCGTACCGATCCGATGCCGAGCACGATCGTGCAGAAGATGATCGGCGAGATCATCATCTTGATCAGGTTCACGAACCCGGTGCCCAGCGGCTTCAGCTCCACCGCGGCATCGGGCCAGATCAGGCCCACGCCGATGCCGAGCGCGACCGCCACGATGACGGCGATGTACAGGTAATGGGTCCGGTCCCGCTTCACACGGGGTGCGGCAGGTGCCGTATCGGGAGTGCTGGCGGCCACGACTGCCCTCCTTGACGTCTTCGTCGGCGAACAACCGGCGTGCGGCTCACGTCCGGGCGTTTCTGGGGAATGCCGTGACTATCTCCCGGCCTGTGAGGGCGGTCACCCTTCCGTTCATTTAGTTCACGCTTAACCGGAGAGGCACACTGCTGACATGCGCCTCCCCACCCTCGCGCGGCCCCGGAGCCTGGCCGGCCAGCTGTTCGCCATGCAGGCCGTGCTGATAGCGGTGGTCGTGGCCGGGTACGCGCTGTTCACCTACGTCAGCGACCAGCGGCAGGCCGAGGACGCCGCCGCCCGGCAGGCCACGGCGGTGGCCCGGTCGATCGCCGACTCCCCCTCGGTCCGCGAGGCGATCCGCACCCCCGACCCCACGGCCCGGCTGGAGCCGTACGCCCTCCAGGTCATGCGGGACGCCGACGTCGACTTCGTGACGATCATGAACCCGTCCGGCATCCGCTGGACCCACCCCGACCGGAACGAGATCGGCAAACGCTTCCTCGGCAACATCGGCCCCGCCCAGCACGGCCGTACCTTCACCGAGACCTACACCGGCACGCTCGGCGCGTCCGTCCGCGCGGTGACCCCCATCTCGGACAACGGCCGGATCGTCGGCCTGGTGAGCGCCGGCATCAAGGTGGAGACGATCAGCGCCCGGGTCCAGGACCAGGTCACGGCCCTGCTCGGGGTGGCGGGTGTGGCCCTGCTGCTGGGCGCGGTCGGCACGTACGTGATCAACGCCCGGCTGCGCCGCCACACCCACGGCATGAACGCCACCGAGCTGAGCCGGATGCACGACTACCACCAGGCGGCACTGCACGCCGTCCGCGAGGGGCTGCTGATGCTGGACGGCCGGTACCGGGTGGCGCTCATCAACGACGGCGGCCGGGACCTGCTGGGCGTGGGCCCCGAGGAGGACGTGGTCGGCCGCTCGGTGGCCGACCTGGGCCTGCCCGCCCCCCTGACGGGCGCCCTGCTGTCCTCCCAGCCCCGGGTGGACGAGGTGCACCTGACGGCGTCCCGGGTGCTGGTCGTGAACACGTCGCCGGTGTCGGGCGGCGAACACCGGGGCACGGTCGTCACGCTCCGGGACGTCACCGAGCTCCAGTCGCTGATGGGCGAGCTGGACTCGGAGCGGGGCTTCACCCAGGCGCTGCGCTCGCAGGCGCACGAGGCCGCGAACCGCCTGCACACGGTCGTCTCGCTGATCGAGCTGGGCCGGGCCGAGGAGGCCGTGGAGTTCGCCACGGCCGAGCTGGAGCTGGCGCAGGCCCTGACCGACCAGGTGGTGGCGGCGGTCGGCGAGCCGGTGCTGGCCGCGCTGCTGCTCGGCAAGACCGCACAGGCGAACGAGCGGGGCGTGGAACTGGAGGTCTCACCGGACAGCCGTCTGGACGACGGCCTGCTCCCGGACAGCCTGTCCGCCCGCGACCTGGTGACCATCCTCGGCAACCTGATCGACAACGCCGTGGACGCGGCGCAGGGCGGCGTGCGGGCCCGGGTGACCGTGACGGCGTACGCTACGGCCGCCGAAGTGGTGCTCCGGGTGTCGGACACCGGTCCGGGGGTCGATCCCGCCCACGCCGACCTGGTGTTCCAGCGGGGGTTCTCCACGAAGCCGGCCGAACCCGGCGGACGGGGACTCGGGCTGGCCCTGGTCCGGCAGGCGGTGAACCGCCACGACGGCACCCTGACGGTGGCCGAGGCGGAGGAGGGCGGAGCGGTGTTCGAGGTGCGGTTGCCGTTGCGCGCGGCCACGGGCGGCGCCGCATGACGGACGAGCAGCAGCCCATCCGCGTCCTCGTCGTCGAGGACGACCCGGTGGCCGCCGACGCGCACATGATGTACGTCGGCCGGGTGCCGGGGTTCGTCGCGGTCGGAAAGGCGCACACGGGGGCGGAGGCACGGCGCCTCCTGGACCGCACGCCGGTGGATCTGCTGCTGCTGGACCTGCACCTCCCCGACGTCCACGGCCTGCAACTGGCCCGGTCCCTGCGGGCGGCCGGGCATCACGCGGACGTGATAGCGGTGACCTCCGCACGCGACCTGGCGGTGGTGCGGGAGGGAGTCTCCCTGGGCGTCGTCCAGTACGTCCTGAAACCGTTCACGTTCGCGACGCTGAGGGACCGGCTGGTCCGGTACGCCGAGTTCCACGCGGCGGTGGGCGAGGCGAGCGGCCAGGACGAGGTCGACCGCGCCCTGGCGGCCCTGCGCGCCCCGACCCCGGCGGCCCTGCCGAAGGGCCTGAGCGGACCGACCCTGGAACGGGTGACGTCCGCGCTGCGGGAGTCGGCCGCGCAGGGCCTGACGGCGGCCGGTGTCGCCGAGGCGGTGGGCATCTCCCGCATCACCGCGCGACGGTACCTGGAGCACCTGGTGGACGCGGGACGGGCCGGGCGGAGTCCGTTGTACGGACAGGTGGGACGGCCTGAGCTGGTGTACCGGTGGGTGTCCCAGGGGCGGTGAGGGCGCCGGCCGCGGCACGGGCTCGGGCGGCTTCTCCGGGGGCGTCGGCCCGGGGTGGGCGTCGGGTCGCCGAGGGTCTGCCCCGTGACCCGCCGCGGATCAATCCCGCGCAGACACATTGACCTGACTAGACCACTCCTCTTACCTTCACACGGCAGCAATCTCCGCGCCACCCCCACGTGTGCTCAGGAGGTCATGCCCGTGCGTCCCACCGCCGCCCGCTCCCGCCGCCTCCCCCTCCTCCTCACCGCCGCTCTCGCCGCCACCGCCCTCACCGCCTGCGGCAGCGGCTCCGGCAGCAGCCCGGACACGCTCAAGGTGTCGTACAAGCAGTCCACCGACAACTCGGTCAAGGTGATGGACACCTACCTCGCCGGGATCAGGAAGCAGTTCGAGCACGAGTACCCCGGCAAGAAGGTCGAGTTCGTGCCGATCAAGGCCCCGGACTCGGAGTACTACACCAAACTCCAGCAGATGCTGCGCTCGCCGCGGACCGCTCCGGACCTGGTCTACGAGGACACCTTCCTCATCAACTCCGACATCACCAGCGGGTACCTGAAGCCACTCGACTCCTACCTCGCCAAGTGGCCGGACTGGGGACAGTTCATCGACACCGCGAAGGCGGCGGCCAAGGGGCAGGACGGGAAGACGTACGGCGTCCCGGACGGGACCGACACCCGCGGGCTCTGGTTCGACAAGCGGGTGTTCGGCAAGGCCGGGCTGCCGCTGGACTGGCAGCCGAAGACCTGGGACGACGTCCTCACCGCCGCCCGGACCATCAAGCGGAAGGTCCCCGGCGTGATCCCGCTCAACGTCTACACCGGCAAGCCGGCCGGTGAACGGGCCACCATGCAGGGCTTCGAGATGCTCCTGTACGGCACCGGCGACGGCACCAAGGACCCGCTGTACGACAGCGGCAGCAAGAAGTGGATCACGGGGTCGCGGGCCTTCAAGGACTCCCTCCGCTTCGTGGAGACGGTCTACAAGGACAAGCTCGGCCCCGACGTCTCCGACGCCCTCGACCCGAACTTCAACACCACCGTCAACGGCGAACTCCTCCCCCAGGGCAGACTCGGCATCGCCCTCGACGGTTCCTGGCTGCCGCAGGCCTGGCTGCCGGGCAGCGGGCACGAGTGGCCGGACTGGTCGAAGCGGCTGGGGCTCGCCGCCATGCCGACGCAAGCCGGGCAGGCGCCCGGCAAGGTGAGCATGTCCGGCGGCTGGACCTGGTCCATCCCGGCCAAGGCGGCCCATCCCGGCCTCGCCTTCGACTTCGTCCGGACGATGCAGACGAAGGACAACGCCCGGAAGTGGTACATCGCCAACTCCGGTATCGCCGTACGCAAGGACGTCGCCGCCGATCCGAAGTACGCCGGCGCCCAGCCCGGCATCAGGTTCTTCACCGATCTCGTCGCGAGCACGCACTACCGGCCCGCGTACCCGGCGTACCCGAAGGTCTCGACCGCCGTGCAGGAGGCCATGGAGGCGGTCACGACCGGTGACCTGTCCGTGGAGAAGGCGGCGAGCGCGTACGACGCCACGGTCGAGGACGTCACCGGCGGCCAAGTGGTCCGGAGGTGAGGCGCCGGAACCCGGCCGTCCGGGTCCTCCCGGTCGCCCCCGCCCTGATCCTGCTGCTGTTCCTCGCCGGGCCGATCGCCTACTGCGTCTGGATCGCCTTCACCGACCTCCAGCTGACCGGCCAGGCCCACTCCTCCTTCGTGGGCTTCGCCAACTTCCGCCGGGCGTTCCGGGACGACGCGTTCCTGAACGCCGTCCGGCTCACGCTGGTGTTCACGGTGCTGTCCTCGCTCGTCGGGCAGAACACGCTCGGGCTGGCCCTGGCCGCGCTGATGAAACGCGCGTCGAAGCCCGTCCGCACCCTCACCGGCGCGGTCGTGGTCACCGCGTGGGTGCTGCCGGAGGTCGTCGCCGGGTTCCTGCTCTACGCGTTCTTCCGGCGCGAGGGCACCTTGAACGCGATCCTGGACTGGCTGCACCTGCCCCGCCAGAACTGGCTGTTCACGCTGCCCATCCTCGCGGTGTCCTTCGCCAACGTCTGGCGCGGGACGGCGTTCTCGATGCTCGTGTACTCCGCCGCCCTGGACGAGATCCCCGCCGAGATCACGGAGGCCGCAGAGGTGGACGGGGCCGGCGGCTGGCGGCGGCTGTGGCACATCACGCTGCCGATGATCCGGCGCTCCATCGGCACCAACCTCATGCTCAACACCCTCCAGACGCTCTCCGTCTTCGGGCTGATCTGGGTGATGACCCGGGGCGGGCCCGGCGACCGCAGCCAGACGCTGCCGCTGTTCATGTACGAACAGGCCTTCCAGAACAGCATGATCGGCTACGGCACGGCGGTCGCCCTGCTCCTGCTGGTCGTCGGTTCCCTGTTCTCCGTCGTCTATCTGCGGCTGCTGCGGACGGAGGTCTGATGGCCCGTAACCGTGCCTCGCGGCGGATCGCCGCCGACGTCTCGCTGCTGGCGGTGGCCGCCGCCTTCGCGCTGCCCCTCGCCTGGGTGCTGCTGTCCGCCGTGGACCCGCACGCCGGTCTGCGGGTCAAGGTCCCCGACGGCCTCACCCTGGCCAACTTCGACGCCGTCCTGACCCCGGACATCACCTACACCCCGCTGCTCAACAGCCTGATCCTGTGCGGGGGCGCCACGGCGCTGACCGTCGGCTGCGCCGCCCTCGCCGCGTATCCGCTGTCCCGGTTCCGGTCCCGGCTGAACCGGCCGTTCCTGCTGACGATCCTGTTCGCGACGAGCCTGCCGATCACGGCGATCATGGTGCCGGTGTACGCCCTGTTCGTGCGGGTGAACCTCATCGACACCCTCCAGGGCACGGTCCTCTTCTTCGCCGCCTCCCAACTGCCCTTCGCCATCTGGCTGATGAAGAACTTCATGGACGGCGTGCCGACGGAGCTGGAGGAGGCGGCCTGGACGGACGGGGCCTCGGCGGCGCAGTCCCTCGTCCGGATCGTGCTGCCGCTGATGGGGCCGGGGGTCGCCGTCGTGACCGTGTTCTCGTTCGTGATGATGTGGGGGAACTTCTTCGTCCCGTTCATGCTGCTGCTCACCCCGGATCAGATGCCGGCCTCCGTGAGCATCAACGACTTCTTCGGCAACCGGGGCATGGTGGCGTACGGCCAGCTCGCCGCGTTCTCGGTGATCTACTCGACGCCGGTGATCCTCCTGTACGTCCTGGTGGCACGGCGGCTGGGCGGCGGGTTCGCGCTCGGCGGCGCGGTCAAGGGGTGAACCGTTGGGGGTTCCGCCGCTGCCCGCCGAACGACCGGGACGTACGTTCCGACAATCCGTGGTCCTGGCGGAACGGACCGTAGCCATCCCGTTGGCGCACCCCTAGCTTGTGCCGGGTGCGCCAACCCCCAGCTCCTCCGTTCGACGCCCCGGCGGCCCGCCGGCTGCGCGCCGCGCTCGGCATGGGCCCCGAGCACGTCGCCCACGGCATGCGGGCCTTGTACGGGCTGCCGTACGTCACACCCGATCTGGTGAGCGCCTGGGAACGCGGTGCCGTCACCCCGGGCCATGCCGAACTGACCGCCCTCGCGGGCGTGCTGTGGTGCGCTCCGGGCGAACTCCTCGGCCGCCCGCGGACCCTGGCCGAGCATCGCGTCGCCCGTGCCGTCGCACCCGAGGACGTCGCCCGTGCCGTGGGCATGGACGTGCGCTCGTACCTGCGCGTGGAGGAGAGCGGGCAGTGGCGGGGCAACGGGCGCCAGTCGGCCGCGCTCGCCCGGGTCCTCGACCTCGCCCTGCCCGACTTCCTCGCCGTCACCGGCCGCGAGGCCACGCTCGCCGGCCTGCTGCGCAGCGCGGTGACCACCCGCTGGCAGGCCTATGTGCGGCCGGTGCGGAAACTGGCCCCCCTCGGCACCGGTGTCCTCGAAGCGGTGCTCCGGGAACTGCACCGGGACTACCAGGGGCACATGGCCGCCACCCTCACCTGGGGCGGCGGCGGCACAGGTGCCGGCGCGTCCGGCCAGGAGTACCTGGAACGGATCGTGGACACCTTCTGGACGGCGGTGGAGAAGCAGACCGCCTAGAAGACCGACTCCGCCTCGTCCATCCGGTCCTTCGGCACCGTCTTCAGCTCGGTGACGGCCTCCGCCAGCGGTACCATCACGATGTCGGTGCCGCGCAGCGCGGTCATCTTGCCGAACTCGCCCCGGTGGGCGGCCTCGACGGCGTGCCAGCCGAAGCGGGTGGCGAGGACGCGGTCGTACGCGGTGGGGACGCCGCCGCGCTGGACGTGGCCGAGGATGACCGGCTTGGCCTCCTTGCCCAGGCGGCGCTCCAGCTCGTACGCCAGCGCGGTGCCGATGCCCTGGAAGCGCTCGTGGCCGTACTGGTCGATCTCGCCCTTGCCGTAGTCCATGGTGCCCTCGGCGGGGTGGGCGCCCTCGGCGACGCAGATGACGGCGAACTTCTTGCCGCGGGCGAACCGCTCCTCGACCATCTTGACCAGGTCGGCGGGGTCGAAGGGGCGCTCGGGCAGGCAGATGCCGTGGGCGCCGGCGGCCATGCCGGACTCCAGGGCGATCCAGCCGGCGTGCCGGCCCATGACCTCCACGACCATCACCCGCTGGTGTGACTCGGCGGTGGTCTTGAGGCGGTCCATGGCCTCCGTCGCCACGCCGACGGCCGTGTCGAAGCCGAAGGTGCGGTCGGTGGAGGAGATGTCGTTGTCGATGGTCTTGGGCACGCCGACGACCGGGAGGCCGGCGTCGGAGAGCATCCGGGCGGCGGTCAGGGTGCCCTCGCCGCCGATCGGGATCAACGCGTCGATGCCGAACTCCTCGACCATGTCGGCTGCGCCCTCGCACGCCTCGCGCAGCCGGTCGCGCTCCAGCCGCGAGGAGCCGAGGATGGTGCCGCCGCGGGCCAGGATGCCGCTGACCGCGTCCAGGTCGAGGGTGCGGTAGTGACGGTCGAGCAGACCCCGGTAGCCGTCCTCGAAGCCGATGACCTCGTCGCCGTACTGCGCCACCGCCCGGTGCACGACCGACCGGATCACGGCGTTCAGGCCGGGGCAGTCGCCGCCTGCGGTGAGAACTCCGATGCGCATCGTGCTGTGTCTCCTGCTCGCTGTCGTGTGCCGGTGAGCCGGTGTCGATTCTTTCACGTCCACCGGGCCGGTGAGATCCTGACGGGCGCCTTATCCGTCGACAGGGGTATTGTCAAGAGGGTTCTGCTCACCTCGGTGAGCGATTTTTATGCCGCAGAGGCGATGAAGGCGACACGAGGAACGGAGTGGACACGTGACGCGCAGCGTGTACGTGACCGGGATCGACCGCGGTGACGGACGCCAGGTCGTGGAGCTGGGGGTCATGGAACTCCTGACCCGGCAGGTCGACCGGGTGGGCGTGTTCCGGCCGCTCGTCCACGACGGCCCGGATCGCCTGTTCGAGCTGCTGCGGGCCCGGTACCGCCTCGCGCAGGACCCCCCGACCGTCTACGGCATGGACTATCACCAGGCGTCCGCGCTCCAGGCCGAGCAGGGCACCGACGAACTGGTCTCCGCCCTGGTCGACCGCTTCCACCTGGTGGCCCGGGACTACGACGTGGTCCTGGTCCTCGGCACCGACTACGCCGACACCCAGTTGCCGGACGAGCTGTCGCTGAACGCCCGGCTCGCCAACGAGTTCGGCGCCTCGGTCATCCCGGTGGTCGGGGGCCGCGGGCAGTCCGCCGAGTCCGTGCTGGCCGAGACCCGCAACGCCTACCGCGCCTACGACGGCCTCGGCTGCGACGTGCTCGCCATGGTCGCCAACCGGGTGGCCCGCGAGGACCGCGACGAGATCGCCGAACGGCTCGCGGACCGGCTGCCGGTGCCGACGTACGTGGTCCCCGACGAGCCCGCCCTGTCCGCCCCGACGGTCGCGCAGATCGCCCAGGCCCTCGGCGCGAAGGTGCTCCTCGGTGACGACTCCGGGCTCGCCCGGGACGCGCTGGGCTTCGTCTTCGGCGGTGCGATGCTGCCGAACCTCCTCGGCGCCCTGACCCCCGGCTGCCTGGTCATCACCCCGGGCGACCGCGCCGACCTGGTCATCGGCTCGCTCGCCGCGCACAGCGCCGGCACCCCGCCGATAGCCGGTGTGCTGCTCACCCTGGACGAGGTGCCGAGCGACGAGATCCTCACCCTCGCCGCCCGCCTCGCCCCCGGCACCCCGGTGCTCTCGGTGTCCGGCAACAGCTTCCCCACCGCCGAGCGGCTGTTCTCCCTGGAGGGCAAGCTGAACGCGGCCACCCCGCGCAAGGCGGAGACCGCCCTCGGCCTGTTCGAGCGGTACGCCGACACCACCGACCTGGCCCGCCGGGTCTCGGCGCCGAGCAGCGACCGGGTCACCCCGATGATGTTCGAGCACAAGCTGCTGGAGCAGGCCCGCTCCGACAAGCGGCGGGTCGTACTGCCGGAGGGCACCGAGGAACGGGTGCTGCACGCCGCCGAGGTGCTGCTGCGCCGGGGCGTGTGCGACCTGACCCTGCTCGGCCCGGTCGACCACATCCGCAAGAAGGCCGCCGACCTCGGCGTCGACCTCGGTGACACCCAGCTGATCGACCCGGCCACCTCCGAGCTGCGCGACTCCTTCGCCGAGAAGTACGCGGCCCTGCGCGCCCACAAGGGCGTCACGGTCGAGCTGGCCTACGACGTCGTCTCCGACGTCAACTACTTCGGCACCCTGATGGTCCAGGAGGGTCTGGCCGACGGGATGGTGTCGGGCTCGGTGCACTCCACGGCGGCCACCATCCGGCCGGCCTTCGAGATCATCAAGACCGACCCGGAAGCGTCGATCGTCTCGTCCGTGTTCTTCATGTGCCTGGCCGACAAGGTGCTGGTCTACGGCGACTGCGCGGTCAACCCGGACCCGAACGCCGAACAGCTCGCGGACATCGCCGTCCAGTCGGCGACGACGGCCGCGCGGTTCGGCGTGGAGCCGCGGATCGCGATGCTGTCGTACTCCACGGGCACGTCCGGGTCGGGCGCCGACGTCGACAAGGTGCGCGAGGCCACCGAGCTGGCCCGTTCGCGCCGGACCGACCTGAAGATCGAGGGCCCGATCCAGTACGACGCGGCCGTCGAGCCGTCCGTCGCCGCCACCAAGCTGCCCGGCTCCGAGGTCGCCGGGCAGGCCAGCGTGCTGATCTTCCCCGACCTCAACACCGGCAACAACACCTACAAGGCCGTGCAGCGCTCGGCCGGCGCGATCGCCGTCGGCCCGGTGCTCCAGGGTCTGCGCAAGCCGGTCAACGACCTGTCCCGGGGCGCGCTCGTCCAGGACATCGTGAACACCGTCGCCATCACGGCGATCCAGGCCCAGGGCCCCGCCCGGAACCCCAGCGAGAAGGCGTCCCAGCAGTGATCTCCCCCACCCGTGTCCTCGTCCTCAACTCCGGTTCCTCGTCGCTGAAGTACCAGCTGCTGGACATGCGGGACAGCAGCCGGCTCGCGGTGGGCCTGGTCGAGCGGATCGGCGAGCGGACCTCCCGCATCGAGCACACCCGCCTCACCGGCGGCGGCACCCGCGAGCGGACCGGGCCGATCGCCGACCACGACGCCGCCCTGAAGGCGGTCGCCGAGGAGCTGGCCCGGGACGGCCTGGGCCTGGACTCCCCCGAGCTGGCCGCGATCGGCCACCGGGTGGTGCACGGCGGGATGTTCTTCACCGAGCCCACCGTCATCGACGACGAGGTGCTCACCGAGATCGAGCGGCTGATCCCGGTCGCCCCGCTGCACAACCCGGCCAACCTCACCGGCATCCGCACCGCGCGGGCGCTGCGCCCGGACCTGCCCCAGGTCGCCGTCTTCGACACCGCGTTCCACACGACGATGCCGGAGCCGGCGGCGCGCTACGCGATCGACCCGAAGATCGCCGACCGCCACCGCATCCGCCGCTACGGCTTCCACGGCACCTCGCACGCGTACGTCTCGCGCCGGACCGCGCGGCTGCTGGGCAAGGACCCGTCCGAGGTCAACGTGATCGTGCTGCACCTGGGCAACGGCGCGTCCGCCTCCGCGGTCGAGAAGGGCCGGTGCGTGGACACCTCCATGGGACTGACCCCCTTGGAGGGCCTCGTGATGGGTACGCGCTCCGGTGATCTGGACCCGGCCGTCATCTTCCATTTGGCCCGGGTTGGGGATATGTCCATGGACGAGATCGACACTCTTCTCAACAAGAGGAGCGGTCTGTTCGGTCTGTGCGGGGACAACGACATGCGGGAGATCCGCCGCCGGATCGACGAGGGCGACGAAGAGGCCGCGCTCGCCTTCGACATTTACATTCACCGGATCAAGAAGTACATCGGCGCCTATTACGCCGTGCTCGGCACGGTGGACGCGGTGGCCTTCACCGCCGGGGTCGGCGAGAACGCGGCACCGGTGCGGGAGGCGGCGATCGCGGGTCTGGAGGGCATGGGCCTGGCGGTCGACCCGGAGCGCAACGCCGTGCGCGGCGGCGGACCACGGCTGATTTCGCCGGAGTCCGCCCGGGTGGCGGTCGCGGTGGTGCCGACGGATGAAGAACTGGAGATCGCGACACAGACCTACGCACTGGTCGGAAAGAACAACTGAATACCACCTGAGCGGTGTGGCACTCATTTGTATCTTCCGCCAGACGGAATATTCCGTAGCGAAACAAACCGATAGGATCGCCCCATGCGCCGTTCGAAAATCGTCTGTACTCTCGGCCCCGCGGTCGACTCCCACGAGATGCTCGTCGCCATGATCGAGGCGGGCATGAACGTGGCCCGGTTCAACTTCAGCCACGGCACCCACGCCGAGCACCAGGCGCGGTACGACCGCGTCCGGGCCGCCTCCAAGGAGACCGGCCGCCCCATCGGCGTCCTCGCCGACCTGCAGGGCCCGAAGATCCGCCTGGAGACCTTCGCCGAGGGTCCGGTCGAGCTGGAGCGCGGTGACGAGTTCGTCATCACGACCGAGGACGTGCCGGGCGACAAGCACATCTGCGGTACGACGTACAAGGGGCTGCCGAACGACGTCTCGCGCGGCGACCAGGTCCTCATCAACGACGGCAACGTCGAGCTGAAGGTCGTGGACGTCGAGGGCCCGCGGGTGAAGACGATCGTCATCGAGGGCGGTGTCGTCTCCGACCACAAGGGCATCAACCTGCCCGGCGCGGCCGTCAACGTGCCCGCGCTGAGCGAGAAGGACGTCGAGGACCTGCGCTTCGCCCTCCGCATGGGCTGCGACCTGGTCGCGCTGTCCTTCGTCCGGGACGCCAAGGACATCCACGACGTCCACCGCGTCATGGACGAGGAGGGGCGCCGCGTCCCCGTCATCGCCAAGGTGGAGAAGCCGCAGGCGGTGGAGAACATGGAGGACGTCGTGATGGCGTTCGACGGCGTGATGGTCGCCCGTGGCGACCTCGCCGTCGAGTATCCGCTCGAAAAGGTCCCCATGGTGCAGAAGCGCCTGATCGAGCTGTGCCGGCGCAACGCCAAGCCGGTGATCGTCGCGACCCAGATGATGGAGTCGATGATCACCAACTCCCGTCCGACCCGCGCCGAGGCCTCCGACGTCGCCAACGCGATCCTGGACGGTGCCGACGCGGTCATGCTGTCGGCCGAGTCCAGCGTGGGCGCGTACCCGGTCGAGACGGTCAAGACCATGTCGAAGATCGTCACCGCGGCCGAGCAGGAGCTGCTCTCCAAGGGCCTGCAGCCCCTGGTCCCCGGCAAGAAGCCGCGTACGCAGGGTGGTTCGGTGGCCCGTGCCGCCGCCGAGATCGCCGACTTCCTCGGCGGCAAGGGCCTGGTGGCCTTCACGCAGTCCGGTGACACCGCGCGCCGGCTCTCCCGCTACCGCGCGATCCAGCCGATCATCGCCTTCACCACGGACGAGGGCACCCGCAACCAGCTCACCCTGAGCTGGGGCGTGGAGTCGCACGTCGTGCCGTTCGTGAACACCACCGACGAGATGGTCGACCTGGTCGACCAGGAGATCGCGCGGCTCGGCCGGTTCGAGACGGGCGACACCCTCATCATCACCGCCGGCTCGCCCCCCGGGGTCCCCGGCACCACCAACATGCTCCGCGTCCACCACCTGGGCACCCAGAGCAAGTGACCCGTCCCGCAAGGGTCTTGCAAGGCACCGAGGGCGCCCCCCGCGACGGGGGGCGCCCTCGGTGTCGTGCGGCTCCCGGACCGGCTCGTACGACCGCTCAGTCGGTCGTGTACACGTGCATGCCGGGCACGTGCAGGTTGCCGCCGAACTGCGCCGCCTGGGTCACCTTGACGTCGGTGAAGTAGATCAGCGGGATGTTCAGCGGGGGCGGGCTGTCGGGGCTGAAGGTCACCGGGATCAGCCCGAACAGGTTGCCCGAGATGCTCTCGGTGTACATCACCGTGTCGCCGCCGGTGATGGTGGACGTCGAGCCCTTGGCGGCCTGGACGTGGTACGTCTTGTTCGCCTGCGCGTCCTTCACCGTCTGGTGCAGGTCACCGATGTCGGTACCGCCGGAGATGACGTACTTCAGCACCTTCTTGGTGGTGCCGCCCGCCGTCTTCACCTCGACGATGCCCTGGTAGTCGGCGCCCTTGAGGAGCAGGGAGCTGGCGTTCAGGTACCAGGGGTCGTTCGCCACCGCCACCTTGTTGTCGACGCCGCCCTCGTCGTCCGTGGCCACCGGGCAGTCGTCGGCCGGGGCGGACTCGCTCGCGGACGGGCTCGGCGTGGCCGAACCGGTCGCGTCACCGGCCGTCTTCGCGGCGTCCCCGGCCGTCCCGGAGACGGTTCCGGTGGTGCCGTCGACGGTGTCCTTGGCCGTGTCCGTGGCCTTCTTCACCGTGTCCTCGACGGTGCCGGTGGTGCCGCCGGACTCCGTGCCGCCGCCCGGCTTCGTGTCCCCGCCCGACTTCGTGTCCCCGCCGGACGGGGTGTCCGTGGACGGGGTGTCCGGGGTCTGCGGGGCGGACTGGGACGCGGACGGTGCCGGGGCCGGCGTCTGCGACGACGTGCCGGAGTCCTTGCCGCCGCCGGTGAGCAGGTCACCGAGCGTGTCGCCGATGGTGTCGAGGACGCCTCCGCCGCTCCCGGTCTGGGTGGCCGTGCCGCCGGTGGTCGTGTCACCGCCGGAACCCGAGCCCGAACCGGAGTCCGAGCCCGACGAACCCGACGACCCGGAACCCGAGGAACCGGAACCCGAGGAACCGGAACCCGAGGAACCGGAGTCCGACGACCCGGAGTCCGATGAGCCGGAGCCCGAGCCGGAGTCGGAGGACCCCGAGGTCGCGGTCGGCTCGGGCGTGCCCTTGTCGTCGGAACCTGAATCCGACGAAGAGGTGCCGCCCGGATCCTGCGTCTTCCCGCTCCCGGTGGTCTCCGTGGGCGACGGCGCGGCCGTCGTGCTCGGGGACGCCGACGGCGACGGCGTGGCCGAGGGGTCCTTGGAGCCGTCGTCCAGCGCCTTCACGCAGTCCTTGTACTCGTCGGCCGTCAGGCTCTTCGCCGACGTCGACGGGGACGGGCCGCCGTTGTTGTCGGCGAGGGCGAGCGTGGAGGTGAAGCCCATGCCCATGAGCACCGCCGTGGGCATGGCCACCGAGGCTATCGCCTTGCCGGCCGGCATGTGGAACCTGGTGAACAGCGGCTTTCTGGGGGCCGCGTGGCGGGGCCCGGTTCTCGCGCGGGACCCGTCCACGTCGGTCCCGCGGGTCACCTCGTCAGCCGGCACTGTGCCTCCCGTTCGCCCCGTTGGCCGGGCTCGTTCCTGACAGGTCGTTCTCCCACGGCGCCTTGTACGGCCCGGCCGGGGCCGCGCCGGCCGCCGGGTCCGTGCCCTGGTGCGGCAGCGGGGCCGTGTCGGGGGTACCGCCCTCGTCCGGGGTGGCCTCGGCCGGCGGCTGCTCCTGCGGGGGCGTGCCCGGCGCCCATGCCACGGCCAGCGCTCCGCCGACCAGGGCGAGCAGGAAGCCCACGACGAATCCGCCGAAGTTGGACACGGGGATGGACACCAGCGCCAGCAGGATCGCGGCGACGCCCGCGAAGGTCCGTACGTGCTTCTGGAACCAGAGGCTGATGCCCAGGACGATGAGCAGCACACCGATGATCAGGGACCCGGCTCCCGCGGTGGTCGCCATGGCCAGCGTCAGGTGCCCGAGCTGCAGGTGGGCGTACGGGAAGTACATGATCGGAAAGCCGCCGAGCATGACGAACAGACCGGCCCAGAACGGCCGCGTGCCCCGCCAGGCGCGGAACTGCAGCCTCCGGCGGGTGAACTGGCCGGGTACGGCGGCAGGATTCTCGGCGCTCATGGAAAACAGCTCCCTGGTGCGGCGTTGCTGTGGTGGTGATGTGTGCCGCGTGTGACGACGCGGCCGGAGTGTGGACGGGCGGGGGCGCCACTGGCTCCCCCGCCCGTCAGCGAGTGCTTAGTAGCACTCCTTGACACCCGTCGACAGCGACATCTTCAGGCCGCTGAGCTTGAAGGTTCCGGCGGTGGTCGCCCACGCCGTCTGCTTCACGCCGGACAGCGTGGCCTTGTCGGCCTGCTGGGCGAACCCGTACGGGTTGGCCTGCTCGGCGCCGCCCTTCATGCCCGGACCCTTGGAGGCGTCCTTGGCGGCCACACCGATGTCGATGTTCTCGAACGTGGCGTCGGCGTTCAGGTCGGCGACGTCGATGTAGATGTTGTCGGCCTGGACCTTGTCGGCACCCGCGCCGCCGGCCCGCAGGATCAGGCTGACGTTGCCGAAGATCGGCACGTCGGGCGTGACCACGGACTGGCACAGGTTGGTGATCTCGGCGTGCTTGAACGCCGAGACGGCCACCGGGTGCGCCGTCTTCTTGCCGTCCAGCGTGTAACCGCTGTCGATGGCGCCGTACTGCGAGAAGCCGGTGCCGACGAGCTGGTCGGCGGACACCTTGAACGACTGGCCGGACACGCTGAACGAGGCGGCCAGAGCACCCTGCGCGAGGGCGACACCTATACACGCCGTGGCGGCCACGCTGGGCACCATGACCACAGCGAACCGCTTCCATCTGGTCCCGCCACGCACCTGGGACTCCATATTTCCTCCTTCTCGGACGTACATCTCCTGGCCCGGACTCGCCCCCGAATGAGCGGCTCAGCCGGGCAGGGATGGGAGAAGTGCTACGTCCTCGGGAAGGAGAGCGCCCGCGCTCGGCGGCGCGAAACGCGCCCGAATCACCGGCGATCACCCCCGAGCGACAACCACTGGTCGCGCCTGACACGCATCACGCACAACCCTGCTGGACAGGCTTCGCCGGCCGGCGAAGACCCCCCTGCCCTAGAGCCGGCGCCACTGCCGCCGGCTCTGCTCGGTGGGGACCCAGAGTCTCCCGGTGACCCGACCGGCTGCCGGGGTACGGGAATGGACCGAGCGTCGCCGATCGTGGTGCATTCTCGGCCCTGACACAAGGGGGTTCGTTACTGGCTAGTAACGGCGGGATAACCGGAGGACGACCGACCGGTCTCGGACCGCGACGCTGGGTGTCACCGAAGGGCAGAGCAAAGCCGTTGATCCCTGGACGAATCCAGACAGACCAACGGCCTCGATTTACTCGGAGTAACAGCGACCGCCATTACCAAGATTTGGCAAAGTGCGGTCGCCGTGACGCGTCGTCGGCAAACCTTTCACCCCGGCATCACATGCCGTGGCGTTTAGCGACTGGTCAGAACAGGGCGCGCGCGAGGGCCCTGCGGGCGCCCACCACGCGCGGGTCCTCCTGGCCCACGACCTCGAACAGCTCCAGCAACCGCAGGCGTACCGCCTCGCGGTCGTCACCCGCCGTGCGCTGCACGGTCTCGATGAGCCGCCCGAAGGCGTCCTCGACGTGCCCGCCCACCAGGTCCAGGTCGGCGGCGGCGATCTGCGCCTGCGGGTCCTTCGGCTTGTCCGCGGCCTCCTGACGGACCTTCTGCGGGTCCATGCCCTGTACCCGCTGGAGCAACTCGGCCTGCGCCAACCCCAGTTTGGCCTCCGGGTGGGCCGGGTCGTCGGCCAGCACGTTCTTGTACGCCCGGACGGCCCCGCCGAGGTCGCCGGCGTCCAGTGCCTGCGCGGCGGCGTTCAGCGCGGCGTCGTACGGCCCCTCGGCCGCCGCGGCCCGCGGGGCGCCGCCCGGCTCGGCCTCCGGGTCGACGGTCAGACCGGTCAGACCGAAGCGCTGCTCCGCGACGGCCACCAGCTGGTCGAGGGTCTCCCGGATCTGCTGCTCGGCGGCCACCCCCTGGAAGAGCGGCAGCGCCTGGCCCGCCACGACGGCGAACACGGCCGGGATGCCCTGGATCCCGAACTGCTGCATCAGCATCTGGTTGGCGTCGACGTCGATCTTGGCGAGGAGGAAGCGCCCGTTGTACTCGACGGCCAGCCGCTCCAGGACCGGGCTCAGCTGCTTGCAGGGCTGACACCACTCGGCCCAGAAGTCGATGACGACCGGGACTTCGGCGGAGCGCTGCAGGACGTCACGCTCGAAGCCCGCCTCATCGACGTCGATGACGAGATCGGCCGGGGAGACGGCACCCGTACCGCCCTGCCGGGCCGCTTCGGCGCGCGCCTGCTCCGCCTTGGCCTTGGCCTCCTGGGCCGCCTTCACCGCGGCGAGGTCGACGACACCGCTCATGGACATGTTCCGTGGCTGCATGCGTCTATCCTCCCCCGATCCCGCGCCTGATGAAAAAACCGATGTGCGGCGCCGGGTCCCCACCCCACGCCTGGTGGTCGTCGCCCGTGTACGTCCCACACGAGCTTTCGCTACGACCCGTAGCGTAATGCCATGAGGGCACCGCGCGACACCACACCCCGGTGATCTCCCTCACGACCGCACAGATCCCGCCGGTTATGGTCGGGGCATGCCGAGCCGCACTCCCGCCAGCCGTACCGGCCGCCCGCGCAGCGCCGCCGCGGACGCCGCGATCCTGGCCGCGACCCGGGAGGCCCTCGTCGAACTCGGCTGGTCGAAGCTCACCCTGGGGGACGTCGCCACGCGGGCCGGGGTTGCGAAGACGACGCTGTACCGCCGCTGGGCGGGCAAGAACGAGCTGGTCGTGGACGCGGTGGCGGAGCTCTTCGACGAGCTGCAACTCCCCGACCGTGGCAGCCTCGCCGCCGACATCGAGGGCGTCGTCCTGCAGTTCGCGGCCATCCTGGCCCGTCCGGAGGCCAAGAGCGGCCTGATGGCGGTGGTCGCCGAGGCCACCCGCGACGACGCCCTGCGCGAACGCATCCGCGCCTCCATCGTGGACCGCCAGATGCGGCTGGTCCTGGCGGGCCGCGCCCGGGCCCAGCGCCGCGGCGAACTCCCCCCGGAACCGGACCCCGGCGAGTCCGCCCGCACCCTCGACCTCATCTTCGACGTGGTCGCGGGCGCGGTGGTCCACCGCACCCTGGTCAGCGGCAAACCGGCGGACGAGGAGTGGGTCCGCAGCTTCACCCGGCTGCTGCTGCTGGGCCTCACGTCCCAGCCGGCCGAGCAGGGGGCGGCAGCCACCTCCCGGCCGGCCGGGCACGGGACGACGCCCGACGGCGCCTGAGGTCTTTCGTTCGGATCAGGCGGGTCTAGAAGCCGGCCGGCTCCGTGTACACCCCCCACTCGTCCCGCAGCACCCCGCAGATCTCGCCCAGCGTCGCCTCGGCCCGCACGGCCTGAAGCATCGGCTCGATCATGTTGGCCCCGGACCGGGCCGCGGCGAGCATCGCGTCCAACGCCCCCCGCACGGCCGTCTCGTCCCGCGCCGCCTTCCGCTCGGCGAGCACCCGCACCTGCTCCCGCTCCACCTCGTGGCTGACCCGCAGGATCTCCAGGTCCCCGGTGACGGACCCGGTGTGGACGTTGACGCCGACGACCTTCTTGTCCCCCTTCTCCAGCGCCTGCTGGTACCGGAAGGCGGACTCCGCGATCTCCCCGGTGAACCACCCGTCCTCGATCCCGCGCAGGATGCCGGACGTGATGGGCCCGATCGGGTGTCGCCCGTCCGGGTGAGCCCGCAGCCCCCGCTCCCTGATCTGCTCGAAGATCTTCTCCGCGTCCGCCTCGATGCGGTCCGTGAGCTGCTCGACGTACCAGGAGCCGCCCAGCGGATCGGCGACGTTGGCGACCCCGGTCTCCTCCATCAGCACCTGCTGCGTGCGCAGCGCGATCTCGGCGGCCTGCTCGGAGGGCAGGGCGAGGGTCTCGTCGAGGGCGTTGGTGTGCAGCGAGTTGGTCCCGCCGAGCACGGCCGCCAGCGCCTCCACCGCCGTACGCACCACGTTGTTGTACGGCTGCTGCGCGGTCAGCGAGACACCCGCGGTCTGCGTGTGGAACCGCAGCCACTGCGCCTTCTCGGACGTCGCGCCGTACACGTCCCGCATCCAGCGCGCCCAGATCCGGCGGGCCGCCCGGAACTTGGCGATCTCCTCGAAGAAGTCGACGTGCGCGTCGAAGAAGAAGGACAGGCCGGGCGCGAAGACGTCGACGTCGAGACCGCGGCTGAGGCCCAGCTCGACGTACCCGAACCCGTCCGCCAGCGTGTACGCCAGCTCCTGCGCGGCCGTGGCCCCGGCCTCCCGGATGTGGTACCCGGAGACGGAGAGCGGCTTGTACGCCGGGATCCCCGCCGCGCAGTGCTCCATCAGGTCGCCGATCAGCCGCAGGTGGGGCTCGGGCTGGAACAGCCACTCCTTCTGGGCGATGTACTCCTTGAAGATGTCGGTCTGGAGGGTTCCGTTGAGCACCGCCGGATCGACGCCCTGCCGCTCGGCGGCGACCAGGTACATGCAGAAGACGGGTACGGCGGGCCCGCTGATGGTCATGGAGGTCGTCACATCCCCCAGCGGGATGTCCTTGAACAGCACCTCCATGTCGGCGGCCGAGTCGATGGCGACCCCGCAGTGCCCGACCTCGCCGAGGGAGCGGGGGTCGTCGGAGTCCCGCCCCATGAGCGTCGGCATGTCGAAGGCGACGGACAGGCCCCCGCCGCCGGCGGCGAGGATCATCTTGTACCGCTCGTTGGTCTGCTCGGCGTTGCCGAACCCGGCGAACTGCCGGATCGTCCAGGTGCGGCCGCGGTAGCCGGTCGGATGGAGCCCGCGCGTGAAGGGGTACTCCCCGGGCCAGCCGATCCGCTCGAATCCCTCGTACGTGTCGCCCGGTCGGGGCCCGTACACCGGCTCCACGGGGTCGCCGGAGAGCGTGGTGAAGTCCGCGTCGCGCTTGCGCGCGGCGTCGTAGCGGGCCTGCCAGCGTCGGCGGCCCTCCTCGATGGCGTGAGCGTCCATGCCATCGAATTTACTTGGACGTCCTAGTAAATGTCGATGGCAGACCGCCGTACGGCGTCCGTACGGCGGTACCCGCTACGCCTTGGCGACGGCCGGGGCCTCGTCGGCGACCCGGGGCTCCAGCTCGCGGCTGATCTTCCGCTCGACGAAGAACGCGGCGGTCGGGATCGTCCCCGCCAGCAGCACCCAGAGCTGGCGGCCGACCGGCATCTTGGCCTTGGAGCCCAGGTCGAACGCGAAGATCAGGTAGACGACGTACAGCCAGCCGTGGGCGATGGCGACGACCCGGGTGAAGTCGGCGGCACCGTCCACGTCCAGCCCGTACTTCGCGATCATGCTCAGGCAGAGCAGCACCAGCAGCACGCCGGTGGTGTAGGCCATGACGCGGTAGCGGGTCAGCACGCTTTTTTTCATGGAGCGAGCGTAACCACCCGTTCCGGGAGATCTTGCCCCGGGTCACCGCTCCTCGAAGTCGTGTGCCGCGATCCGCAGCGGGCGCAGCAGCGCGAAGATCTCCTGGCACTCCTCGGCGTCGTACGCCCCGAGCCCGAAGTCCATGGCCATCAGGTCGCGGGTGGCCGCGTCGACCACCTCGCGCCCCTTGTCGGTGATGACGGCCAGCGTGCCGCGCCCGTCGTTGGGGTTGGGCCGCTTGGCGACCAGCCCGGACCTCACCAGCCGGTCCACCGTGTTCGTCACGGACGTGGGGTGCACCATCAGCCGCTCACCGATCTTGGACATCGGCAGCTCGCCGGCCTTGGAGAAGGTGAGCAGCACCAGCGCCTCGTACCGGGCGAACGTCAGCCCGTACGGCTTGACCACCGCGTCCACCTCGGAGAGCAGGATCTGCTGGGCCCGCATGATCGAGGTGATCGCGGCCATGGACGGCACCTTGCCCCACCGCTGCTTCCAGAGTTCGTCGGCGCGGGCGATGGGGTCGAACGGGAGGCTGAGAGGCTTCGGCACGTCATCAGACCCTACCGGCCGGTCATATGCCGGTCAGCTCCGTCTCGCCTTTCGGTCCCCGGCCGCCCACGAGCGCGTGCCGAGGCCCCCTCCTGGGGCGGCGGACCCGGGGGTACGGCGGCCACCACGCGCCCGTACCCACCCGCGCGGCCCCCGCCGTCCGGGCCGTCAGCCGCGTCCCCGCCGCCGCAGGTGGTGCCGGACGGCCCGCTGGGCGACCGGGCCGAGTGACTCCACCGCGGCCACGAGCGCGCCCAGCTGTTCCAGGGCGTCCAGCGCCGCGTGCGCCCCGGCCTCGTCCACTCCCTCGTACAGCTCGATGCCGACGAACGACGCGGCCACCGCCCGCGCCAGGCCCGCCGGGTCGGCGAACTCGCCGAACGGGGTCTCCGCCAGCACGCGGCGGAGCACCTGCTCGATCTCGGTGATCCACAGTCGCAGCCCGTCGGCCGTCGCCGGGCCCAGTGCCGCGTGCGTCGGGGCGCCGGCCAGCAGCTGGCCGAGGAGGGCCACATGCCCGCCGGCCCGCTCGTGCTCATGGATCTCGCGGCCCACGGCGAGGAGCTCGGAGAGCGAGTCCACCGCGGCCAGGCGCTCGCGGTACCGGGCCACGGCCTTCTCCGCGCCGTACCGGCAGGCCGCGGCGAGCAGCTCGTCCACCGATCCGAAGTGGTAGAAGACCAGCGCCTGGTTGACCCCGGCCGCCGCCGCCACCGTGCGGGCCGACGTCTTGGCGATGCCCTGCTCGGTGAGCGTGCGCAGCGCGCCCTCCAGCAGCTTGGCCTTGGTCTCCTGCGCCTTCGCGGTCTCGGGGCTCACGCGCGCGCCTCCTCCCGCACCGGGCGCAGGCCGGGCCGTACGCCACGGGCGCGGACGTCGGTGTACGACGCCGTGAAGGAGCCCTCGTAGCCGAAGAGCGGTCCGAACCAGCGGTTCACCACGCGGACGCGGACCCTGAAGCGGCCGGCCGTCTCGTCGTACGACTCGCGTACCTCGGCCGTGGCGCCGACGAGTTCGGGGACGCGGACGTCCACCGGGCCCTCCCGGAACCGGTGGGCGCCGGAGCGGATGAGCAGGGAGCCGTCGGGCTCGGCGTGGAAGTGCAGGTCGGTCGCGAGGTGCTGGTGGGTGCCGAGGTAGTCGAGGACGCGGTCGCCCCGCGGGCCGAGCACCATCTGGGCGTCGAAGCGGCGGGCGCGGCCGGGCAGGTGGAAGGTGCGCACGAAGCTCACCGTCTCACGCCCGAAGGTGTCCCGGTACGGCACGTTCTCGATCACGAAGGGCACGTTCCGGCCGGCCCTCGGGACCAGGATGTTCCGGGTGGCGCCCAGGGCGAGGAACGGTTTCACGAAGGCCGGTCCGTGCCAGATCCGGTCCATCACGCCCCGGCCGGTGCAGGCCTCGCCGCCGGCCAGGCCCACCGAGAAGCGGCGTCGCAGGGCGGGGTGGAGGCGCTGGAACTCCGGCCCCAGGGCGCTCTGGAAGATCGAGGTCATCCGTGCTTCTCCAGGGTGCGCAGGAGACGGGGCGCGCGGGTCCGGGTGGCGGGGGCGCGCAGGCAGCGGCGGGCGGCCGGGGTACCGGCGAGCGGCGACTTGAACAGGGCCAGGAAGACGCCGAGCAGGAGCAGGAGCGGGCAGAGGTAGGCCAGCGAGTCCGCGAGGGGGCCGGCCGGGCCGGGGAGCGAGCCCCGTCCCAGTCCGGTCAGGCACGCGGCGAGGAGGAGCGCCCGGACCGCCAGTTCCGCCAGCCAGCGGTACAGCGCCCGCTCCGGGGTGATGCCCCGCTCCAGCCAGAGGCGGAGCCGGTCGAAGGACCAGGCGGTGGCCCAGCCCATGAGCGGACGGAACAGCAGGCGGTCGGCGAGGGCGCCGGGGGCTCCCCAGCGGGGACGGTAGTCGTAGCCGGTGAGGAAGCGGACGCCGTGGGCGTCGGGGACGTAGCGCCAGTAACCGCTGCCCTCGGCGATCGGGGAGAGCGGGTGGGGCGAGGAGAAGCGCAGGGCGGAGGTGCGGGTGCCGTCGGGGCGTTCCCTCTCGCCGGCGGCCACGCCGGTGCCGGAGACGGTGAGGAACGGCAGCACGCGCGTGGCGTACCGGAAGCGCTGCGGTTCGCCCTCCGCGCGCGGGAGGTACTCGATCTCGGTGAAGCGCAGGTCCCAGCGTTGGTGGCGGGCGGGGTCCTGGGTGCGGGCCCACAGCTCGTCGAGGCCGGCGCGGATGTGCGTCTCTCTGTAGAGACCCATGTGTTCCCCCACGTGAGCACGGAGTTTGAGCGAACGCTCAAATCGTCTGGCGCTGAACGTACACCTTTTGAGCGGTCGCTCAAAGAAGGGGTACGACAAAACCCCGGCCCTGGGGACCGGGGTTCGGCCGACGGGTGCGGCTACTGGGCGAGGTGCCGTTCGACGGTCTCCACCTTGGACGTGAGCCCGTCGGTCACTCCGGGGCGGATGTCGGCCTTGAGGACGAGCGAGACGCGCGGGGCGCGGGCCTCGACGGCGGCGACGGCCCGCCTCACGACGTCCATGACCTGGTCCCATTCGCCCTCGATCGAGGTGAACATGGCGTCGGTGCGGTTGGGCAGGCCCGACTCGCGGACCACGCGCACGGCGTCGGCGACGTACTCCCCCACGTCCTCACCGACGCCGAGGGGCGTCACGGAGAAGGCGACGATCATGCGTTCACGACCCCTTCCTTGCGGGCACGGGCGGCGATGACGGCGTCCTCGGCCTCGCGGCGCAGCTTGCGCTCGGCGAAGAAGCCCCCGGTCGGCAGCACCGAGAGGACGAAGTAGAGGGCCGCCGTCCGCAGCGGCCACTTGGCGCGGTTCCAGGCGTCCGCCCAGAAGATCACGTAGAGGACGAAGAGGACGCCGTGGACCGCGCCCATCACGGGGACCGCGTTGAAGTCCGTGGTCCGCTTCAGCACCGAGCAGAGCAGCAGGATCAGGAAGGACACGGCCTCCGGGGCCGAGACCAGCCGGAGACGGCGGAGGGCGGTGGCTGTCTTGATGTCCACGGGTCACCTTCGGTGGGAGAGTCGTTTGTGAACGCACGCACAAGCGTTCCCCCATTGTGGCAAACCGCGCCCGTAGGGGTCCGCTCAGGGTGGGTCTCCACCCATGGGCCCTGTTCCGTCCACCCGCCCGGCCGCTACTTTCACAGCGTGGCGATGTTCCGGCTCCAGGGGAGCAAGGTCCTCGCCGTCGACATGACCGGGGACGCCGTGAAGGCGAAGAACGGCTCGATGGTCGCGTACGACGGGCAGATGGCCTTCAAGAAGCTGAGCGGTGGCGGCGAGGGGCTGCGCGGGATGGTGACCCGGCGGCTCACCGGTGAGCAGATGACGGTGATGGAGGTGAAGGGGCACGGTACCTGCTGGTTCGCGGACCGTGCGTCGGAGATCAACCTGGTGAGCCTCCGGGGCGACAAGCTCTACGTCGAGGCGGGCAACCTGCTGGCCACGGACGCGGGGCTCAGAACGGGCACGACGTTCACGGGGCTGCGCGGGGCCTCGCAGGGCAACGGCCTGTTCACGACGACCGTGGAGGGCCACGGCCAGGCGGCGATCGTCTCGGACGGGCCGGCGGTCGTGCTCCGGGTCAGTCCGCAGTACCCGCTGATCGTCGACCCGGGCGCCTACGTGGCCCACCAGGGCGACGTCCGGCAGACCTTCCAGTCCGGTGTGACGTTCCGCACACTCCTCGGGGAGGGCGGCGGCGAGGCCTTCCAGATCCGCTTCGAGGGCGACGGACTGGTGTACGTGCAGCCGAGCGAGCGGAACACGATCGCGGGGGACCTGTGAGATGACCTTCCGAGAGATCAACTCCAAGATGGTCGAGGCGACGGTGACACCGGGCCGGCGGCTGTTCAGTCAGCGCGGCGCGATGCTCGCCTACAAGGGGGACGTGTCCTTCACGCCCAACCTCCAGGGCGGACAGGGCGGCCTGATGTCCATGATCGGGCGCCGGGTGGCCGGCGAGGCGACCCCGCTGATGACCGTGGAGGGCAGCGGCACGGTGTTCTTCGGGCACGGCGGCCACCATGTCCATGTGATCACCCTCGCCGGCGACACGCTCTACGTCGAGGCCGACCGGCTGCTCGCCTTCGAGGGCACGCTGCGGCAGGGGACGATGTTCATGGGCTCCCAGGGCGGGGTCATGGGCATGGTGCGCGGGCAGGTCACGGGCCAGGGGCTGTTCACGACGACCCTCCAGGGGCAGGGCTCGGTGGCCGTGATGGCGCACGGCGGGGTCTTCGAGGTCCCGGTCACCCCGCAGCGCCCGGTCCACGTCGACCCCCAGGCCTACGTCGCCCACCACGGCGACGTCCGCAACAAGCTGTCCACCGCGCTCGGCTGGCGCGACATGGTGGGCCGGGGCTCCGGCGAGGCCTTCCAGCTGGAACTGAGCGGCAACGGCACGGTGTACGTCCAGGCGTCGGAGGAGAAGCTGTGAGCACCTACGCGAGCCCGGGCGCCGGGCCGGTCGTGCACGACCCTGTGACGCTGCCCGCCGACGACAACGTGAACAAGTACACCTTCTGCGTGGAGCTCAAGGGCGGGCAGTGGTTCCTGCAGAAGGGGAAGATGATCGCCTACTACGGGACGATCGATTTCAACGGCATCGGGCACGGGCGACTCGACCGACTTGTCCGTACGTCCTTCCATTCGCCACTGCACGCGAGCGACTGGGTCGTGGCCGGCGGCTCCGGCAAGA
The DNA here is from genome assembly GCF_040704595.1 of Streptomyces sp. NPDC046870. Lineage (NCBI taxonomy): Bacteria > Bacillati > Actinomycetota > Actinomycetes > Kitasatosporales > Streptomycetaceae > Streptomyces > Streptomyces sp. NPDC046870. The sequence continues at coordinate 38,181 of NZ_JBEYXM010000002.1, forward strand.
TGCTGCTGGCCGACCGGGCCTTCGACGTCAACAGCTACGACCTGGACGACGGGAACTTGACCATTCGCGCGGGCAACCTGCTCGCTTTTCAGCCAAGTCTCGCGCTCAAGCAGTCGATCGTGCCGGGTTTTCTGACCCTTATCGGAACCGGAAAGTTCGTGGCCGCATCTAACGGGCCGGTGGTGTTCCTGGAACCTCCGATCCGGGTCGACCCCCAGGCGCTCGTCGGATGGGCCGACTGCCCGTCCCCGTGCCATCACTACGACCACGGATACATGACGGGTGTGCTGGGCGGTCTACGTGCGATGACGGGCCTCGGCGGGGTATCCGGGGAGGAGCACCAGTTCGAGTTCGTGGGCGCCGGGACGGTTCTGCTGCAGTCGACGGAGACCCTTATGGCCGAGGGGGCCACGGGGGTTGTTCCACCCGAACCGGGAGTGCCGGGCGGTGGCGGAACGGGGCCGGGCGGACACGGTCCGCAATCGTCGGGCGTACCGCGCCTTCCCGGACAGCTGGGGGACCTCCAGCGTCGCTTCGGGCTGTGAGCGGTAGTCTGCGGAGTGTGACGTCGAACGCGTGCGCACTGTCACACCACCCGAAGTAGTTCGCCATTCAACTTCTTAGGTAGACTTCATTCATGGAGACCGAGACGGCCACGCGCTGGCTGACCGATGCGGAGCAGTGCGCTTGGCGCACCCACCTGGAGGTCAACAGGCTGTTGACGTACCAGCTCGAGAAGGATCTCCAGCCGTTCGGCCTGACGATGAACGACTACGAGATCCTGGTGAACCTGTCCGAGTCGGAGGACGTGCGGATGCGGATGAGCGACCTCGCCTCCGCGACGATGCAGTCCAAGAGCCGGCTCTCGCACCAGATCACGCGCATGGAGAACGCGAACCTGGTGCGCCGGGAGAACTGTGACACGGACCGGCGAGGGCTGTACGCCGTGCTCACGGATCACGGCATGGAGACGATGAAGAAGGTCGCGCCGCACCACGTCGCGTCGGTGCGGCGCCACTTCATCGACCTGCTGTCACCGGACACGCTGATGGAACTCGACAAGGCGCTGAAGCCCATCGCCGAGCATCTGCGGGGGCAGCGGGGGCGTCTGTGATCCGGGCCGTCCGGCCCGGATCACGGTAGCCGGGCGGGGGGTGGACGCGCTTACCGGCGCAGGCCGGACGCCGCGCCCACCCGTACCGCTCCCGCGACACGACTGGCCGCGGCCGCCGCGGCCAGCAGTGCGGTTCCGCCCGCCAGGGTGAAGCACACGGGCAGCGGCAGACGGCCGATCACCAGCCCGGCCGCCATCGCCCCGCCCGAGCTTCCCGCGTTCACCGCCATGTTCACCCACGCCCCGGCCTGCGTACGGGCGCTGTCCTGGGCCGATTCGTCGGCCAGCAGGTAGGCCGTCGTCAGGACCGGGGCGATGAACGCTCCGGCGCAGGCCATGGCCGCCGTGAGGGTCCACAGGCCGGGGGCCAGTCCCGCCGCCGCGAGCACCAGACCGAGGCCCGCCGCGAACCGGCACAGACGGGTCCGGGCGCTCGTGCGCCACCGCACCGCCCCGTTGGCCAGGCCGCCCAGCGCACTGCCCGCCGAGAGCGCGCCCAGGACCCACGGGACCAGGGCGGGGTCGTAGCCACGTTCCGTGGCGAAGGCCAGCACCAGCAGCTCCACGGCACTGAGGGCCAGTCCCGCACCCAGGGCGACCACGACCGGGGGCAGCACGCCCCGGACCAGGGCGGCCCGTCCCCGGCCGGACCGCGCGCCGGTGATCCCTTCCCCCGCGAGCCGTGCACCGGCGGCCTCCTCCTTCGAGGGCGACGGGCGCTTTGCGGTCATCGCCGGGGAGGTGACGAAGGCGCACGTGCCCCCGACGTTCAGGGCCGCGCTCAGGAGGATTCCCGCAGCCGGCGGGGCGGAGCCGCCGAGCGTGGCGATCAGGACCGGGCCGGAGACGTAGAGCAGTTCCTCCGCGACGCCGTCCAGACTGTAGGCGCGCTGCAACAGGTCCCGGTCCGTCACCAGTTCGGACCACAGGGCGCGCATGGTCGGGCCCAGCGGGGGCGCGCAGCAGCCCGCGAGGGCGGCGGTGAGGCCGATGGCGGCCGCCGGTGCACCGGGACGCCAGATCAGGACGGCCAGGGCGCCCAGCAGGGCGCCGTACAGCGCGGACATGGGCGGCAGGACCCGGCGCGGGCCGTGCCGGTCGATCAGGGAGGCCCGCAGCGGCATCAGGAAGACCGTCGTGGCGCCGAAGAGGGAGAGGACGGTGCCGGAGACCGCGTAGGACCCGGTGGCGTGGGTGACGGACAGCAGCACCGCCAGCGAGACCGTGCCGTAGGACAGGCGGGCCGTCAGGGCCGCGGTGAAGGTGCGGCGCGCGTGCGGGACGCGCAGGACGGCGGCGTACGAGGGCCGCGAAAGGGGCGTGGACACGCGAGGTTCCTCTGGGAGAGGCGGAAGAGGGGACACCGAAGGGCGCGAAGGCCGTCTGTCCGGCCCCGCGATCCCGGGTGCGCTCTACGCCAAGGAGAGGAACATGCGGGTCAAGGTAGCAGCGCGATCACCGTCCCGGCGACCCCCGGACCGGCTCGCCGATCCAGCCGCGCGGTCAGTTCTCCGTCAGGCCCGCGACGAGTTCGCCCCGCCGCGCGGTACGGGTTCAGCCCACCGTCGACGGTCCACTCGCCACCCTCAGCCGACCGCCCGCTCCCGCACCGGAGCCGTCCTCAGGACGCCCGGCCCGTCCCGGCGCGGGAGGCGGTCGCCCCGGCGACCCGCGGCCCGCACCCGGGCCCACGGCCGGCCCGCCGATCCCGCGGCGCGCTCAGCTCTCCGTCAGGCCCGCGACCAGTTCGTCCGCCGCGCGGTACGGGTCCGGTCCACCGTCGACGGTCCACTCGCCACCCTCAGCCGACCGCCCGCTCCCGCACCGGAGCCGTCCTCAGGACGCCCGGCCCGTCCCGGCGCGGGAGGCGGTCGCCCCAGCGACCCGCGGCCCGCACCCGGGCCCACGGCCGGCCCGCCGATCCCGAGGCGCGCTCAGCTCTCCGTCAGGCCCGCGACGAGTTCGCCCCGCCGCGCGGTACGGGTCCGGTCCACCGTCGACGGTCCACTCGCCACCCTCAGCCGACCGCCCGCTCCCGCACCGGAGCCGTCCTCAGGACGCCCGGCCCGTCCCCGCGCGGAAGGCCGCCGCGAGGTGGTGACACCGCCCTCAGCCATTGGCGCGCCCAGCGCATCCCCGCACGGGAACGGGGCGTCCAACCGTCGACGCCTTCGGCCCGCCCAGCGAGATCCCCCGCACCGGAGACCCGGGCGGAAACCCCGTTCACCCACGGCCCGCCGATCCCGCGGCGCGCTCAGCTCTCCGTCAGGCCCGCGACCAGTTCGTCCGCCGCGCGGTACGGGTCCAGTTCGCCGGTGACGATGCGTTCGGCGAGGGCGCTGAGGCGGCGGTCGCCGTGCAGGTCGCCGATGCGTTCCCGCAGGGCCGTCACCGCGATGGTCTCCACCTCGCGGGCCGCGCGGGCCTTGCGGCGCTCCGTGAGGATCCCGCGCTCCTCCATCCAGGCCCGGTGCTTCTCCAGCGCCTCCACGACCTCGTCGACGCCCTCCGCGCGCGCCGCGACCGTCTTCACGATCGGCGGGCGCCAGTCACCGGGGCCCCGGGCCTCGCCCAGGCCCAGCATGTGGTTCAGTTCGCGGGCGGTGGCGTCGGCGCCGTCCCGGTCGGCCTTGTTGACGACGTACACGTCGCCGATCTCCAGGATCCCGGCCTTCGCCGCCTGGATGCCGTCGCCCATGCCGGGGGCCAGGAGGACCACGCTGGTGTCCGCCTGGGAGGCGATCTCCACCTCCGACTGGCCCACACCGACCGTCTCGACCAGGATCACGTCGCAGCCGGCCGCGTCCAGCACCCGGATGGCCTGCGGGGCCGCCCAGGCCAGGCCGCCGAGGTGGCCGCGGGTCGCCATGGAGCGGATGTAGACGCCGGGGTCGGAGGCGTGCTCCGACATCCGGACCCGGTCGCCGAGCAGGGCGCCGCCGGAGAACGGCGACGAGGGGTCGACGGCCAGGACGCCGACCCGCCTGCCCTGCTTGCGGTACGCGGTGACGAGCGCGGAGGTGGAGGTGGACTTGCCGACGCCCGGCGAGCCCGTCAGGCCGACCACGTACGCGTTGCCCGTCAGCGGGGCCAGCGCCGCCATGACCTCCCTCAGCTGCGGGGACGCCCCCTCCACGAGGGAGATCAGCCGGGCCACGGCCCGCGGCCGGCCTTCCCTGGCCTGGGCCACCAGAGAGGAGACGTCCTGCATCACAGCTCCGTTCAGTTCACCACGTACCGGACACCGGCGTACCGGAAACAGACCTCGGGGTCTCAGGCCCTCGGTACCCGCACGATCAGCGCGTCACCCTGGCCACCGCCGCCGCACAGCGCCGCCGCGCCGACGCCGCCGCCGCGCCGCTTGAGCTCCAGTGCCAAGTGGAGCACGAGCCGGGCGCCGGACATGCCGATCGGGTGACCCAGCGCGATCGCGCCGCCGTTGACGTTCACCTTTTCCGTGGAAACGCCGAGGTCCTTCATTGACTGGACGGCGACGGCGGCGAAGGCCTCGTTGATCTCGATGAGGTCCAGGTCGGAGACCTCCAGGCCCTCCTTCTTCAGGGCGTGCAGGATGGCGTTCGACGGCTGGGACTGCAGCGAGTTGTCCGGGCCGGCCACATTGCCGTGCGCGCCGATCTCGGCGAGCCAGGTCAGGCCCAGTTCCTCCGCCTTCGCCTTGCTCATCACGACCACGGCCGCCGCACCGTCCGAGATCTGCGAGGAGGAGCCGGCGGTGATCGTGCCGTCCTTGGCGAAGGCCGGGCGCAGCTTGGCCAGGGACTCGGCGGTGGTGTCGCCGCGGATGCCCTCGTCCTTGCTGAACAGCACGGGCTCGCCCTTGCGCTGCGGGATCTCCACGGGGGTGATCTCGGCCTCGAACAGGCCGTTCTTCTGGGCGGCGGCGGCGCGCTGGTGGGACAGGGCGGCGATCTCGTCCTGCTCGGGGCGCTTGATGCCGAGGCGGGTGTTGTGCCTCTCCGTGGACTCGCCCATCGGGACGTTCTCCCACGGGTCGGTCAGGCCGTCGTAGGCCATCGCGTCGAGCATCTGGACCGCGCCGTACTTGTACCCTTCGCGGGACTTGGGCAGCAGGTGCGGGGCGTTGGTCATGGACTCCTGGCCGCCCGCCACGACGATGTCGAATTCACCCGCGCGGATCAGCTGGTCGGCGAGGGCGATGGCGTCGAGGCCGGAGAGGCACACCTTGTTGACGGTCAGCGCCGGGACATTCATGGGGATGCCGGCCTTGACGGCGGCCTGGCGGGCCGGGATCTGGCCGGCGCCGGCCTGGAGGACCTGGCCCATGATGACGTACTGCACCTGGTCGCCGCCGATCCCCGCACGGTCGAGGGCGGCCTTGATCGCGAAGCCGCCCAGGTCGGCTCCGGAGAAGGACTTCAGCGAGCCCAGCAGCCGCCCCATGGGCGTCCGGGCGCCCGCGACGATCACCGAGCTGGTCGTTCCAGAAGATCCAGAAGACATGAGGTGCGATCCCCTTCCAGCTGCACACAGCCGAGGAGTGAACGAGGGTTTACTTCGAATGTACTGAGCGGTTGGACATGGCGTCATCGGCCCGTCGGTGTGATCGCGCGCACGTTGCGTAACCATCCCGGGAGCGCTGCACTGAATCCATGCTGACGCGAATCGACCACATCGGGATCGCCTGCCACGACCTCGACGCGACCGTCGAGTTCTACCGGGCCACGTACGGCTTCGAGGTGTTCCACACCGAGGTCAACGAGGAGCAGGGCGTGCGGGAGGCCATGCTCAGGATCAACGGCACCTCGGACGGCGGCGCCTCCTACCTCCAGCTGCTGGAACCGGTCCGCGAGGACTCCACCGTCGCCAAGTGGCTCGCGAAGAACGGGGAGGGCGTCCACCACATCGCCTTCGGCACCGCGGACGTCGACGCGGACGCCGCGGACATCCGCGGAAAGGGCGTCCGGGTGCTCTACGACGAGCCACGACGCGGCTCCATGGGGTCGCGGATCACCTTCCTGCACCCCAAGGATTGCCATGGCGTTCTGACAGAACTGGTCACTTCGGCCCCTGTTGAGTCACCTGAGCACTGACCCCCGTACATAAGGGCCGGTAGGGTTGGGGGCGGTCGTCCCCGAAACGGGGACGACCGCATGCCGGGGTCCGGGTTTCGGGGGACGAGCGTCGGGGCAGCAGCCCGTGCTCCGCCGTCTGTCTGACACCATTCCCCGGGGGCCCCGTTCGGCGGATGGACGGAGCTCGTTGCAGAAGCTGACCAGGGGACGGATGGGACCGCGCAGTGCGGGGCTACGAGAGCCAGGAGCGAGAGCCGGCGGCTGACGTCGACCACCTCTCTCGGTTCGAGGCCGAGATGAAGCGGCTGAGGACCGAGCGCGAGAAGGCGATCCAGCACGCCGAGGACCTCGGCTACCAGGTCGAGGTGCTGCGCGCCAAGCTGCACGAGGCGCGGCGCACCCTCATGACCCGGCCCGCCTACGACGCGGGTGACATCGGGTACCAGGCCGAACAGTTGCTTCGCAACGCCCAGATGCAGGCCGAGCAGCTGCGCCAGGACGCCGAGCGGGAGCTGAGCCAGGCCCGTGCACAGACCCAGCGCATCCTCCAGGAGCACGCCGAGCAGGCCGCGCGGCTCCAGGCCGAGCTGCACCAGGAGGCGGTGACCCGGCGCCAGCAGCTCGACCAGGAGCTGGCCGAGCGCAGGGCCACCGTCGAGTCGCACGTCAACGAGAACGTGGCCTGGGCCGAGCAACTGCGCGCCCGCACCGAGCAGCAGGCCCGGCGGCTGCTGGAGGAGTCCCGCGCGGAGGCCGAGCAGGCGATGGCCGCCGCCCGCGCGGAGGCCGAACGGCTGACCCGGGAGGCCCGGGAGCGGCTGCAGAGCGAGGCCGAGTCGGCGCGCGCGGAGGCCGAGCAGATCCTGCGCCGGGCCCGCGCGGACGCCGAGCGGCTGCTGAACGCGGCCTCCACGCAGGCGCAGGAGGCCACGGAGCACGCCGAGCAGCTGCGCACGGCCACGGTCACCGAGTCGGACGCGGCCCGCCGGCAGGCCGCCGAGCTGAGCCGGACCGCCGAGGAGCGGATGACGGCGGCCGAGGAGGCGCTGCGCAAGGCGCAGGCCGAGGCCGAGAAGGTGGTCACGGAGGCGAAGGAGGCCGCCGCCAAGGCCCTCGCCACCGCGGAGGCCGCCAACGAGACGCGGACGCGCACCGCCAAGGAGCAGGTCGCCCGGCTGGTCGAGGAGGCCACCAAGGAGGCCGAGCACACCAGGTCCGAGGCCGAGCAACTGGTCGCGGACGCCCGCGCCGAGGCCGAGAAGATCGTCGCCGAGGCCGCCGAGAAGGCCCGCTCGATCACCGCCGAGGAGACGGCCACCCAGCTGTCCAAGGCGGCCAAGACCGCCGAGGACGTCCTGAACAAGGCGTCCGAGGACGCCCAGAAGACCACCAGGGCCGCCGCCGAGGAGGCCGAGCGGATCCGCTCCGAGGCCGAGGCCGAGGCGGACCGGCTGCGTGCCGAGGCGCACGACATCGCCGAGCAGCTCAAGGGCGCGGCGAAGGACGACACCAAGGAGTACCGCGCCAAGACGGTCGAGCTGCAGGAGGAGGCCCGCCGGCTGCGCGGCGAGGCCGAGCAGCTGCGCGCCGACGCGGTCGCCGAGGGCGAGTCGATCCGCGCCGAGGCCCGCCGGGAGGCGGTGGCGCAGATCGAGGAGGCGGCCAGGTCCGCCGAGGAGCTGCTGGCCAAGGCCAAGGCGGACGCCGACGAGCTGCGGCAGACCGCGACCGCCGACAGCGAGAAGGTCCGCACCGAGGCCATCGAGCGGGCCACCGGCCTGCGCCGGCAGGCCGAGGAGACCCTGGAGCGCACCCGCAAGGAGGCCGAGCGGCTGCGCGCCGAGGCCGCCGAGCAGGCCGAGACGGTCCGCTCGGACGCCGAGAAGGCCGCGCGGGAGCTGCGCGAGGAGACCGAGAAGGCCGTCGAGTCCCGTCGTGCCGAGGCCGCCGAGGAGCTGAGCCGGCTCCAGACCGAGGCGCAGGAGCGGCTGGCGTCGGCCGAGCAGGCGCTGGACGACGCCCGCGCCGAGGCGGCCCGGATCCGCCGGGAGGCCGCCGAGGAGACCGAGCGGCTGCGTGCGGAGGCCGCCGAGCGGATCCGCACGCTCCAGCAGCAGGCCGAGGCCGAGGCCGAGCGGCTGCGGGACGAGGCCGCGTCCGACGCGTCCGCCTCCCGCGCCGAGGGCGAGGCCCTCGCCGTACGGCTGCGGTCCGAGGCCGCCGCCGAGGCCGAGCGGCTGAAGGCGGAGGCGCAGGACACCGCCGACCGGGTGCGCGCGGAGGCGCAGGCCGCCGCCGAGCGCCTCGGCACCGAGGCGTCCGAGACGCTGGCCGCCGCGCAGGAGGAGGCCGCCCGTCGCCGCCGCGAGGCCGAGGAGCTCCTCGGCGCCGCCCGCGAGGAGGCCGACCAGGAGCGGCAGCGGGCCCGCGAGCAGAGCGAGGAACTGCTGGCCTCCGCGCGCAAGCGCGTGGAGGAGGCGCAGGCCGAGGCCACCCGGCTGGTGGAGGAGGCGGACCGGCGCGCCACGGAGATGGTCGGCGCCGCCGAGCAGCACGCGCAGCAGGTGCGGGACTCCGTCGCCGGGCTGCACGAGCAGGCGCAGGAGGAGATCGCCGGGCTGCGTTCGGCCGCCGAGCACGCGGCGGACCGTACCCGCCGGGAGGCCGAGGAGGAGGCGGACCGCGTCCGCGCCGACGCCTACGCCGAGCGGGAGCGGGCGAGCGAGGACGCCTCCCGGATCCGGCGTGAGGCGAACGAGGAGTCGGAGGCCGCGAAGGCGCTGGCCGAGCGGACGATGGCGGAGGCCATCGCGGAGGCCGAACGGCTGCGCGCGGACGCGGGCGAGTACGCCCAGCGGGTGCGCACCGAGGCGTCGGACGCGCTGGCCGAGGCCGACCAGGCGGCGGCCCGCACCCGGGCGGACGCCCGCGAGGACGCCAACCGCATCCGCTCCGACGCGGCCACCCAGGCCGACACCCTCATCACCGAGGCCCGCAACGAGGCCGAACGCCTCCAGACCGAGACGCTCGCCGAGGCCGAGCGGCTCCAGACGGAGACCGCGGCGGAGGCCGAGCGCGTCCGCACGGAGGCGGCGGAGACGCTCACCGAGGCCACCGAGGCGGCGACCCGCGCCCGGGCCGAGGCCCGCGAGGACGCCAACCGCATCCGCTCCGACGCGGCCACCCAGGCCGACACCCTCATCACCGAGGCCCGCAACGAGGCCGAACGCCTCCAGACCGAGACGCTCGCCGAGGCCGAGCGGGTGCGCGCGGAGGCGCTGAGCGAGGCGGACCGGGTCCGTGCCGAGGCGGTCGCGAGCGCCGAGCAGCTGCTCGGGGAGGCGACCGACGAGGCGGAGCGGCTGCGGGCCGAGGCGGCCGAGACCGTCGGTTCGGCGCAGGCGCACGCGGAGCGGCTGCGGGCCGAGGCCGAACGGACGAAGGCGCAGGCGCGGGCGGAGGCCGAACGGCTCGTCGGCTCCGCGCGCCAGGAGGCCGAGCGGACCCTGGACGAGGCCCGCAAGGACGCCAACAAACGGCGTTCGGAGGCGGCGGAGCAGGTCGACAAGCTCATCACGGAGACCACGGCCGAGGCCGACAAGCTGCTCACCGAGGCGCAGCAGCAGGCGCTGAAGACCACCGCGGACGCCGAGTCGCAGGCCGACACGATGGTCGGCGCGGCGCGCAGCGAGGCCGACCGGATCGTCTCCGAGGCCACCATCGAGGGCAACTCCCTGGTGGAGAAGGCCCGGACGGACGCGGACGAGCTGCTGGTCGGCGCCCGCCGGGACGCCACCGCGATCCGGCAGCGCGCGGAGGAGCTGCGCGACCGCATCACCGGCGAGATCGAGGAGCTGCACGAGCGGGCCCGGCGCGAGGCCGCCGAGACGATGAAGTCCACCGGTGACCGTTGCGACGCGCTGATCAAGGCGGCCGAGGAGCAGCTGGCGAAGGCCGAGGCGAAGGCCAAGGAGCTGGTGTCGGACGCCAACTCCGAAGCGGGCAAGGTGCGCATCGCCGCGGTCAAGAAGGCGGAGGGGCTTCTGAAGGAGGCCGAGCAGAAGAAGGCCAGCCTCGTGAAGGAGGCCGAGGAGCTGAAGGCGGAGGCGATCCGCGAGGCCCGGCGCACCGTCGAGGAGGGCAAGCGGGAGCTGGAGGTCCTGGTGCGCCGACGGGAGGACATCAACGCCGAGATCTCCCGGGTCCAGGACGTGCTGGAGGCGCTGGAGTCCTTCGAGGCCCCCGCGGCCGGCAAGGACGGCGGAGTCAAGGCGGGCGCCACGGTGGGTGCCCCCCGTTCGGGTGGCAAGTCGTCAGAGAGCTAGCGTACGAGGTACGTTCGGGTGTCTCCTGGGGGCTTTGCCCGACTCCTCGGCAAGCCGTCCGCCGGTCAGCCACCCGAATGGGGTGCCATTCTCCAGATCAAAACCGTATCTGCTCGATGACACACCGCTTCGGCCCCTAGGATTCCCCTTATCACCTCACTCACCGGTCTCATTCGACAGGAACCCCATGAGCGACACTTCCCCCTACGGCTTCGAGCTTGTGCGGCGTGGATACGACCGCGCTCAGGTGGACGAACGTATCTCCAAGCTCGTCTCCGACCGTGACAGCGCTCTCGCCCGCATCACCGCCCTGGAGAAGCGCATCGAGGAGCTCCACCTCGAGACGCAGAACGCCCAGGCCCAGATCACGGACGCCGAGCCGTCGTACGCGGGTCTCGGCGCGCGGGTCGAGAAGATCCTGCGCCTGGCCGAGGAAGAGGCCAAGGAGCTGCGTGAGGAGGCCCGGAGGGCGGCCGAGCAGCACCGCGACCTCGCCGAGTCGGCGGCCCAGCAGGTCCGCAACGACGCCGAGTCGTACGCGGCCGAGCGCAAGGCCAAGGCCGAGGACGAGGGCGTCCGGATCGTCGAGAAGGCCAAGTCCGACGCGGCCCAGCTGCGCACCGAGGCGCAGAAGGACGCGCAGTCCAAGCGCGAGGAGGCGGACGCCCTCTTCGAGGAGACCCGCGCCAAGGCCGCGCAGGCCGCCGCCGACTTCGAGACGAACCTGGCCAAGCGTCGCGAGCAGTCCGAGCGCGACCTGGCCTCGCGTCAGCAGAAGGCCGAGAAGCGCCTCGCCGAGATCGAGCACCGGGCCGAGCAGCTCCGCCTGGAGGCGGAGAAGCTGCGCACCGACGCCGAGCGCCGCGCCCGCCAGACGGTGGAGACCGCCCAGCGCCAGGCCGAGGACATCGTGGCCGACGCCAACGCCAAGGCCGACCGGATCCGTTCGGAATCCGAGCGTGAGCTGGCGGCGCTCACCAACCGCCGCGACAGCATCAACGCCCAGCTGACGAACGTCCGCGAGATGCTCGCCACGCTGACCGGTGCCGCGGTGGCCGCGGCCGGCACGTCGACCGACGACGAGCCGATCTCCCGGGGCGTTCCGGCGCAGCAGTCCCGGTAGGTCCGGGCAGTCGTACGACCCTGAGGGGCGGTGGGACCCGGTCCCGCCGCCCCTTCGGCGTCGCCGGCGCAGGCGTCCTCGTCCTCGCGGGTGACCACGGTCCGGGCGGTGCCGCCGGCCGCGCAGACCACGTTCGGCGCGCACGTCCCGTCGCTGTTCGTGCGGCCCGGACCGGTGGTCCGGTGCGGCCGGCCGCCGGTGAGGCCGTACGCCCGCACCCCGCTGCCGGTCGGCGCGAGGGCCACGTCGCCGTCGGCCGCGAGCAGGCTGTCGCTGCCGGAGGGGAACGCGGGCCGGCGCCGCCCGCGACGCCCTCGCTCACCGCCTCGCACACCGGCGCCCGCGGCGTCCAGCGCGTCGCCGCGCACCCGGACCACGCCCGGGCCGCGCGTCCACGGGTACGCCCGCCACCCGGGCCGCAGCGCGACCAGCACGCCGGCGACGGCGAGGCCGGCGGGCAGGAGCTTGCCGGGGCGCCGGTCGGTGCACGTGGAACTCCACCGCGCGCCCGGCCGCCGCACCGGCGGCCGTTCAGCGGGGCTGGAGCATGCCGCCTCCGCTCGGGTGGCAGCCGCCCCGCGCCCGTCTTAGCGTGGCCGCATGATCGAGCTGGAGGGGCTGACGAAGCGGTACGGCGCGAAGGTGGCGGTCGACCACCTCACCTTCGCCGTCCGGCCGGGCATCGTGACGGGGTTTCTCGGGCCCAACGGCGCCGGGAAGTCCACGACCATGCGGATGATCCTCGGGCTCGACCGCCCCACCGCCGGCGATGTCCGGATCGACGGCACGCACTACGACCGGCTCAGGGACCCGCTGACGTACATCGGCGCGCTGCTGGACGCCAAGGCCGTGCACGGCGGCCGGAGCGCCTGGAACCACCTGCTGTGCCTCGCGCAGAGCAACGGCATCCCCGAGCGCCGGGTGGCGGAGGTCCTGGAGACCGTGGGGCTGACCGCCGTGGCCCGGAAGAAGGCCAAGGGGTTCTCGTACGGCATGGGGCAGCGGCTCGGGATCGCCGCCGCGCTGCTCGGGGACCCACGCATCCTGATGTTCGACGAGCCGGTCAACGGCCTGGACCCGGAGGGCATCCACTGGATCCGGAACCTGATGAAGTCGCTGGCCGCGGAGGGCCGGACGGTGTTCGTCTCCAGTCATCTGATGAGCGAGATGGCGCTGACGGCCGATCACCTGGTGGTGATCGGGCAGGGGCGGCTGCTCGCGGACACCTCCATGGCCGACTTCATCCGGACCAACTCGCGGTCGTACGTGCGCATCCGCTCCCCCCAGCGCGAGCGGCTGCTCGACGTGCTGCACCAGGCCGGGATCACCGTCGTGGAGGCGGACGGCGGGGCGCTGGAGGTGGAGGGCGGCAAGGCGGAGCAGATCGGTGAGCTGGCCGCGCGGTACGGGCTCGTGCTGCACGAGCTGAGCCCGCGGCAGGCCTCGCTGGAGGAGGCGTTCATGCAGCTGACGGCGGAAGCGGTGGAGTACCACGCGCAGGCCGGTCCCGGTCCCGCCGCGCAGGACTGGGGCGCCGGCTGGAAGGGGGTCTGAGAGCATGGCGGCCGTTCAGGTCATCCGGTCCGAGTGGACCAAGATCCGGTCGGTGGCGTCCACCGTGTGGACGCTGTCGCTGGCCGTGGTGGTCACCGTCGCCCTCGGAATGCTCATCTGCGCGCTGTCGAACCGGCAGTTCGCGAACATGCCCGCGCGGGAGCGGCTCTCCTTCGATCCGACGGTGGTCAGTTTCGCGGGCATGACCCTGGGCCAGCTCGCGATGATCGTGTTCGGGGTGCTGGTGGTCTCCACGGAGTACAGCACCGGCATGATCCGGGCCTCGCTGGCGGCCGTGCCCCGGCGCGGCACCTTCCTGTTCGGGAAGGTCGCGGTGGCCGCCGCGCTCGCGCTCGCCGTCGGCATGGTGACGAGCTTCGCCGCGTTCTTCCTCGGCCAGGCCGTGCTCGGCTCCCACCGGGCCGCCGTCGGCGACCCCGGTGTGCTGCGCGCGGTCTTCGGCGGCGGGCTGTACATGGCCCTGATCGCGATGTTCTCCATGGGGGTCGCCGCGATGCTGCGCTCGCCGATGCTGTCCCTCGGCATCCTGATGCCGTTCTTCTTCCTGATCTCCAACATCCTCGGCAACGTCGACGCGACCAAGAAGGTCGGCCGCTTCCTGCCCGACCAGGCCGGGAGCCGGATCATGCGGGTGGTGCCGCGCGTGGCCGACGACACGCCCTACGGTCCCTGGGCCGGGCTCGGGATCATGGCGCTGTGGGTGGTCGCCGCGCTGGCGGGCGGCTACCTCCTCCTCAGGCGCCGGGACGCCCAGTAGGCGACGCCGTCACGCGCCGTAGTGCTCTGGCTTTACTTTCTTTTGGGCGGAACCGTCAGCGCCTCGATATCCTCCTAACCCTTACGGGGGCGTGTGCCCCGCTGTCCTGAACCTTTCGATGGGTGCGGAGCATGATCGAGGCTGTCGGCCTGACCAAGCGCTACGGCGACAAGACCGCCGTGTACAACCTTTCCTTCCAGGTGCGGCCAGGGGCCGTGACCGGCTTCCTCGGGCCCAACGGCTCGGGCAAGTCCACGACGATGCGGATGATCCTCGGGCTGGACAACCCCACGTCCGGTGCGGTCACCATCGGTGGCTACCCGTACCGCAAGCTGCCCAACGCCCCCCGGCAGGTCGGCGCGCTGCTCGACGCCAAGGCCGTGCACGGCGGCCGGAGCGCCCGCAACCACCTGCTGAGCCTCGCCCAGCTCTCCGGCATCCCGGCCCGGCGCGTGGACGAGGTGCTCGGCGTGGTCGGCCTCCAGGACGTGGCCAGGAAGCGCTCCAAGGGCTTCTCGCTCGGCATGGGCCAGCGCCTCGGCATCGCCGCCGCGCTGCTCGGCGACCCGCAGGTGCTGCTGTTCGACGAGCCCGTCAACGGCCTCGACCCCGAGGGCATCCTCTGGGTCCGCAACCTGATGAAGGCCCTCGCCGCCGAGGGCCGCACGGTCTTCGTCTCCTCCCACCTGATGAGCGAGATGGCGCTGACCGCCGACCACCTCATCGTCATCGGGCGCGGGCAGCTGCTCGCCGACATGAGCGTCAGGGACTTCATCTCGGCCAACTCGGCCGACTTCGCGCGCGTGCGCACGCCGGACACCGAGCCGCAGCTGCGCGAGAAGCTGTCCTCCGCGCTCACCGAGGCCGGCGGCCACGTGCTGCCGGAGCAGGACGGCGCGCTCCGGGTCACCGGACTGCCGCTGCCCCGGATCAGCGACCTCGCGCACGAGTCGGGCGTCCGGCTGTGGGAGCTGTCCCCGCACCAGGCCTCGCTGGAGGAGGCGTACATGCGGATGACGCAGGGCGCCGTGGACTACCGCTCCACCGTCGACCAGAAGGCGGGCCTGCAGCAGCCGCTGCCGCCCGGCGTCCAGCCGCCCATGCCGGTACCGGGCCAGGGCCAGCCCGGCTGGTACGCCCCGCCGCCGCCCCAGCAGGGCGGCCAGCCCTTCGGTACGCCTCCCGCGGGCCCGTACGGCGGCGCCCCGGCGGCCGGGTACGGCGCACCGGGCACGGCGCCCGGTGGCCCGGCGGGAGCGGCCAACCCGTACGCGCAGCCGAGCGCCCCGGGGCAGCCGCCGGCACCGGTTCAGCCGGCCGGGCAGGCGCCGCAGGGCCAGCCGCCCGCCCTGGTCAAGGCGGCTCCCCCGGCCCCCGCCACGAGCCCGGCCGCCGACGCGGCCCCCGCCTCCGCCCCCGCCGACCCGACCCAGCCCGAGGACGCCCGATGAGCACCCACCAGCCCCCCATGCCGCAGGCCCCGGCCGCCGCGCCTGACTGGCAGGCGGCGCCCGGCGGGCCGTACCCC
Organism: Streptomyces sp. NPDC046870; assembly: GCF_040704595.1. Classification (NCBI taxonomy): domain Bacteria; kingdom Bacillati; phylum Actinomycetota; class Actinomycetes; order Kitasatosporales; family Streptomycetaceae; genus Streptomyces; species Streptomyces sp. NPDC046870. Next base: position 53,657 of record NZ_JBEYXM010000002.1, read on the forward strand.
GGCTACACCTCGCCCATCCCGGTCGTGCGCACCCACCTCGGGCACGCGCTGGCCTCGGAGTGGACGAAGATCAGGTCGGTGCGCTCCACGATGTGGACGCTCGGCGTGTTCGTGCTGCTCGTCGTCGGCATCGGCCTGCTGACCGGCGTACTGGTCGAGGCCAACTCCGACTCCACCAGCCTGTCCGGCGAGAACCCGCTCTCGTTCGGCTTCTTCGGCCTGCTCCTCGGCAGCATCTGCATCATCACCCTCGGTGTGCTGACGACGGCGTCGGAGTACGGCACCGGCATGATCCGGACGACGATGACGGCGTGCCCCAGCCGGGCCCGGGTGCTCGCCGCCAAGTCGATCGTGTTCTTCGCCGTCGCCTTCGTCGTCACCCTGGTCACCTCCACCTTCGTGGCCATGGTCCACGCGTCCCTGCTGGGGGACACCGGCGCCCGCACCCCGAGCGGCGGCGACTGGTTCAAGGCCACCGCCGGCGTCAGCCTCTACCTGGCGCTGCTCGGCCTGCTCTCGCTGCTCATCGGGTCGGTCATCCGGCACTCGGCGGGCGCCATCACGATCATGATCGGCGTGGTGCTCGCGCCGCTGGTGCTCGCGCTGTTCATGGCGACGGAATCGCTGGACAAGGTCCGCCAGTGGCTCTTCGAGTACTCGATCCCGAACCAGCTGAGCGTGTTCTACACCAACTCCCTGACCGAGTCCGGCCCGTCCGGCTGGGACCCGCTGTGGATCATGCTCGGCCTGACGGCGGCGGTGTACGCGGGCGCGTACGCGCTGCTCCGGAGCCGGGACGTGTAAGAGCCGGGACGGGCGGCCGTTCGGCTCAGAACCTCGGCGCGTTACGGGACCGCTGCACCCGCGTGGTGCGGCGGTCCTTCGCGTTCCAGCAGGCCTTGTGCCAGTGCCGGCGGTCGTCGACGCCCGCGTACTCCGGCCAGGCCACCACGTGCGGGACAGCGGAGGGGATCAGCTGGTCGCAGCCCGGGCAGCGGTAGGTCTTGCCCTGCGCGCCGGCCCCGGCGACGTGGCGCACGCTCCACTCCTCGCCCTGCCAGCTCTCCGTGGACTGCCAGCCGCCGTACCGGCCGGCGGGGTCGTCCTCGGCGCTCCGGCCCGACGATCCGGCTGCCTTCGGTCGGTTGCGACGCGGGGACACGGGACACCTCTCGGGGCTGTACGGGAAGCTCGGCTCCATCCAGCCTACGCGCCGCCGAGGCGGGTACGCGTGGGGTACGTGTAGGGAACCAACCCGTACAAGTCCCCCTCCCGTGCGACCTATTCTGCAGACAATCCGTAAATCCCTCCGGCCAGGCCGTGTCCTGGGCACGTGTCAGACGGTTATGCCGGGTGGGGGAGCTCCGGGTCGGAGCCAAGGAAGCAGGAAATGCGATGCACGTAGGAAGCTTTGTGCTGGCCGCCCAGTTCCCGGGCCAGGGTCCCGGCGAGGCCCTGCACCGGGCCGTCCGCTCGGCGGAGGTCGCCGAGCAGTCCGGGCTGGACGCGGTCTGGCTCGCCGAACACCACTTCGTGCCCTACGGCACATGCCCGTCCGCGGTCACCCTGGCCGCGCTGCTGCTCGGCCGCACCCGCCGCATCCGGGTCGGCACGGCCGTCAGCGTACTGCCCACGGCCCACCCCGTCGCCCTCGGCGAGCAGGCCGCCCTGCTGCACCTGACCAGTGGCGGGCGGTTCACGCTGGGCGTCGGGCGCGGCGGCCCCTGGGTGGACCTGGAGGTGTTCGGCGCGGGACTGGAGGCGTACGAACACGGGTTCCCGGAGTCACTCGATCTGCTGTTGCGCTGGCTGGGCGAGCCGTCCGTGGCGGCCTCCGGGGAGCGCTACACCTTCCGCGAGGTGCCGGTCGTCCCCCGCCCGACGGAGGCCCTGACGGACACGCCGGGCCCCGAGGTCGTCCTCGCCTGCACCTCGCCGGCGAGCGTACGGCTGGCCGCCGAGCGCGGGCTGCCGATGCTGCTCGGCATGCACGTCGGGGACGAGGAGAAGGCCGAGATGGTCGCCCTCTGGCGGCGCTGCGCCCGCGCGGCGGGCCGGCCGGCCGGGGAGATCGCGGGCGCCGCCCATGTCTCCGCCGGGGTCTGCCAGCTCGCCGACCGGCGCACGGACGCGGTGGAGACGCTGCTGAAGGCGATGCCCGGCTGGCTGCGGCAGGGTCTGGACGCCCATGTGACGGTGGACGGACGGGCGCGCGCGATGCGCGACCCGTACGCCTACACCGAACTGCTCTGCGGACTGCACCCGGTGGGCACCCCGCGGCTCGCGGCCGACCGGCTCGCGGCGACCTCGGAGCGCACCGGCATCTCCCGCTTCGCCCTCCTGGTGGAGGGCTCGGGCGACCTCGCGGCCACGGAGGAGAACCTACGGCGCCTGGGCGCCGAGGTGCTGCCCCAGCTGCGCTGACCGGCCCGCCGCGCGGGGGCCACCTGGGGGGCTTGCCGCCCTGGTCCTCGATGCACCTCCCCCGCGGGTGGAGCGGCAAGCCGGCGGCTGTCCGTCCGGGCCGTACCGGAACCGCGCGTCAGCAGTCCCGGAGCTCCGGCGACTGGTTGAGCAACTGGCTGCGCACCGACGTGAAGCGGGCCAACGTCTCGTCCACCGAGGCGTCCAGGGGGAACACCGCCACGCGGTGGCAGTTCTGGAAGGCCAGTCGCACACCGAAGTGCCGCTGCAACGCGCCGCGTATCGCGTCACTCGCGAGCGCACGCAGCAGCTGACCGCGTGCCTGCTCGTCCGGCGGGGGCGTCTGGTTGTCGGCGAAGGGTCCGCCGTCCACCTTCAGCTGGGCCACCAGGGAGCTGATCATCTCCCATGCGTAGGGCAGGGAGGTCCGGACGCAGTCGACGAATGCTGCTTCGTCGACCTCGCCTCGCTCGGCCTGTTCGAGTAGGGCCGGTGAGACGTCGAGCGACATGGGTTCTCCTCTCGCACCCCCGAACAGCAGGGGTTGCCGGACAGATAAGGGAGTTCGCGATTTCGAACACGCTCGGTACAGGGGCCGCAACCTCCCGTTCCTACGGTAGGCAACCGTAGGTGACCACACCAGCAGAATGCGTATATGAACCGATCCCGTTACGCCCACAATCGGCCAGGGATGAACAAGAGTTTCAAGGGACAAATGGTGCGATCCACTGGGAGCTGGGCGGACGGATCGCGAGCACCGGCGGGCGTCGAGTAGCGTTGCCGACCATGCGTCTCGTCATTGCCCGCTGCTCGGTCGACTACGCCGGCCGGCTCACCGCCCACCTGCCCTCGGCCCCGCGACTGATCCTGGTCAAGGCGGACGGCAGCGTCTCCATCCACGCCGACGACCGGGCCTACAAGCCGCTCAACTGGATGTCGCCGCCCTGCACGCTGAAGGAGGGCACCGGCGAGGACGAGGGCGTGTGGACCGTCGTCAACAAGGCGGGCGAGAAACTGATCATCACGATGGAGGAGATCCTCCACGACTCCTCGCACGAACTGGGTGTGGACCCGGGACTGATCAAGGACGGCGTGGAGGCGCACCTCCAGGAACTGCTCGCCGACCGCATCGAGACGCTGGGCGACGGGTACACCCTCATCCGCCGCGAGTACATGACGGCGATCGGGCCCGTGGACATCCTGTGCCGGGACGCGGACGGGCAGACCGTGGCGGTCGAGATCAAGCGGCGGGGCGAGATCGACGGCGTGGAGCAACTGACGCGCTACCTCGAGCTGTTGAACCGCGACCCGCATCTGGCCCCGGTCCGCGGCGTCTTCGCCGCCCAGGAGATCAAGCCGCAGGCCCGCGTCCTCGCCACCGACCGCGGCATCAACTGCCACATCCTCGACTACGACGCCCTGCGCGGCATCGAGGACGACAAGCTCCGCCTGTTCTGACCGACGGCTCCCCCGCCCTGCCGCGCGCACCGTTCCCCCGGGCACCCCGGGGAGCCACGGTAGCGGCGCGGAGGCGGGTGCCCGCCGTGGGCCGGCTCACATCAGCGTGCCGGTCGTCCCCGGAGCCGTTTGCGATGCCGACGCGCTGCTCGACGTTCCCCCGGTGGTGCCGTCCGTCGAGCCGCCGGTCGTCGTGCCGCCGGTGGTGCCGCCCGTGGTGCCGCCGGTGGTGCCGTCCGTCGAGCCCCCGCTCGTCGTGCCGCCCGTGTCACCGCCGGTGCTTCCGGTGGTGCCGCCCGTCGTGCCGGTCGAGCCACCGGTTCCGCTCCCGCCCGTGGTCGTCCCCCCACCGGTCGTCGTACCGCCCGTGCCGCCGCTCGTCGAGCCCCCGGTCGTCGAGCCACCCGTGGAACCGCCCGTGGAGCCGCCGGTCGTACCGCCGGTCGTACCGCCCGTCGAGCCACCGGCCGAGCCACCGGTCGTGCCCCCGGTCGTCCCGCCGCCCGACCCACCCGGCTTCGGCGACTTGGACGGTGAGCCGGAAGAGGAGTGGGGGCCGGAGGGCTCGACGCTCTCCGACGGGCGGGACGGGGCCACGGGCGGTGCCGGGTCGTCCGCCGTGCCGTACGTGCCGTCGGGACCCGGTGACGTGGGCCGGCTGCTGGCCGACCCGGTGCCGCCGCCGTCCGCCGGCCCCGAGCCCAGGCCGCCGTCGCCGATGTCCTGACCCGCGGACGGGTTGGCGTCGACCTTGCCGGCCGGGTTGCGGCCCGCGTCGTCGGGGGAGGTCACGCCGAGCGCGACGACCGTGCCGAGCACGGCGGCGAGCAGCGCGCCGGAGCCGGCCGCCACCAGGTTGCGCCGGGCCAGCCCCCGGATGCCGCCCCGCGGCCGGGGCACGGGGACGCGCTGGGTGACCGCGGTCTCGTACGGCACCGGCGTCCGCTCCTCCTGCCGCGCCTCCGCCGGCTCCTCCCCCGCCGCCACCGGCGGGAGCCCGGGCGCCTCGCCCGCGCGGTCGGCGAGCAGGGCCAGGGCGCGGCGGCCGGCGACCGTGCCGCGCTTGTCGGCGAGGGCGCCGCGCAGCCCGCTCGACGCCTCCAGCTCGGCGCGGGCCCGGTCGAGCTGGCCGGTGCAGAGCGCGAGTATGCCCAGCTCGTGGTGGAAGTAGGCCTGTTCGGTCACCTCGCCGGACAGCCGGGAGGCCTCCGCTCCGGACCGCAGGGCCCGCTCCCAGGCACTCCAGTGGAGCCCGGCGGCGAAGGCGGGCGCGGCCGTGCGGGCCAGCCGTACGGCGCTGCTCTCCTCGCCCTCGACGGGCGGGACCGTCCGCGGGACGACGGCGGCGAGCGCGGCGAGGACCGCGTCGGCCTCCGCGCACACCCGCTCCGGGGTGACGGAGGGGTGGCCGGCCCACCAGGCGTAGTGCCGGGCGGCGGTGTCGGCGTGCCCGGGGGCGTCGTCGGCGTACCCGGCGGCCTCCAGCTGGGTCTGCACGCCGGCCGCCAGGCGGTACCGGGAGCCGACCGGGGAGACCAGGCCGCAGCTCGCCAGCTCACCGAGGGCGGCGTCCGCGTGGGTGTCGCCGACCAGCGCGGGCAGGTGCGCCTGGTGGGGCACCTCACCGCCGAGGGCGACGGCGAAGCGCAGGGTGGCGCGGGCGGAGGCGCTGAGCCGGGCGGCGAGCAGCGGGGCGGGGGCCGCGGCCTCGCCGAGGGAGGGCAGCGGGACCTCGTCCTCCAGGTCCACGGGCGGGTCGGCCGGCAGGCGCACGTCCTCGAAGACGCCGTACTCGTCGACCGCGCCGGTGCTGGCCCGCAGTCGGTCGCGCTGCCGGAGCAGGGCGCCGGCCTGGACGAACCGCAGGGGCAGCCCCTCGGACTCGAACCAGAGGTCGCCGGCCCAGTTGGCCTCCTCCTCGGTGAGCACCCGGCCGACGGTCCGCTCCAGGATCTCCACGCCGGCGGCGCGTTCGAGACCGCCGAGGAAGACCTCCTCGACGTCGGACCCGGCGGAGGGCGCGGGCACGTCGGGGGTGGCGGCGAACAGGAACGCGCACTCGGGGGTGGCGTCGAGCAGTTCGTCCAGCGCGGCACCGCCGAACTCCAGGTCGTCCAGGACGACGACGGCGCCGATCTCCTGGACGCGGGCGAGGAGTTCGTCCCGGTCGGGGCGGTGGCGGGGGGCGTCGTGGACGGCGTGGAACAGGTCGTGCAGGAGGTCGCCGGCCGTGCGGTGGAAGCCGTTGAGGCGGACCACGCCGTCGGGGGCGAGGTCCAGGCAGTCCTCGGCGACCAGTTCGAGCAGGGCGGTGCGGCCGGAGCCGGCCGGGCCGGTGAGCCGGACCGAGCGGCCCCGGGCCAGGAGGCGGACCAGGCGTTCGCGTTCGTCCTGGCGTTCCAGCAGGGAGAGCGCCGGCTGGGCGGGGCCGGGCGGCACGGGCGGCAGGGCGGCGCGTTCCGTCCCGGCGCGTTCGGCGGCGGTGCGCTTGCGCGGCCTGCCGGGGAGTTCGGCCGGCGGGCAGGGCTCTATCTCGCTGCCGTCGACCGGATTGACGGTGAGTTGCAGGTCGCCGGTGACGAGCTGGGCCATGCGGGCGGGCACGGCCGGGCCGGCGGCGAAGTCGGAACCGAGGGAGTCCCGGGGCGGGCGGCGGCCGTGCGCCTGGCCGTGTTCGTCGGAGCCCGGGTTGACCGGGTCGATCGGCTCGATCGGGTCCATGGGTTCAAGCCCCCCAAAAGCGTCGTGTGCCCGTGTTCGCGGCCCCTCCCGGCCTTGTCGCACACCGCGCTGTCGCTTCTGGTCCGGGCCCGCTCGGTCGAGGGTTGCGAGGTGGCGGGCGACCGCACCCTAAACCTTTCCTCAGTGTCTCCGACAGGGCGGGGTGCCATGCGGTCCGAGACGTCACGGTCTTGTGTGGATTGCGTGCCTCACACCCGGGGCAGTGACTCCACCCCGATGCCGCCCTCGATGGCGAGGATGCGGTGCAGCCGGGTCGCCACCAGCAGACGCTGCATCTGTGCGGGCACGCCCCGTAGCACCAGCCGGCGCCCGCAACGGCCGGCCCGCCGGTGGGCACCCATGATCACCCCGAGTCCGGTGGCGTCCCAGGAGTCCAGTTCGGACAGGTCGAGCACCAGGTCGCCGACTCCGGTGTCGACGGCCGAGTGCAGGGCCGTACGGGCGTCCGCCGCGCTGCGGACGTCGAGGCGGCCCCCGACGACCAGCTCGGCGTGGTCGCCCCTGATGTGCATATGCGCTCCCCGTTGAGTGCGGTTGGCGTACTCGGTGACGGTGCTGTGCAACGTCTGACTGTTCGGGTGGCGGTGCGGTTGCTGCTTGTAAGCGAACCGATACCGAATTCACCCCGGGGAGTAACACTCCCGGGGTGGTCGTGCGTGATCGGGTTGACTCAGTACGTGTAGAAGCCCTGCCCGCTCTTGCGGCCGATGTCACCGGCGTCCACCATCCGGCGCATCAGCTCCGGCGGGGCGAACTTCTCGTCCTGCGACTCGGTGTAGATGTTGCTGGTGGCGTGCAGCAGGATGTCGACGCCGGTCAGGTCGGCCGTGGCGAGGGGGCCCATGGCGTGACCGAAGCCCAGCTTGCAGGCGAGGTCGATGTCCTCGGCGGTGGCGACGCCGGACTCGTACAGCTTGGTCGCCTCGACCACGAGGGCGGAGATGAGCCGGGTGGTGACGAATCCGGCGACGTCCCGGTTGACGACGATGCAGGTCTTGCCGACGGACTCGGCGAACTCCCGCGCGGTGGCGAGGGTTTCGTCACTGGTCTTGTAGCCGCGGACGAGCTCGACGAGCTGCATCATCGGCACCGGCGAGAAGAAGTGCACGCCGACGACCCGCTCGGGACGCTCCGTGGCCGCCGCGATCTTGGTGATCGGGATGGCGGAGGTGTTGGAGGCGAGCACGGTGTCCTCGCGCACGAGCTTGTCGAGCGCGCGGAAGATCTCGTGCTTGACCTCCAGCTTCTCGAAGACGGCCTCCACCACGACGTCGGCCTCGGCGGCGGCGTCCAGGTCGGTGGTCGGGGTGATGCGCGCGAGGGCGGCCTCGGCGTCCTCGGCGGACAGCCTGCCCTTGCCGACGAACTTGTCGTACGAGGCCTTGATGCCGTCGGTGCCGCGCTTCAGGGCCTCGTCGGTGACGTCACGCAGAACGACGTCCCAGCCCGCCTGCGCGGCGACCTGGGCGATGCCGGAACCCATGAGACCGGCCCCGATGACGGCGAGCTTCCGTGCCACTCCGACTCCCTATGAACGCGGTGAAAGGTCTGCCTCCTCGGCGGACCATAGCGCTCCGGCGCCGCTGTGTGACCGGTAAGTAACGCGCGTCACGTCCCATTTGACGGAGATCACACCGGCAGGGGTACGGGACGGAGGACGCGGCTCCACAAGCCGTGCGGTCAGCGGCCGACGAGGGCACGGACGGCGTCGCTCACCGGGGGAACTCCGGTTGGGCGACGGTCATGCCGGCAACAGCTCCTCGCGCCGGTCGCTCCCGCTCTGAGTGAGCGTCAACGTGCCGGTGCGGCTGGATCGGCCGAAGCGCCGGGACATCGTGCCGCTCCGCTAGGACGCGCCCCGGACGGCGTAGCCGAGGACCTTCTCGCTCAACAGGTCCTCGATGTCGTCCAGGAGGACGAGCACCTCCCGTGACACTTCGGCCGGTTCGCGCCCGGCCAGCATCTCGCGGCCGATGGCGACGAAGACGGACTGGTGGATCCAGCAGATCTGTCCGGCCATCAGGTCCGGCAGGGGGTCGTCGGCGGCGGCGCCGGTCTCCTCGCGCAGGGCCGCCTCCAGGGTGTCGTGGATCTCCTGCTGGAGGCTCCACAGCCGGGAGCGCAGCGGCGGGGCCTCGTGGATGACGCGCATGAAGCGGTCGTAGCCCTCCATCAGGCCGACCCGGGGCGAGACGGCCTCGACCTCGCCGCGCAGTTCGCGCAGGACGGCGCGCGCGGCGGACTCCCCGGCGTCCCGGCCCCGGACCCAGCGGGCGAGGCGGTCGGCCACGCCGGCGGAGCGGTCGAAGAAGAGGTCTTCCTTGGCGGGGAAGTAGTTGTAGACGGTGTTGACGGAGACGTTCGCCGCCTCGGCGATCTCCGCGACGGTCACCGCCTCGAAGCCGCGCTCCAGGAACAGCCCGGTGGCGACATCCGAGATGTACTGCCGGGTCTGCCGTTTCTTCCGCTCCCTGAGCCCCTCTGCCATGCCCGCATCCTAACTTCGCTGGGATGGCTAAAACTTTGGGGTCATTGCAAAATTTCAGAGACTCTGTTTTTCTGGCTGGCATGCCAGCAGTCATCAGCACGGCGGGCCTGGCCCGCACCTTCCAGACGAAAGCCGGCCCCGTCGACGCCGTCCGCGGCATCGACCTCACCGTCGGACAGGGCGAGATCCTCGGCTTCCTCGGCCCCAACGGCGCGGGCAAGACGACCACCCTGCGGATGCTCACCACCTTGCTGAAGCCGACCGGCGGCGCGGCCACCGTCGCCGGCCACGACCTCGTCACCGATCCGGGCGGGGTGCGCCGGGTCAGCGGCTGTGTCGCCCAGTCCGGCGGGGCCGATCCACAGATCACCGTGCGGGAGGAGCTGGTCACCCAGGGACGGCTGTACCGCCTGCCGAAGGCGGAGGCGATCGCCCGCGCCGGGGAACGGGCCGCGGACCTGGACCTCACCGACCTCCTGGACCGCAGGACCGGCGCGCTCTCCGGCGGCCGGCGGCGCCGCCTGGACATCGCGATGGCGCTCACCCACCGTCCGAAGGTGCTGTTCCTGGACGAACCGACGACCGGCCTGGACCCGGGAAGCCGCGCCGACCTGTGGGACCTGGTCCGCCGGCTGCGCGACGCGCACGGCACGACCGTCTTCCTGACCACCCACTACCTGGACGAGGCCGACGCCCTCGCCGACCGCCTGGTGATCATCGACCGGGGCACGGTCGCCGCGGAGGGCACCCCGAGCGCGCTCAAGCTCCGCTACGGCGGCTCTCTCGACGCGACCCTCCAGGACACCTTCCTCGCCGTCACCGGCCGCGGGCCCTCCCCGGCCGACACCGCCCCCGCAGCCGTTTAGGACCGAGATGCTCCTCCACGACACGGCCATCGTCTACGGCCGCTATCTCCGCCAGTCCCTGCGCTCCCGCTTCGCCCTTCTCTTCGGCGTGCTGACGCCCCTGCTGTACCTGCTCTTCTTCGGCCCGCTGCTCACCGGTCTGCCGCTGGGCGGGCGGGGCAGTTCCTGGCAGGTGCTGGTCCCCGGGCTGCTGCTCCAGCTCGGCCTGTTCGGCGCCGGGTTCGCCGGGTTCGCGGTCATCCTGGAGAAGGGACAGGGGGTGGTGGACCGGATGCGGGTGACGCCGGTCAGCCGGCTCGCCCTGCTGCTCGGCCGGGCGCTGCGGGACGCCACCGTGTTCGTCTTCCAGGCGGTGCTGCTGGTGCTGGCCGCGCTGGTGATGGGTCTGCGCGCCCCGCTGGCCGGCATCATGATCGGCTTCGCGTTCGTCGCCCTGCTCACGCTCGCGCTCGCGTCGCTGTCCTACGCGCTCGGCATGAAGGTCCGCACCCCACAGGAGTTCGGCCCGCTGGTCAACATGGTGTCGATGCCGTCGATGCTGCTGTCCGGCCTGATGCTCCCGATGACCCTCGCACCCGCCTGGCTGGACCTGCTGTCGCACTTCGTCCCGTTCCGCTACCTGGTGGACGCCGTCCGGGACGCCTACGTCGGCCAGTACACGAGCGCGCACATGCTCCAGGGCACCCTGGTGGCCGTCGGCTTCGCCGTCCTGGCCGTGACGGCGGGCACACGGGTGTTCCGGACGGCCGGGGCCTAACTACGCTGGCCGCATGGTCAACCTGACGCGCATCTACACGAGGACCGGCGACCGGGGCACCACCAGCCTCGGTGACATGAGCCGGGTGCCCAAGACGGACCTCAGGATCTCCGCCTACGCGGACGCCAACGAGGCCAACGCGGTGATCGGCACCGCCGTCGCGCTGGGCGGCCTGGACGAGGAGATCGCCGCGGTCCTCACCCGCGTCCAGAACGACCTGTTCGACGTCGGCGCGGACCTGTCGACACCGGTGGTGGAGAACCCCGAGTTCCCGCCGCTGAGGGTGGAGCAGTTCTACATCGACCGGCTGGAGGCGGACTGCGACCGCTTCAACGAGCGGCTGGAGAAGCTGCGCTCCTTCATCCTGCCGGGCGGCACACCGGGTGCCGCCCTGCTGCACCAGGCGTGCACGGTCGTGCGCCGGGCCGAGCGCTCCACCTGGGCGGCCCTGGAGGTGCACGGCGAGACGATGAACCCGCTCACCGCGACCTATCTGAACCGCCTCTCCGACCTGCTGTTCATCCTGGCCCGCAGCGCCAACCGGGAGACCGGCGACGTGCTGTGGGTGCCGGGCGGAGAGCGCTAGGGTCTTCCGTTCGGATCAGCCGGATCGAGCCCGGCATGATCCGGACGAGAGGCCCTAGTCGCCTGTCCGGCCGTCGATCTGTTCGCGCAGGATGTCGAGGTGGCCGTTGTGGCGGGCGGTCTCCTCGACGAGGTGGAGCAGGATCCAGCGCAGGTCCACCACGCTGCCGTCGTCCCGCTTCGTGCGCGCCCTGGTGTCCAGGTCGTGCGCGGCGACGAGTTCGTCGTGCCGGGCGGCCTCCTCTGCGTACTCGGCGAGCAGCCGGGACAGCGGGACGTCGACGGCGATCCGCATCTCGCGGTCGGGGTCCTCGTCGGTCCAGGGACCCTCGTCCGGCTCCCCCAGGAAGACGACCCGGAACCAGTAGTACTCGACCCAGCGCAGGTGGCTGATCAGTCCGCTCAAGGTCATCAGCGGTGAGCCGGGGAGGATCGCCTTCACGGCGTCCTCGTCGGAGAGTCCCTCGCACTTGGCGCGCGCGGTGTCGCGGACGTAGGTGAGGAAGGTGGTCAGCTGGGTGCGCTCGTCCCAGGCGGGAGGCGTGTCGGTGCGTGTCATCGCGGCGATGATGTCCCGGCGCCCGGCCCGCTGTCGACGGAGTTTCCGCCGGCCCCGCGCTCACGCTCCCGCCTGGGGAACAGCGTGTAGCTCACGGCGACGACCACGTTGACGCCGATCACCCACAGCATGCGCTGCTGCCAGGCCCGCAGCGAACCGGTGTCCCCGGAACCGCCGACGTACCAGACCGCGCCCTGGAGCAGGGCGAGGGCGACGGCCGAGGCCAGGATCCAGCGGGCCGCGACCTTCCACTCGTGGACGGCGCGGGCCGTGCCGTACCGGGGCGGCCCGACCGGCGGCGGGCCGCCGGCGAAGCGGTGGGCCACCCGCGCGTCCGCCCACTTGATGGTGGAGTGGCCGAGGCCGACCGTGAAGCCGATGTAGACCGCGGCGAGCCCGTGCCGCCAGTCCGGTACGGCGCCGTTGCGCAGGTCGATCGCGGTGACGGCGAAGAGCACGACCTCCAGGAGCGGCTCGCACAGCAGCAGTACCAGGCCGGTCCGCGGCATCCGGAGCACGTACCGGAAGGCCAGTCCGGCCGCCAGCAACACCCAGAACGCCACCTCGCAGGCGATGACCAGTCCGACGATCACGGTTCGCTCCCCTCGTCCACCCTTCCAGGCTCCCGGCCCGGGTCGCCGGTTTCGTCGTCGGCGCAGAGGAGGGCGCGGTAAGCGAAAGTCGCACTCCTGGACCCTCCCCGGAACCAGGCGGCCCGTCCCCGAGCCGTGTTGGATGGGGGGCATGTCCCTCGCACTCCCCCGCCCGCACCGCGACGACCTGCGCATCGCCGTGGGCGGGCTGCTCGGCGGGGTGCTGCTGTGGGGGCTCGGGATCCATCCCCGCCTGGCGTCCGACAGCCTGGTGCTGTGGCACGCGCCCTGGGCACCGCTGGTGCCGCTGGCGGTGACCGCCGCCTGCGAGCCGCTGCGCCGTGTCCGCCCGCGCGCCGGGCTGCTGGCCGGCACGGCCGCCCTGACCCTGGACACGGTGACCCTCGGCAGCATCGTCACGGTCGTGCTCTACACCGACCTGGTCTACGCGGCCGTCCTGTACGGCACCCCGGCCTCCGCCCGTCGCATCCCCTGGATCACCGGGATGCTGACGGCCGTCGGCGGGATCGTGCCGGCGGCCCTCTGGCGTGACCCGCAGGGGCTGCTGATCGGTGTGGGTGTCGGGGTGGTGGCACTGGCCCCCGCCGCCACCGGCGCCCTCGTGCGCAACCACCGCGACGCGGCCGAGGCCGCCCGGCTGCGCGCCGAACAGACCGCGCTGCTGGCCGAGGTGGACCGGACGCAGGCGGTCACCGCGGAACGCGCCCGGATGGCACGGGAGTTGCACGACATGGTCGCCAATCACCTGTCGGCGATCGCCATCCACTCGACGGCCGCGCTCTCCCTCGACGACCCGAAGACCTCCCAGGAGGCGCTGGCCGTCATCCGGGAGAACAGCGTGGAGGGGCTGGCCGAGATGCGCCGGCTGATCGGCATCCTGCGGGACGGCACCGGGGACCGGAATCCCGCCGCCTCCCCCACCCTGGACGGACTCGGCGCGCTGGTCGGCAGGGCCCGGTCGGGCGGCCTGGACGTCACGCTCCACGCCGGCCACGGCAAGGTGCCGGCGCCGGTGGAACTGGCCGCCTACCGGATCGTGCAGGAATCGCTGACCAACGCCCTGAAGCACGCGGCGAAGGGACGCGTCCACGTCTCGCTCCGGCAGCGGGACGGGAGGCTGGACATCTCGGTGACCAGTACCCACCGGCCCGGCGACGGCCCGCGCGCACCCGGCTCCGGTTCCGGTCTGACCGGGATGCGGGAGCGGGCCGCGCTGCTCGGCGGCACCTTCGAGGCCGGGCCGCGGGGCGCCGTGTGGGCCGTACGCGCCACGCTTCCGCTCACCGAGGGAGACCCCGCGTGATCCGTGTCCTGGTCGCAGAGGACCAGTCCGCCGTCCGTGCCGGGCTCGTCCTGATCCTGGGCAGCGCGCCGGACATCGAGGTGGCCGGCGAGGCGGAGGACGGCGAGCGGGCGGTCGAACTGGCCCGGAGCCTCGGTCCCGATCTGGTCCTGATGGATGTGCAGATGCCCCGGCTCGACGGGGTGTCCGCGACCCGGCGGATCGTCGCCGAGCGGCTCGCGGACGTGCTCGTGCTGACCACCTTCGACCTCGACGAGTACGTCTTCGGGGCGCTGCGGGCGGGCGCGGCCGGGTTCCTGCTGAAGAACGCCGAGGCGCGGGAACTGCTGGAGGCGGTGCGGACGGTGGCGCGCGGGGAGGGGATCGTGGCGCCGGCCGTGACCCGGCGGCTGATCGCGGCGTTCGCCGCGGCCCCGGCGCGGGGGACGGGGGCCGGCCGTGCCGTGCTGGAGGGTCTCACCCGGCGGGAGCGTGAGGTGCTGCGCTGTATCGGCGAGGGGCTGTCGAACGCGGAGATCGCGGCCCGGCTGGACATGGCGGAGGGCACGGTGAAGACGCACGTCAGCCGGTTGCTGGCCAAGCTGGAGCTGCGCAGCCGGGTGCAAGCGGCGGTTCTGGCGCGTGAGTTGGGGGTGTAGCGAGGCGCGCCCAGGAATGGTCCAGACCTATTGACGGGTGGTCCAGACCTTTCTACCCTCGCAGCACCGTGGGCATGAAGGCTCAGTCATGCCCCTGACACCCCCGATGACGAGGGAGGCGCAGCATGCGCTTCAGAACCAGAGCCGCGGCAGGGTTCGCGACCCTGTTGCTCCCCCTGGCCGGCCTGGTCGGACTCGCCAGCCCCGCCCAGGCGGCGACGAACGCGACGGCCAGCTTCACCAAGACGAGCGACTGGGGCACCGGCTTCGGTGGCCAGTGGACCATCAAGAACACCGGCACCAGCAGCATCAGTTCCTGGACCGTCGAGTGGGACTTCCCCTCCGGCACGTCCGTCACCTCCGCCTGGGACGCGGACGTCACGGGCTCCGGCACCCACTGGACCGCGAAGAACAAGTCCTACAACGGCACCCTCGCCCCGGGCGCCTCCGTCTCCTTCGGCTTCAACGGCGCGGGCTCCGGCTCCCCGTCCAACTGCAAGCTGAACGGCGACAGTTGCGACGGCACGACGGTACCCGGCGACGCGGCGCCCTCCGCCCCCGGCACCCCGACCGCCTCCTCGGTCACCGACACCTCGGTGAAGCTCGGCTGGAGCGCGGCGACCGACGACAAGGGCGTCAAGAACTACGACGTCCTGCGCGACGGCTCCAAGGTCGCCACGGTCACCACCACGTCGTACACCGACACGGGCCTGACCGCCGGCACCGACTACTCCTACACCGTGCAGGCCCGTGACACCGCCGACCAGACCGGCCCGGTCAGCGGCGCGGTCAAGGTGCACACCACCGGCGGCGGCACCACTCCCCCGCCCACCGGTGACAAGGTCAAGCTCGGCTACTTCACCGAGTGGGGCATCTACGGCCGCAACTACAACGTCAAGAACCTGGTGACGTCCGGCTCCGCAGCCAAGATCACGCACATCAACTACGCCTTCGGCAACGTCACCGGCGGCAAGTGCGCGATCGGCGACTCCTACGCCGACTACGACAAGGCCTTCACCGCCGACCAGTCGGTCAGCGGCGTCGCCGACACCTGGGACCAGCCGCTGCGCGGCAACTTCAACCAGCTGCGCCAACTGAAGGCCAAGTACCCCAACATCAAGGTGCTGTGGTCCTTCGGCGGCTGGACCTGGTCCGGCGGGTTCGCGGACGCGGCCAAGAACCCGGCCGCCTTCGCCCAGTCCTGCTACGACCTGGTCGAGGACCCGCGCTGGGCCGACGTCTTCGACGGCATCGACATCGACTGGGAGTACCCGAACGCCTGCGGTCTGACCTGTGACACCAGCGGGGCCGCCGCCTTCAAGAACGTGATGTCCGCGCTGCGCGCCAAGTTCGGCTCGAACAACCTGGTCACCGCGGCCACCACCGCCGACGGCTCGGCCGGCGGAAAGATCGAGGCCGCGGACTACGCGGGCGCCGCCCAGTACGTCGACTGGTACAACGTGATGACGTACGACTTCTTCGGCGCCTGGGACGCCAAGGGCCCGACCGCCCCGCACTCCCCGCTCACCTCGTACGACGGCATCCCGAAGGCGGGCTTCACCACCGCCGACGCGATGGCCAAGTTCAAGGCGATCGGCGTGCCCGCGAAGAAGCTGCTCATCGGCATCGGCTTCTACGGCCGCGGCTGGACCGGCGTCACCCAGGACGCCCCGGGCGGCACGGCCACCGGCCCGGCGACCGGCACCTACGAGCAGGGCATCGAGGACTACAAGGTCCTCAAGACGTCCTGCCCGGCCACCGGCACCGTCGCCGGCACCGCCTACGCGCACTGCGGCAGCAACTGGTGGTCGTACGACACCCCCGCCACCATCGCCTCCAAGATGGCGTGGGCCAAGAACCAGGGCCTCGGCGGCGCGTTCTTCTGGGAGTTCAGCGGTGACACCAGCAACGGTGAACTGGTGAACGCGATCAGCAGCAACCTGTAACGCCTGAGCGGCATCGACGCTCCCCCGGACCTCGTCCGGGGGACCCCCACCCAGAGGGTGAACGTGGCTACGCCACGTTCACCCTCTGTCCAGGTGGGGCCGCCTCAAGCCACGCGAGGAATCCGGTCAGCGCGTCCTCGCTCATGGCGAGTTCCAGCCGCGTGCCCCGGTGCACGCAGGCCAGCACCACCGCGTCGGACAGCAGCGCCAGTTCCTCCTCGCCCTCGGGCAGCCGGCGGCCGGCCACCTCGATCTGCCCGCGCTCCAGGACGCGGCGGGGGCGGGGGGCGTAGGAGAAGACCCGGTACCACTCGATCCGGTCGCCGTTGTAGCGGGCGACGCCGTAGGACCAGCCCTTGCCGCCCGTGTCCGGTTTCTCGGGCAGGTCCCAGCGCAGCGAACAGTCGAAGGTCCCGCCGGAACGCTGGATGAGCCTGCGGCGCAGCCCGAACAGGAACAGTCCCACCACCACGAGTGCGACCACGATCCCGCACACAGTCAGAGCGAGGACCATCGGCACCGACCTCCTCGTCTCCTAGGTAGAACTGCTTCTACGACTGAGTAATGAAACGGAAAAAACACCCACATCTGCCTCAGCCGCGACCGGCACCGGATTGCTCCGGGCCGGCCGCGGCTGAGTGACGTCAACGTACAGCGCGGCTGGATCAGCGCGCCGTCGCAGCGCGCAGTCGGACGTCCGCGCGGCGCTCGGCGACGGCGTCGCCCTCCGCCTTCGCACGCTCCAGTTCCCGCTCCGTGCGCTGGACATCGATCTCGTCCGACAGCTCGGCGATCTCGGCCAGCAGGGACAGCTTGTTGTCCGCGAACGAGATGAAACCGCCGTGCACCGCGGCGACGACCGTCCCGCCTTCACTCGTACGGATGGTCACCGGGCCCGACTCCAGCACACCGAGCAGCGGCTGGTGACCGGGCATGACGCCGATGTCGCCGGACGTGGTGCGCGCGACGACCAGGGTGGCCTCGCCGGACCAGACCTGGCGGTCGGCGGCGACCAGCTCGACGTGCAGCTCAGCAGCCAAGGGTGGCTCCTCGGGTCACCACCCGGCAGGGGCGCCGGGTGTTGGGGTCAATTCTAGTGGGCGTGCGTGAGGGGGCGGGACGCACCCCGCCCCCTCACGACTCAGGCACGTGCCTGACGTCAGGAGACGCCCAGCTCCTTCGCGTTCTTCTTGAGGTCCTCAAGACCACCGCACATGAAGAACGCCTGCTCGGGGAAGTGGTCGTACTCGCCGTCGCAGATCGCGTTGAACGCGGCGATCGACTCGTCGAGCGGCACGTCCGAGCCGTCCACGCCGGTGAACTGCTTGGCGACGTGGGTGTTCTGGGACAGGAAGCGCTCCACACGACGGGCACGGTGGACGACGAGCTTGTCCTCCTCGCCGAGCTCGTCGATACCGAGGATCGCGATGATGTCCTGGAGGTCCTTGTACTTCTGCAGGATCGTCTTCACGCGCATGGCCGCGTTGTAGTGGTCCTGCGTGATGTAGCGCGGGTCCAGGATCCGGGACGTGGAGTCCAGCGGGTCCACGGCCGGGTAGATGCCCTTCTCGGAGATCGGACGGGACAGAACCGTCGTCGCGTCGAGGTGGGCGAAGGTGGTGGCCGGGGCCGGGTCGGTCAGGTCGTCGGCGGGGACGTAGATCGCCTGCATCGAGGTGATCGAGTGACCGCGGGTCGAGGTGATGCGCTCCTGGAGGAGACCCATCTCGTCGGCCAGGTTCGGCTGGTAACCCACCGCGGACGGCATACGGCCGAGCAGCGTGGAGACCTCGGAACCGGCCTGCGTGAAGCGGAAGATGTTGTCGATGAAGAACAGCACGTCCTGCTTCTGGACGTCACGGAAGTACTCGGCCATGGTGAGGCCGGCCAGCGCGACGCGCAGACGGGTGCCCGGGGGCTCGTCCATCTGGCCGAAGACCAGCGCGGTCTTGTCGATGACGCCCGAGTCGGACATCTCCTCGATCAGGTCGTTGCCCTCACGGGTGCGCTCACCGACACCGGCGAACACGGAGACACCGTCGTGGTTGTTGGCGACACGGTAGATCATCTCCTGGATGAGCACCGTCTTGCCGACGCCGGCGCCGCCGAACAGACCGATCTTGCCGCCCTTGACGTACGGGGTCAGCAGGTCGATGACCTTGACGCCGGTCTCGAACATCTCGGTCTTCGACTCGAGCTCGTCGAAGTTCGGGGCCTTGCGGTGGATGGACCAGCGCTCGCCCTCGTACTGCTCGTCGACGTTGAGCACCTCACCGAGGGTGTTGAACACCTTGCCCTTGGTGAAGTCGCCGACCGGGACGGTGATGCCGTCGCCGGTGTCGACGACCGGGGCCTGGCGGACCAGACCGTCGGTCGGCTGCATGGAGATGGTGCGGACCAGGCCGTCACCCAGGTGCTGGGCGACCTCCAGGGTCAGCGTCTTCTTCTCGCCCGCGTTGGCCGGGTCGGCGACCTCGACGTGGAGGGCGTTGTAGATGTCCGGCATCGCGTCGACGGGGAACTCCACGTCGACGACCGGGCCGATGACCCGGGCGACGCGGCCCGTAGCCGTCGCGGTCTCAACAGTGGTGGTCATTTATCGGTCACTCCCCGCGGTCGCGTCGGCCAGGGCGCTCGCGCCACCGACGATCTCGCTGATTTCCTGGGTGATTTCGGCCTGGCGGGCCGCGTTGGCAAGACGGGAGAGCGTGTTGATCAGCTCGCCCGCGTTGTCGGTGGCCGACTTCATCGCGCGCCGCGTGGCGGCGTGCTTCGAAGCGGCCGACTGGAGCAGCGCGTTGTAGATGCGGCTCTCCACGTAGCGCGGCAGCAGGGCGTCGAGGACGTCCTCCGCCGAGGGCTCGAAGTCGTACAGCGGGAGGATCTCGCCCTTGGGGTGAGCCTCCTCCGCGACCTCTTCGAGGCGCAGCGGCAGCAGCCGGGCGTCGAGCGCCGTCTGCGTCATCATCGAGACGAACTCGGTGAAGACGATGTGGAGTTCGTCCACGCCACCCTCGGCCGTCTCCTTCTCGATGGCCTCGATCAGCGGCGCCGCCACCTTCTTGGCGTCCGCGTACGTCGGCTCGTCGGTGAAGCCGCTCCACGACTCCGCGATCTTGCGCTCACGGAAGTTGTAGTGCGCCACACCGCGCCGGCCGACGATGTACGTGTCGACCTGCTTGCCCTCGCGCTCCAGGCGCTCGGTCAGCTGCTCCGCCGCCTTGATGGCGTTGGAGTTGAAGGCGCCGGCCAGACCGCGGTCGCTCGTGAGGAGCAGGACCGCGGCACGGCTCGGGTTCTCCGCCTCCGTGGTGAGCGGGTGCCTGGTGTTCGAACCCGTACCGACCGCCGTGACGGCGCGCGTGAGCTCCTGCGCGTACGGCGTGGAGGCCGCCACCTTGCGCTGCGCCTTGACGACGCGCGAGGCGGCGATCATCTCCATCGCCTTGGTGATCTTCTTGGTCGCGCTGACGGATCGGATGCGACGCTTGTAGACCCGGAGCTGGGCTCCCATGAGTCAGGTCCCTTCCTTACGTCACTTGGCGGCAGCGGCAGGAACGTCCTCGCCGAGCAGCTTGCCGTCGCTCGTCTCGAACTGCTTCTTGAACTCCGCCACGGCGTCGTCGATCGCCTGGATCGTGTCGTCCGACATCTTGGCGCCCTCGCGGATGGAGGTGAGCAGGCCCTGGTGCTTCCGGTGCAGGAAGTCCAGCAGCTCCTTCTCGAAGCGGCGGATGTCGGCGACCGGCACGTCGTCCATGCGGCCGTTGGTGCCGGCCCAGACGGAGACGACCTGGTCCTCGGTGGCCATCGGCTGGTACTGGTCCTGCTTCAGCAGCTCGACCATGCGCTGACCGCGCTCCAGCTGGGCCTTCGAGGCCGCGTCCAGGTCGGAACCGAAGGCGGCGAACGCCTCCAGCTCACGGAACTGGGCGAGGTCCACACGGAGGCGGCCGGAGACCTGGCGCATCGCCTTGTGCTGCGCGGAACCACCGACTCGGGAGACGGAGATACCGACGTTCAGCGCGGGACGCTGACCGGCGTTGAACAGGTCCGACTCCAGGAAGCACTGGCCGTCGGTGATGGAGATGACGTTGGTCGGGATGAACGCCGAGACGTCGTTGGCCTTGGTCTCGACGATCGGCAGACCGGTCATCGAACCGGCACCCATGTCGTCGGAGAGCTTGGCGCAGCGCTCCAGCAGACGGGAGTGCAGGTAGAAGACGTCACCCGGGTAGGCCTCACGGCCCGGCGGGCGGCGCAGCAGCAGCGACACGGCGCGGTAGGCGTCGGCCTGCTTCGACAGGTCGTCGAAGATGATCAGGACGTGCTTGCCCTGGTACATCCAGTGCTGGCCGATGGCCGAACCGGTGTACGGCGCCAGGTACTTGAAGCCGGCCGGGTCGGACGCCGGGGCGGCGACGATGGTCGTGTACTCCAGCGCGCCGTTCTCCTCCAGCGCGCGGCGCACGCCGGCGATGGTGGAGCCCTTCTGGCCGATGGCGACGTAGATGCAGCGGACCTGCTTCTTCGGGTCGCCCGAGCGCCAGTTGTCGCGCTGGTTGATGATCGTGTCGACGGCCAGGGCGGTCTTGCCGGTCTGGCGGTCGCCGATGATCAGCTGACGCTGACCACGGCCGATCGGGGTCATCGCGTCGACGGCCTTGTAGCCCGTCTCCATCGGCTCGTGCACCGACTTGCGCTGCATGACCGTGGGGGCCTGCAGCTCGAGGGCGCGGCGGCCGTCGGTGTCGATCTCGCCGAGGCCGTCGATCGGGTTGCCGAGCGGGTCGACGACACGGCCGAGGTAGCCCTCGCCGACCGCCACGGAGAGGACCTCGCCGGTGCGCGTGACCGGCTGACCCTCCTCGATGCCGCTGAACTCACCGAGGACGATGGCACCGATCTCGCGCTCTTCCAGGTTCAGCGCGAGGCCGAGGGTGCCGTCCTCGAACTTCAGCAGTTCGTTGGCCATGGCCGAGGGCAGGCCCTCGACCTTCGCGATGCCGTCGCCGGCAAGGGTGACCGTACCGACCTCCTCGCGCGAGGCCGCGTCCGGCTTGTACGACTGGACGAAGTTCTCCAGCGCGTCCCGGATCTCCTCCGGCCGGATCGTGAGCTCCGCCATCTGGGTTCCCTGCTCTCCTTGTTGGGCCCGAAGTTTCACTTTGGGGGTCTGGGGGCGACCCCCAGGAATCCTCTGCACGGCCCAACCAGGGCCGTAAGTACGTACTGCTGTTCTCGGAATATCGAGTTGCTGCTAGCTCGCCATGCGGCGGGCGGCCTCGTCCAGCCGGTCCGCGATGGAGCCGTTGATGACCTCGTCACCGACCTGCACCCGGATCCCGCCGACGACCTCGGGGTCGACGTCGAGGTTGAGGTGCATCCGGCGCCCGTAGAGCTTGGTCAGAGCGGCGCCGAGGCGCTCACGCTGCCCGTCGCTCAGCGGCACCGCGGAGGTGACGACGGCGACCATGCGGTTCCGGCGCTCGGCGGCCAGCTTGGACAGGGACTCCAGTCCCGTCTCCAGGCTACGTCCACGCGGCGCGGTCGCGAGGCGCGTCACCAGCCGCTCGGTGGCCGGCTTGGCCCGCCCGCCCAGCAGCCGGTGCAGCAGCTCGGTCTTGGCCGAGGTGCCGGCGGCACGGTCGGTGAGCGCGGCGCGCAGCTCGGTGCTGGAGGAGACGATCCGGCCGAACCGGAACAGCTCGTCCTCGACGTCGTCGAGGGTGCCCGTCTTCTCCGCGGCCGTGAGGTCGGCGATGTTCGCCAGCTCCTCCAGCGCGTCCACCAGGTCGCGCGGCTGCGACCAGCGGGACCGGGCCAGTCCGGACACCAGGTCGGCGGCGGTGCCGCTGACCTGGCCGCCGATCAGGCGCTGGACCAGCTGCGCCTTCGCCTCCCCGGGCTGCGCCGGGTCGGTGAGGACCCGGCGCAGGCCGGCCTCGCGGTCGAGCAGCGCAGTGACGGCCGCCAGCTCGTCCGCGAGCTTCGCGGCGTCGACGGACGTGGAGTCCGTCAGCGCGTCGAGACGCTCACGTGCGGCTGCCAGGGCCTCGCGGCTCGCTCCGTTCATCGCGTGGCCTCGGCCTTCTCCTCAAGCTCGTCGAGGAAGCGGTCGATCACACGGCTCTGGCGGGCGTGGTCCTCGAGGGACTCGCCGACGAGCTTGCCGGCCAGTTCGGTGGCGAGCTTGCCGACGTCCTGACGCAGCGCGGACGCGGCGGCCTTGCGGTCGGCGTCGATCTGGGCGTGGCCGGCGGCGACGATCTCCTCGCGCTGCCGCTGGCCCTCGGCCCGCATCTCGGCGATGAGCGCGGCACCCTGCTCCTGCGCCTCCTGGCGCAGGCGCGCGGCCTCGTGCCGGGCCTCGGCGAGCTGGGCCTTGTACTGCTCAAGGACGCTCTGGGCCTCGACCTTCATGGCGTCGGCCTCTTCGATGCCGCCTTCGATCGCCGCGCGACGCTCCTCCAGAACCTTGTTGATGTTCGGAAGCAGCTTCTTCCAGAAGAAGAAGAACACGATGGCGAAGGCGATGGTGCCGACGAGCAGCTCAGGACCAGCCGGGACGAGCGGGTTCTGCTCCGTCTCCTCGGCCGCCAGCTGTGCCAGGTTGGCGATCACATCAGTGCCTTTCGTCGATTCGTGTCAGGTAAGGGGTGATTACTTACCGAACACGAACGGCATAACGATGCCGATGAGGGCGAGCGCCTCACAGAAGGCGAAGCCCAGGATCTGGTTGGCGCGGATCAGACCCGCGGCCTCGGGCTGGCGGGCCAGGGCCTGGGTGCCGTTACCGAAGATGATGCCGACGCCGATGCCGGGGCCGATGGCCGCGAGGCCGTAGCCGATGGAACCGAGGGAACCGGAGACGCCGGCGGCGAGGTCGATGGCAGCGGACATGCCGTTTCTTCCTTCTCTTTTACGGACCGGTGGGGGTTGGCCACCGGACGACTGGGGTTGGGGCGGGTGGTTCGGCTCAGTGGTGCTCGGCGAGAGCGCCCTGAATGTAGGAGCAGGCCAGCAGTACGAAGACGTACGCCTGGACGGCCTGCACGAAGAGCTCGAAGCAGATCATGGCCATGGTCATCACGAAGGAGACACCGGCGGCCGGGATCAGCCAGCTGTTCAGCAGGTACCAGGAGGCGACGGTGAACATCACCAGCATCAGGTGACCGGCGAACATGTTGGCGAAGAGTCGCACCGCGTGCGTGAACGGGCGGACGATCAGGTTCGAGAGGAACTCGATGACCATGACCAGCGGAAGGACCGGGCCCAGGGACTTGTCATAGCCCGTGACGTTCTTGAAGAAGCCGACGAAGCCGTGGCGCTTGAAGGTCAGGCCGACCCAGAGGATCCACACGAGCGCGGCCAGGACGACCGGGAAGGCGAAGACCGACGAGACCGGGAACTGGGCCAGCGGGATCACGGACCAGATGTTCATGATCCAGATGAAGAAGAAGAGGGAGACCATGAACGGCACCCACTTCTCGCCCTCGCGCTTGCCGAGGGTCTCGTACACGATGCCGCGGCGGACGAAGTCGTAGCCGGCCTCGCCGATCATCTGGAGCTTGCCCGGGACGACCTTGGCCTTGCCGAAGGCGGCCGAGAAGAACAGGACGACCAGCAGCGTGGTGACGAGCGCGAGCAGCATCACCTTGTTGAACTCGACGCCCCCCACCGTGGCGAGCGGCTTGAAGAGGAAGGAGTGCAGGCCCGGAGCCGGGAAGCCACACCCGTTGTCGGACATGATCCGACAACTCCAGTCGAAGGCGAGCTGGGTCTGGTCAGCACTCACCGCGGGCTCCTTCGGCGTGACGCATGGGTTCGGCAACCTCGTTGTGTCGGCGCGGCGCACGGCCGCGGATCGGCACCGGACTGGTGTTAAGGATGTGGGGGCGGCTGGGGGGCATCGAGCCTCGCGATCGAGCAGGCGTCAGCTCGGATGCCCGCGCCCGCGATGCCGCAGTTGGCACCGGACGATAGCAGGAGATCTCACAAGCCTTTATCCCGCCCCTACCCCTCACGGCTTCGGCCCTGTCTTCTCGGGCTTCTCACTCTTCGCGGAGTCCGGGTCGATGTAGAAGATCTTGGCCTTCATGTGTGCGCGTGCCTGCGCGGCCATCCACACGACGGTCGCGACGACGAGCGACACGGCGAACGTCTTCGCGTTGAAGAGGGAGGTGTCCTTGAAGACGGCGACGAAGATCAGGAGGAGCAGCAGCTGGGCGACGTAGAGCAGCAGCCCCATCGCCTGGAAGAGCTGCGGGAGCGTTTTTGCCGTCCACTGCAGCACGTAGAGGCCGAGTCCCATGAACAGGATGGCCAGCACCGTGCCGACGACCGCGCCGAGCGCGCCCTTGCCCCCCGCGACCGCGGCGCTCACGGCGACGGCGATCACGCCGGCAGCCGCTGTGGGCACAGCGATCTGCGCAAGGTTCCGGACGTCATTGGACGGCATGGCGGCAACTCCGCTTTTCACAGGGGGCAGGGTGTCGTCATGGACGAGCGTAGTCCCGGGCTGAGTGATCGAGACCTCACACCAATGGACCGTCGCACTCGGGTCCTTCGGTTCTATCCGGGGTTCTCGTGAACCGTATCACAAACTATTTGATGAGGTCTTTACCTGGTGGGTGTGCTGGCTGTCACACATGAGAGTGACAGCGCGCGTCTGTGCAAAAACCACGCCCACTTGTCTGGTATTAGGGGACTTTGCTCCCCCACGAGATGGCAATGCTCTAGTCAGATTCTTACCTTGCGCGTCAACGGCGATCGAGGAATCGTGACCTGCCGCCGAGCGCGGTCGCCCCGTTGACACCCGAGACACCGGCCGTGACCGGGGTCCGCTCCTCGCCGCCCGAAGCCTCCGCCTGCGCGGCGCCGGCGGCCTGGGCCGCCGCGCCGGTCTCCGGAGAGCGGCGCCGCCTGCGGTACCGCGGCGGCACGAACCGCTGGGCCCACACCGGCACGCGCGGGGTGAAGCGCGGGAGCAGCAGCAGGACCAGACCGACCGCGCTCAGGAACACCACGCCCAGCACGATCCACATCGACGCCGAGTTCACCGAATACGCCAACGCCCCGAAGCCGATCAGCGCCGACCAGAAGTACATGATCAGCACGGCGCGGCTGTGCGAGTGGCCGATCTCCAGCAGCCGGTGGTGCAGATGGCCGCGGTCGGCGGCGAACGGCGACTGGCCGCGCCAGGTACGGCGCACGATCGCCAGCACCAGGTCGGCGGCCGGTACGGCGATGATCGTCAGCGGCAGCAGCAGCGGGATGTACACCGGGACCGTCTGGTGGACCGCCGCCTTCTCCGAGCCCGCGTACAGGTTCAGCGCGTCCGGGTCCACCTGGCCGGTGATCGAGATCGCGCCGGCCGACAGCACCAGGCCGATGAGCATCGACCCCGAGTCGCCCATGAAGATCCGCGCGGGGTGCATGTTGTGCGGCAGGAAGCCCAGGCACATGCCCATCAGGATGGCCGCGAACAGCGTGCCGGGCGCGGCGGCCTCGATGCCGTACGAGTACCAGATCCGGTAGGCGTACAGGAAGAACGCGCCCGCCGCGATGCACACCATGCCGGCCGCGAGGCCGTCCAGGCCGTCCACGAAGTTCACCGCGTTGATCGTGATGACCACCAGCGCGACCGTCAGCAGCGTGCCCTGCCACTGGGTCAGCGCCACGTTGCCGACGCCCGGGACGGGCAGCCACAGGATCGTCAGACCCTGCATGACCATCACACCCGCGGCGATCATCTGACCGCCCAGCTTGATCAGCGCGTCGATCTCGAACTTGTCGTCCAGGACACCGATCAGCCAGATCAGGGCCGCACCGGAGAGCAGCGCCCGCGGCTCGTTGGACTTCGCGAAGACCTCGTTGAGGTTGGTCAGGTGGTCGGCGACCAGCAGCCCCGCGCACAGCCCGAAGAACATCGCGATACCGCCGAGACGCGGAGTGGGTTCCCGGTGCACGTCCCGGGCACGGATCTCCGGCATCGCCCCGGCCACGATCGCGAACTTCCGTACCGGTCCGGTCAGGAGGTACGTCACCGCAGCCGTGATGCAGAGCGTCAGCAGGTATTCACGCACGGGCTTCCCCACAGGTCTCGCTGGCCATCACAGCCCCACACCCTAGCGACGGACGCATATGGATGAGGACTTCCGGGTAGCGACGATGGTTGCACGAGTGGCTGTGCACCCCCGCCGGCCACCCCGGTTCAGCGGGGATACGGCGGAAACCGGCCGGTGAGCGCGCGGGCCTCCTCCCGCGCCGCGACCGGCTCCGTCTCGCCGCGCAGCACGGCCGCCAGCAGCGCCGCGATCCGCACCATCTCCGGCTCGCCCATGCCCTGGGTGGTCACCGCGGCCGTGCCCAGGCGCAGCCCGCGGCCGTCGCCGTGCGGCAGCGCGCAGCAGTCCAGCACCAGGCCCGCCGCCAGCAGCCGGCCGCGCGCGGTACGGCCGTCCACCCCGAGCGGGGCGGTGTCGGCGGTGATGAGGTGGGTGTCCGTGCCGCCGGTGGTGACGGCCAGGCCCTCCGCGGCCAGATGACCGGCCAGCACGCGCGCGTTGGCGACCACCTGGTGGGCGTACACGGCGAACTCCGGGGTCGCCGCCTCGCCGAACGCGACGGCCTTGGCGGCGATGGTGTGCATCTGGGCGCCGCTCTGGGTGAAGGGGAAGACGGCCCGGTCCACGCGCTCGGCCAGCTCGGCGCCGCACAGGATCATCCCTCCGCGCGGGCCGCGCAGCACCTTGTGGGTGGTCGCGCACACGATGTCCGCGTACGGCACCGGGTTCGGCGCCGCTCCCCCGGCGACCAGGCCGATCGGATGCGCCGCGTCGGCGATCAGATACGCCCCGACCTCGTCGGCGACCTCGCGGAAGAAGGCGTAGTCCAGGTGCCGGGGGTAGGCGATGGAGCCGCACACGATCGCCTTGGGCCGGTGGTTGCGGGCGAGGTGGCGCACCTGGTCGTGGTCGATCAGCCCGGTCTCGGCGTCGACGCCGTAGCCGACGAAGTCGAACCAGCGGCCCGAGAAGTTCGCGGGCGAGCCGTGGGTGAGGTGGCCGCCGTAGGGCAGGCCGAGGGCGAGGACGGTGTCGCCGGGGCGCAGCAGGGCCGCGTAGGCGGCCAGGACGGCCGAGGAGCCGGAGTGGGACTGGACGTTGGCGTGCTCGGCGCCGAACAGGGCCTTGGCCCGGTCGATGGCCGCGCGTTCGGCGACGTCGACGAGCTCGCAGCCGCCGTGGTGCCGGGCGCCGGGATAGCCCTCGGCGTACTTGTTGGCGAGCGCGGAGCCGAGGGCGGCGAGCACGGCCGGCGAGCAGAAGTTCTCGGCCGCGATCAGCTGGAGCGTGGTCGACTGCCTCTCCAGCTCGGCCAGGAGGATCTCGGCCATGGCCGGGTCCTGCCGGCGCAGGGCGTCGGTCTCGAGGGAATGGGTGACCGACATGGCGGGCTCCCGGGGGGCGGTCGGCGGTGACGTATCCCCAATGTAGGCCGCGCAGGTGCGGGACGCCCGGTGTCGCGGCCGGGCGTCCTACGTCCGCGCCGGTACTCCGGTCAGCGCCGTCACCACCGGGTCCAGGGCGTCCCGTATCTCGTCGCCGATCGAACGGAAGAAGGTGAGCGGGGCGCCGTAGGGGTCGTACACCTCGTCGGCCTCGGCGGTCGGGGCCAGCAGCCAGCCGCGCAGTGCCGCCGCCGCGCGCACCAGCGCCCGGGCCCGCATGACCACGCCGTCCTCCAGGGGCGGCAGGGTGGCCGGATCTATCGCCCGGACCAGGCGGGTGAACTCCTTCAGGGTGAAGGTGCGCAGGCCCGCCGAATGGCCCATGGAGATGACCTGGGCCCGGTGGTCGCGGGTGGCGGTCAGCACCAGGTCCGCCCTGATCACGTGCTCGTCCAGCAGCTCCCGGCCGACGAAGCCGGAGGCGTCCGCCCCGAACTCGGCCAGCACGGTCTCCGCGTGCGACTCCATGGGCGCGCCCTCGTGGCCCCAGGTGCCGGCGCTCTCCACGATCAGCCCGCCACCGAGTACGCCGAGCCGCTCCGCGACGAAGTGGCGGGTCAGCCGCTCGGTGATGGGCGAGCGGCACACGTTGCCGGTGCTGACGTGGAGGATGCGGAAGGTGTCGCGGGGGAACCCGAACGTGGTCGTCTCCTCCGCGCTGTAGCCCCCGCCGCCTATGCCACGCCCCGCTTCAGGGGCCGTCAATTCGCCACCTCAAGGTCGGGTACGACCTTGCGCAGCTCCTCCGCGGAGAGCGCGCCCGCCCGCAGCAGCACCGGCACCTCGCGGGAGACGTCCACGATGGACGACGGCACGTTGCCCGGGGTGGGGCCGCCGTCGAGGTAGACGGAGACGGAGTCGCCGAGCATCTCCTGCGCGGCGTCGCAGTTCTCCGGCGCGGGGTGGCCGGTGAGGTTCGCCGAGGAGACGGCCATCGGCCCCACCTCGGTGAGCAGTTCGATGGCGACCGGGTGCAGCGGCATGCGGACGGCGACCGTGCCGCGGGTGTCGCCGAGGTCCCACTGGAGGGACGGCTGGTGCTTGGCGACCAGCGTCAGGGCGCCCGGCCAGAACGCGTCGACCAGTTCCCAGGCCAGCTCGGAGAAGTCCGTGACGAGGCCGTGGAGGGTGTTCGGGGAGCCGATGAGGACGGGGGTGGGCATGTTGCGGCCCCGGCCCTTGGCGGCGAGCAGGTCGGCGACGGCCTCCGAGGAGAACGCGTCGGCGCCGATGCCGTACACCGTGTCGGTCGGCAGGACCACCAGCTCGCCCCGGCGGACGGCGGACGCGGCCTCGCGCAGACCCGTCACACGGTCGGTCGCGTCGTTGGTGTCGTATCGCCGTGCCATGTCTAGCTGGCCTCCTCGTACACGTACTGCGGGGTTGAGAACTGGGGGGTGCTCACGGCAGCGCCTTGCGGGCGGTGGCGAACCGCGGGCGGTTGTTGAGGTCGGGGTGATCGGCCGCGTCGGCCCAGCCCCGCTCCTCGGTGAAGATCCACGGCACCTGGCCGCCCTGGGTGTCGGCGTGCTCGATCACGACGACGCCGCCCGGGCGCAGCAGCCGGTGCGCGGTGCGTTCGATGCCCCGGATGAGGTCCAGGCCGTCCTCGCCGGAGAACAGCGCCATCTCCGGGTCGTAGTCGCGGGCCTCCGGGGCGACGTACTCCCACTCGGTGAGCGGGATGTACGGCGGGTTGGAGATGACCAGGTCGACCTGGCCGTCGAGGTCGGGGAAGGCGGTCAGCGCGTCGCCCTGGCGCAGGTCGACGCGGGAGCCGGCCACGTTCTTGCGGGTCCACACCAGGGCGTCCTCGGACAGCTCCACGGCGTGCACGCGTGAACGCGGGACCTCCTGGGCGAGGGCGAGCGCGATGGCGCCGGAGCCGGTGCACAGGTCGACGATGCAGGGCTCGACCACGTCCATGGCACGCACGGCGTCTATGGCCCAGCCGACCACCGACTCGGTCTCCGGCCGGGGCACGAACACCCCCGGCCCGACCTGGAGCTCCAGGTACCGGAAGTAGGCCCGCCCGGTGATGTGCTGGAGCGGCTCGCGCTGCTCGCGCCGGGCGATGACCTCCCAGTACCGGGCGTCGAAGTCGGCGTCCTTCACGGAGTGCAGTTCGCCGCGCTTCACGCCGTGCACGAACGCGGCCAGCTCCTCCGCGTCGGTGCGCGGCGAGGGCACGCCGGCGTCGGCCAGCCGCTGGGTGGCCTGGGCCACCTCCGCGAGCAGCAGGTTCACGCGAGTCCTCCGTGTCGTACTCGTGCTCGTGCGTGCGTACGGCTCTCAGGCGGCGGCGAGCTTCGCCGCCGAGTCGGCGTCGACACAGGCCTGGATGACGGCGTCGAGGTCGCCGTCCAGGACCTGGTCCAGGTTGTACGCCTTGAAGCCGACGCGGTGGTCCGAGATGCGGTTCTCCGGGAAGTTGTAGGTGCGGATCTTCTCGGAGCGGTCGACGGTGCGGACCTGGCTGCGGCGGGCGTCGGCGGCCTCCCTCTCCGCCTCCTCCTGCGCCATGGCGAGCAGCCTGGAGCGCAGGATACGCATCGCCTGCTCCTTGTTCTGCAACTGGCTCTTCTCGTTCTGGCAGGAGGCGACGACTCCGGTCGGGATGTGCGTGATGCGCACGGCGGAGTCGGTGGTGTTGACGGACTGGCCGCCCGGCCCGGAGGACCGGTAGACGTCGATGCGCAGGTCGTTGGGGTTGATCTCCACGTCCACCTCCTCGGCCTCGGGGGTCACGAGGACACCGGCGGCGGAGGTGTGGATACGGCCCTGGGACTCGGTGGCCGGGACCCGCTGCACGCGGTGCACCCCGCCCTCGTACTTCATCCGGGCCCACACGCCCTGGCCGGGCTCGATCTGCCCGCGGGCCTTCACCGCGACCTGGACGTCCTTGTAGCCGCCCAGCTCGGACTCGGTGGCGTCGATGATCTCCGTCTTCCAGCCGACGCGCTCGGCGTAGCGCAGGTACATGCGCAGCAGGTCGCCCGCGAACAGCGCCGACTCGTCGCCGCCGGCGCCCGCCTTGATCTCCAGGATGACGTCCTTGTCGTCACTGGGGTCGCGCGGGACGAGCAGCAGGCGCAGCTTCTCGGTCAGCTCCTCGCGCTGCTTCTCCAGATCCTTGACCTCGGCGGCGAAGTCGGGGTCGTCGGCGGCCAGCTCGCGCGCGGTCTCGATGTCGTCGCCGTTCTGCTTCCAGGAGCGGTACGTGGCGACGATCGGGGTCAGCTCGGCGTAGCGCTTGTTCAGCTTGCGCGCGTTCGCCTGGTCGGCGTGGACCGACGGATCGGCGAGCTTCTTCTCCAGGTCGGCGTGCTCGGCGACGAGTTCCTCGACGGCCTCGAACATCTTGGGCTCCTGTACTGCGGTGAAGGGAAGGGCGGGCGACCAAAAACGCCGGTCCCGGGCACACCCCCGTGAGGGCGTGACCGTGGACCGGCGAAATGGGGCTCGCTACTTCTTGGAGCCGGCGGCAGCCTTGCCGAAGCGGGCCTCGAAGCGGGCCACACGGCCACCGGTGTCGAGGATCTTCTGCTTGCCCGTGTAGAACGGGTGGCACTCGGAGCAGACCTCGGCCCGGATGGTGCCGGACTCGATGGTGCTGCGGGTGGTGAACGACGCGCCGCAGGTGCAGCTGACCTGCGTCTCGACGTACGCGGGGTGGATGTCGCGCTTCAAGGTGTCTCCTAGGTTCCGGGAGGGCGCCGGGTCGCTGCCGCGGGATGCGGAGGCGTGAACCGGAGCCGACGTACCAGTCTGCCAGGACTGGGGCCATCCCCCAAAACCGGGGGTGCGGGTGTTCTATTCCGGCTCGCGGTTTTCGGTTCCCTGGCCGGCGCTCACGACGCCGTCGGCCTCGCCCGTGGCCGTGCCCCGCGTGGCCGACTCCGGGATCGGCCTGTCGTTCTTCAGGGCGTTCCACACCAGGTGGGCCTTGGTCTTGGCGACGAGGACGCGGTTGGGGTCGGCCGGGTCGTACCGGACCGGCAGCGTCACCATCTTCATGTGGGACGAGCCGATGCCCTTCAGGCCGCCGGCGAAGTCGATCAGGGAGTTGACCGAGCCGAGGTCGGAGTCCGTGGTGACGGCCTTGGTGGCGGTGTCGGCGAGGTCGTAGAGCTTCTTCGGGTTCGTGAGGACGCCGACGTGCTTGACCTGGTCGATCAGGGCCTTGACGAACGCCTGCTGGAGCTGGATGCGGCCCAGGTCGGAGCCGTCGCCCACGCCGTGCCGGGTGCGGACCAGGCCGAGCGCCTGCTCGCCGTTCAGGGTGTGGGTGCCGGCCCGGAGCCTCAGGTGGCTCTGCCGGTCGTCGATGTCCTTGGTGGTGGTGACCCGGACCCCGCCGAGGTCGTCGATGAGCTTCTGGAAGCCCTGGAAGTCGACCTCCAGGTAGTGGTCCATGCGGATGCCGGTGAGGGACTCGACGGTCTTGACCGCGCAGGCCGCGCCGCCGGTGGAGTACGCCTCGTTGAACATCACGCCGGACGCGGCGGGGTGGGCGGTGCCCTTGGTGTCGGTGCACCGGGGGCGGTCCACCAGGGTGTCCCGGGGGATGGAGACCACACTGGCGCGCTGGTGGCCCCGGTACACGTGGACGATCATCGCCGTGTCGGAGCGGGCGCTGCCGTCGTCGGTGCCGCCGCCGAGCTTCCTGTTCGTGCCGGAACGGGTGTCCGAGCCCAGGACCAGGATGTTCTCGGAGCCGTTGTCGGCCTTCGAGGGCCGGTCGGTGCCGAGGGCCTGGTTGATGTCGACGCTGTGCAGGTTGCCGTTGAGCTTGAAGTACAGGTAGCCCGCGCCGGACCCGCCCAGCACCACCACACCGGCCGCCGTCCAGGCGGCCGCGTGCAGGGCCTTGCGCCCCGTGCTGGGCGCCTTGCGGCGGCGGCCCTTGCCCGGGCGGCGCGAGGCCGTGCCCGGCTCGGGTATGGCGGGCTGAGGCGTACTCTCGGCGGCCACGTCGCTCCTAGGTCTCGTCGTTCGGTTACCCCCTGCGGTCAGGGTCAGGCGCGGTCGTCACCGCTCCATCGTCGCTCCGCCTGGTCAGACGGGGAAACCCGGAACAGGGTTGCACGACGCGCAGTGCCCACCGGGTACGGCGACGGGCACGCTGCGTGATCACCCGCTGCGGGGGCACGGCGCTCACCTGCGGATTCGGCGCCCGTGACCGCACGCCCCGGAGCCGGCGCCCACCGTGCCCCCTGTGGCAGAGATCTCGCATGCGGCCCTCATGCCGAAAGCCCGCCCCCGTCGCTGTGGACGGGGGCGGGCTTCCTCAAGGACGAGCCGTCGGCGGGACCGTCAGTCGCCGTTGCCGGGCGCCGGAGTCGTCTTCTGGATCTGCATCAGGAACTCGACGTTCGACTTCGTCTGCTTCATCTTGTCGAGGAGCAGCTCGATCGCCTGCTGCTGGTCCAGCGCGTGCAGGACGCGGCGGAGCTTCCAGACGACGGCCAGCTCCTCGTTGCCGAGCAGGATCTCCTCCTTGCGGGTGCCGGACGCGTCCACGTCCACCGCCGGGAAGATGCGCTTGTCGGCGAGCTTCCGGTCGAGCTTGAGCTCCATGTTGCCGGTGCCCTTGAACTCCTCGAAGATCACCTCGTCCATGCGGGACCCGGTGTCCACGAGGGCCGTGGCCAGGATGGTCAGCGAGCCGCCGTCCTCGATGTTGCGCGCCGCGCCGAAGAACCGCTTCGGCGGGTACAGCGCGGTCGAGTCGACACCACCGGACAGGATGCGGCCGGAGGCGGGCGCGGCCAGGTTGTAGGCGCGGCCCAGACGCGTGATCGAGTCGAGCAGCACGACCACGTCGTGGCCCAGCTCGACCAGGCGCTTGGCCCGCTCGATGGCCAGCTCGGCGACGGTCGTGTGGTCCTCGGCCGGACGGTCGAAGGTCGAGGAGATGACCTCGCCCTTGACCGACCGCTGCATGTCGGTGACCTCTTCCGGACGCTCGTCGACGAGGACGACCATCAGGTGGCACTCGGGGTTGTTGTGCGTGATCGCGTTGGCGATCGCCTGCATGATCATGGTCTTACCGGTCTTCGGCGGGGCCACGATCAGACCGCGCTGGCCCTTGCCGATCGGCGAGACCAGGTCGATGATGCGGGTGGTGAGCACGCCCGGGTCGGTCTCCAGACGGAGCCGGTCCTGCGGGTAGAGCGGGGTCAGCTTGTTGAACTCCGGGCGGCCACGGCCGTGTTCGGGCGCCATGCCGTTGACGGAGTCCAGGCGGACCAGCGCGTTGAACTTCTCGCGGCGCTCGCCCTCCTTCGGCTGGCGGACGGCACCGGTGACGTGGTCACCCTTGCGCAGGCCGTTCTTGCGGACCTGGGCGAGGGAGACGTACACGTCGTTCGGGCCGGGCAGGTAGCCGGAGGTCCGGATGAAGGCGTAGTTGTCGAGGATGTCCAGGATGCCCGCGACCGGGATCAGGACGTCGTCCTCGGTGACCTGCGGCTCGGCGATCTCGTCGCGGCCACGGCGGCCCCGGCGGTCGCGGTAGCGGCCGCGCCGGCCGCGCCGGCCGCCCTCGAAGTCGTCGTCGTCCTGCGGACCGGTGTTGCGGTCCTGACGGCCGCCGCCCTGCTGCTGGCCCTGCTGCTGCCGGTCCTGGCGGTCCTGGCGGTCCTGCCGGTCCTGGCGGCCGCCGCCCTGGCCCTGCTGGTCGTCGCCCTTGTTGCGGCGGTCACGGTCCCGGCCGCGCTCGCGGCGGTCCCGGCGGCCACGGCCCTCGCCGTCGGCGTCGCCCCTGGCCTCGCCCTGCTGCGACTGCTGCTGCGCGGGCGCCTCGGTCCTGGACTCGCCCTTGGCCTCGGCGGCGACGGTCTCGGCGCCGCCCGCGGCCGGGCTGCCCGCCTCGGCGGTGGCGCGGCGGCGACGGCGCTCGGCCGGGGCGTCGTCGGACGCCGGCTGGCCGGGGATCTCGATCTGCTGCTGGGCCACGGCCTTCTCGGCGGGGGCCTCGGTCCGGGCCTCCGCCTTCTTCTCGGCCTCCTCGCCGGTGCGGGCCTTGGAGGTGGCCCGGCGCTTCGGCTTGGTCTCGGTGGCGGTGTCGGCCTTGGCGGCGGCGGGGGCACCCCCGGCGGCCTGCGCCTCCTTGATGACCTCGATCAGCTGGCTCTTGCGCATCCGCGCGGTGCCCCTGATCCCGAGGCCCGAGGCGACCTGCTGCAACTCGGCCAGCACCATGCCCTCGAGGCCGGTACCGCGGCGCCGCCGGGAGCCGGCACCGGTGGCAGGCGCGGAGGCGTCCGTGGCGGGCGCGGCAGCGGTCTCCTCGACACGTGCGCCCATCAGATCGGTGGTGTCGCTCACGAAGGGTCCTTCCCTGGAGCGGACGTCGGCCTGTCTGGCTCGGCGACCGGTTGTGCTGTCCGGCTACGGTCCTGTCTTCTGTGAACCGTGCCGGGGCGGTGGTCCGCCAAAGCGGCGGAAGAAATGTGCGGTGATGGCGCTTCCGCGAGTCGTGGCACCCAGTGTCACGTGGCGTGGTAGCACCGATTCCGAGGCGTGCCCGGCGGCCCGCTCAGTGCTCGCGTACGACGTACTGCCCAGGCACGACGCAAGGAACACGGAGTGGCGCGGGAGGCTCCCGGAAGAATGTCTGTCCCGGACGGGGACACGAGGCACCTCGCCATGGTGGGGTCGGGTGCAGACTTGAGGTTAACACTACCGGATCCAACAAACATTCCCCCTCTCCAAATCCGGCAACCGTGTGTCAGGTCGCAAGCGGCAGCACGCTCGCTCCCTGGACGTCCAGGTCCAGCCGGTTGGCGGCCCATCCCTCACCAGCGAGGTGGGACACCTTGTCCGCGCTGTCGCCGTCGGCGAGCGCCAGGACGGTGGGCCCGGCGCCCGAGATCACGGCCGGGACGCCGTCGGCCCGCAGCCGCTCCACCAGCGCGGCGCTCTCCGGCATGGCCGGGGCGCGGTACTCCTGGTGCAGACGGTCCTCGGTGGCGGGCAGCAGCAGCTCGGGGCGCCTGGTCAGGGCCTCGACGAGCAGGGCGGCGCGGCCCGCGTTGGCGGCGGCGTCGACGTGCGGCACGGAGCGCGGGAGCAGACCGCGCGCGGTCTCGGTCAGGACCGGCTTACCGGGCACGAAAACCACCGGAACGATGGAATCGTGCGGCTCCATCCTG
Organism: Streptomyces sp. NPDC046870; assembly: GCF_040704595.1. Lineage (NCBI taxonomy): Bacteria > Bacillati > Actinomycetota > Actinomycetes > Kitasatosporales > Streptomycetaceae > Streptomyces > Streptomyces sp. NPDC046870. The sequence goes on from NZ_JBEYXM010000002.1 coordinate 89,711, forward strand.
ATGGCCCGGGCGGCGCCGGCCTCCATCCAGGACAGGGTGAAGCCGCCGAGCAGACAGGCGGCCACGTTGTCCGGGTGGCCCTCGATCTCGGTGGCCAGCTCCAGCAGCGCGGTGTCGTCCAGGCGGGCCTCGCCGCCTATCGTCACCGCGCGGGCGGCGACGATGCCGGCGCAGATGGCGGCCGAGGAGGAGCCGAGGCCCCGGCCGTGCGGGATGCGGTTGGCGCAGACGATCTCCAGGCCCCGGGGCTGCCCGCCCAGCAGGTCGAAGGCGGTGCGCAGGGAACGGACGAGGAGATGGCTCTCGTCCCGCGGCAGGGTCTCGCTGCCCTCGCCCGCGATGTCGATGTGCAGCCCGGAGTCGGCCACCCGGACGACCACGTCGTCGTACAGCCCCAGCGCGAGGCCCAGGGCGTCGAAGCCCGGACCGAGGTTGGCGCTGGTGGCGGGAACGCGCACCCGGACGGCGGCGGCGCGGAACGCTGGACCGGCCATCGCTCGTTGACTCTCCTTGAGCTGCGTGACTGTCGAAGACATTCGATACGTACGGGAGACCCTCGGGCCGCACGGCGGGCGCGGCGTCGCCCGTGTGCGGGGGGCATGTGCCACGGGCGGGGTTCAGTACAGCCTATCGAAGGAAGGTTCTGTGGCGACATAGGGCGCACAGGAGGCGCACGATGCGTGTCGCAAGCCCCTTGTGCCCCCTGTCAGGGGGAAGTCCCGGGCGCGGAGCGCTCGGGGCCGGCGCCGGGCCTGCCGCACCGGCGGCCGGGCGCCGGGCTCGGGCGCCGGTGCGGTTCTGCTCGGACGCCGGTGCGGTCGGGCGCCGGTGCGGTGGGGACCGGACGCCGGTGCGAGCGGGAGGCCGGTGCGGCCGGAGCCAGGCGCCTCGGCGCCCGGGCCCTCGAGATCCGGCTCCCGTCGGGCTCCGACACCCGTCGGGAGCCGGCCCCGACTCAGGCTCCGGCCTCCTGTCGGCCCCGGCTCCCGGTCGGCCCCGCCCCGGCTTCCGGCGCTCAGGCCAGGCCGAGGCGCTCGGCCGCGGTGGCCGCGTCGACCGGGACGGTGACCGGCTGCGGAGCGCCGGCGACGGCCCAGTCGGGGTCCTTCAGACCGTTGCCGGTGACGGTGCACACGATGCGCTGGCCCGGGTCCACCTTGCCCTGCTCGGCGGCCTTGAGCAGACCGGCCACGGAGGCGGCGGAGGCGGGCTCCACGAAGACACCCTCCTGCGCGGCCAACAGGCGGTAGGCGCGCAGGATCTCACGGTCCGTCACCTCGTCGATGGCACCGCCGGACTCGTCCCGGGCGGCCAGCGCGTAACTCCAGGACGCCGGGTTGCCGATGCGGATGGCGGTGGCGATGGTCGACGGGTCCTTGACGACCTCGCCCCGCACGATCGGGGCGCTGCCGGAGGCCTGGAAGCCCCACATACGGGGGGTCCCGCGGGAGACGCCGTCGGCGGCGTACTCCTTGTAACCCTTCCAGTAGGCCGTGATGTTGCCCGCGTTGCCGACCGGCAGGACGTGGATGTCGGGCGCGTCGCCGAGCATGTCCACGATCTCGAAGGCGGCCGTCTTCTGACCCTCGATGCGCACCGGGTTGACCGAATTCACCAGCGCCACGGGGTAGTTGTCGCTCAGCGCGCGCGCCAGGGTGAGGCAGTCGTCGAAGTTGCCGTCGACCTGGAGGATCTTCGCGCCGTGCACGAGGGCCTGGCCCATCTTGCCGAGGGCGATCTTGCCCTGCGGCACGAGCACGGCGGAGACCATCCCGGCCCGCACGGCGTACGCGGCGGCGGAGGCGGACGTGTTGCCCGTGGAGGCGCAGATGACGGCCTTCGCCCCCTCCTCCTTGGCCTTGCTGATGGCCATGGTCATACCGCGGTCCTTGAAGGACCCGGTGGGGTTGGCCCCCTCCACCTTCAGGTGGACCTCGCAGCCCGTGCGCTCGGAGAGCACCTGCGCGGGCACGAGGGGCGTGCCGCCCTCACGGAGCGTCACGACCGGCGTGGTGTCGGATACCGGCAGCCTGTCCCGGTACTCCTCGATGATTCCGCGCCACTGGTGGGTCATTGCTGGTTACTCTCCTTCAACCCGCATGATGCTGGCGACACCCCGCACGGTGTCGAGCTTGCGCAGTGCCTCGACGGTCCCGGAGAGGGAGGCGTCGAAGGCCCGGTGGGTGACGACGACGAGGGAGGCCTCGCCGCCCTCCCGTCGCCCGCCGCCACCCTGTTCGATGGCGACTGCGTCGGCGCTGCTTGGATTCCTGCCCTGCTGCCGAACGGTGTCGATCGACACGCCGTGCTCGGCGAAGACGGTGGCGACCTGGGCGAGCACGCCCGGTTTGTCGGCCACGTCGAGGCTGATGTGGTACCGGGTGGCGACCTCGCCCATCGGGGAGACGGTCAGGTCGGCGTACGCCGACTCACCCGGCCCGGTGGCGCCGTTCAGCCGGTTGCGGCAGACGGCGACCAGGTCACCGAGCACGGCCGAGGCGGTGGGCGAACCGCCGGCGCCCGGGCCGTAGAACATCAGCTGCCCAGCGGCGTCGCTCTCCACGAAGACGGCGTTGTACGCGCCGCGCACCGAGGCGAGCGGGTGGCTGAGCGGGATCATCGCGGGGTGCACGCGCGCGGTGACGGCCGTGCCGTCCGCGGAGCGCTCGCAGATGGCGAGCAGCTTGATGGTGCAGCCCATCTCCTTGGCGGAGCGGAAGTCGGCGGCCGTGACCTCGGTCATGCCCTCGCGGTGGACGTCGTCGAGGCGTACGCGCGTGTGGAAGGCGATCCCGGCCAGGATGGCGGCCTTGGCGGCGGCGTCGAAGCCCTCGACGTCCGCGGTCGGGTCGGCCTCGGCGTACCCCAGCGCGGTGGCCTCGTCCAGGGCCTCCTGGTAACCGGCGCCGGTCGAGTCCATCTTGTCGAGGATGAAGTTGGTGGTGCCGTTGACGATGCCGAGCACACGGTTGACCTTGTCACCGGCGAGCGATTCGCGCAGCGGCCGGATCAGCGGGATGGCGCCGGCGACGGCGGCCTCGTAGTAGAGGTCGCGGCCGTGCGTCTCGGCGGCGGCGTGCAGGGCGGCCCCGTCCTGGGCGAGCAGGGCCTTGTTGGCGGAGACGACGGAGGCGCCGTGCTCGAAGGCGGTGGTGATGAGGGACCGGGCGGGCTCGATCCCGCCGATGACCTCGACCACGACGTCGATGTCGCCGCGTTTGACGAGGGCGGTGGCGTCGGTGGTGACGAGGGAGGGGTCGATGCCCTCACGCACCTTGGCGGGCCGCCGTACGGCCACGCCCGCGAGCTCCACGGGCGCCCCGATCCTGGCGGCGAGGTCGTCGGCGTGCGTCGTCATGATGCGCGCCACCTCTGAGCCGACCACTCCACAGCCCAGCAGCGCCACCTTCAGCGGACGCGTACGCATCATCCGACCTCGTTTCCTCTCACCGTCTACGGTTGGACCAGTCTCACTCACCGGACGGGAGTTTCTACCCTTCGTCCGGATCGTGAGACATCTATTTCATTTGTACGGGACCGGGAGACCGCAGATCTTCCGGCCCCTTCTCCGGGGCGGCCGGCCGGATCACCCGACGTCGAGACGCAGGAGGTCCTCCTCCGTCTCCCGGCGGACGATCACCCGCGCCTCGCCGTCCCGCACGGCGACGACGGGCGGCCGCAGCACGTGGTTGTAGTTGCTGGCCATGGACCGGCAGTACGCGCCCGTGGCCGGTACGGCGATCAGGTCGCCCGGCGCCAGGTCCGAGGGCAGGAAGGCGTCCTTGACCACGATGTCCCCGCTCTCGCAGTGCTTGCCGACCACCCGGGCGAGCATCGGCTCGGCGTCGGACGCGCGGGACACGAGGGCGACGCTGTACTCGGCGTCGTACAGCGCGGTGCGGATGTTGTCCGACATGCCGCCGTCGACGGAGACGTACGTGCGCAGCCCGTCGAGCGCCTTGACCGTGCCGACCTCGTACAGCGTGAAGGCGGTGGGGCCGACGATGGCGCGCCCGGGCTCGACGGAGATCCGGGGCGTGCGCAGCCGGGCGGCCTCGCACTCCCGCGTGACGATCTCGGTGAGCGCCTTGGCGATCTCGTGCGGCTCGCGGGGATCGTCGTCACTGGTGTAGGCGATCCCGAGCCCGCCCCCCAGGTCGATCTCCGGCAGCTCGACCCCGTGCTCGTCCCTGATGTCCTTCAGCAGCCCGACGACCCGGTGGGCGGCGACCTCGAAGCCCGACATGTCGAAGATCTGCGACCCGATGTGGGAGTGGATCCCGATCAGTTCCAGCCCGTCGAGCTGAAGGGCCCGTCGCACGGCCTCGGCGGCCTGCCCGCCGGCCAGCGGGATCCCGAACTTCTGGTCCTCGTGGGCGGTGGCGATGAACTCGTGGGTGTGCGCCTCCACGCCCACGGTGATCCGGATCTGGACGCGCTGGCGGGTGCCCAGCTCCTGGGCGATGTGGGCGACCCGCACGATCTCCTGGAAGGAGTCGAGCACGATCCGCCCCACACCGGCCTCGACGGCCCGGGTGATCTCCGCGACGGACTTGTTGTTGCCGTGGAAGGCGATGCGCTCGGCGGGCATCCCGGCGGACAGCGCGGTGGCCAGCTCGCCCCCGGAGCAGACGTCCAGGTTGAGGCCCTCCTCGTTCAGCCACCGCACGACGGCTCGGGAGAGGAAGGCCTTACCGGCGTAGAAGACGTCGGCGTCCGGCCCGAACGCGGTGCGCCAGGCACGCGCGCGGGACCGGAAGTCGGCCTCGTCGAGGACGTAGGCGGGGGTGCCGAACTCCTCGGCGAGCCGGCTGACCGGAATCCCGCCGACGGCGACCACGCCGTCGTCGCCGCGCGTGACGGTCTGGGCCCACACCTTCTGGTCCAGGACGTTGAGGTCGGCGGGCGGCGCGGAGTAGTGCCCCTCGGGCAGGACGTCGGCGTGGCGGGGCCCGGCGGGATGGGCGGAACGGCTCATGACGTGACTCTCAGACTCTCTGTCTCTCTTGGGAGCGCATCCGGACGCGCGCCTCAGAGGTGTTCGGGTGCGTCGATGCCGAGCAGGGACAGGCCACCGGCCAGCACCGTCCCGGCAGCTTCGGCGAGGGCCAGCCGGGCGCGGTGGGCGGCCGAGGGTTTCTCCTCGCCGACGGGAAGCACGCAGGGCAGCAGGGGCAGCACGGCATCGGCGACGGTGACGAGATGCCGGGCAAGCCGGTCCGGGGCACGACGGGTGGCGGCCACGGCGAGGACGCGGGGGTGGGCGGCCAGCGGGGTGAGCAGAGGGGTGGGGACGCCTTCGGCGACGAGGGGGTTGCTTGCGCGGGGGCCGAGCGGGACGGGGTCGGCGAGGGTGGGGGGCGCGGGAGGGGCCAAGGGGCCGGCGCCGGTGTTCGCGGGGTGGGTCAGCGGGGCGGCGTCGGCGTGTGCGAGGGTCCCGAGGAGGCTGCGGCCACCGGCGTCGGCGGAGGTGCCGAAGTAGTCGACGGCAGCCTGGGCGGAAACCCCCGGAGGGCGAGCGGCACCCGGTGCACGGATGCCGGACGGCCCGGCACCGCAACGGTCGCCGAGTCCGACCGGGCCGGGCTCGGCAAAGAAGCCGAGGCGGGCGGCGTTACGGCTGAGGGCACGGATGCGGGCGTGGGCGTACCGCACGCGGAACAGCGGATTGCTCTCCCGCTGGATCAGGTGATCGGCGGTGATCCGGGGCCGGTCGTGCGGGGCGGGGTGAAGGAGGGCCCACCGGGCGGCGTCGGGGCCGAGCGGGGCGGGGTCCTCCGGCGCGGGAACGGGCCGAAGGTTGACGGGCTCGCCGTGCTCGACGGTGGCGCGTCCGCCCTGGGTGGCGACAAGCCGTACGACGGCGTCGGCGACGACCTCGGCCCGCACCTCGTACGGCACGCGGAGCGCGACGACCTGTCCGGCGAGGGCGTCCCCGTAGCCGTACCGGGTGCCCTTCTCGCGGATCTCCCGGACCAGCCCGGCGACGGGATCGACCTCTTCGGCGAGGCTGATGTTGAGGAACCCGGGCCCGGTGACGACGACGTCCCGGACGCCCTCGGCCTCGGCGAGGCGGGTACGCAGGATCTCGGCGACCCGCAGCGCCGGCTGCCCGGCCGGCCGGGCGAGCTGGAGCGCGATGGTGGTGGCGAAGTCCCCGCACCCCCCGGGTCCCGGCTCGGTCACCACGGCCCGCTCGGGCACGGTCACACTCAGCTCCCCGTCATCGACAGCACGACGCACCGCGCGCAGCACGGTGCGGGAGAGCTCGACGGGGGTCACGGGACAAGCGTAGGGGAGGAGGGGGGTGGGCAGGCGAGCCGGTTATCCCTACCCGACCCCACCGACCTCGGAGAGCCCACCCCCCAGCAAGCCACGCCCGTCGAGCACCCCGGAACCCTCGCCGGACCCGGAGGGCGGGGTGACTGGGTGAGCGGGAACACCTCGGTGAACGTAGGAGGCTGCGCGAGGGGAGGGGGCGGGGGGAGGGGGTGCGGGGGCTTGGTGGGAGGGGGTGCCGGGAGGGGGTGCGGCTGTTTGAGGGGAGGGGGTGTCGGAGGGGGGTGCGGCTGGCTGGGGGGAGGGGGTGCCGGGAGGGGGTACGGCTGCCTGAGGGGAGGGGATGCCGGGAGGGGGTACGGCTGCCTGAGGGGAGGGGATGCCGGTAATGGAAGCGGAAGCAGTTCCCTGGGCGGACGGGGCGTCGGGAACGGAGGGGGCTTCCTGGGCGGAGGGGATGCCGGAAGCGGATGCAGATGGCTGAGCGGAGGGGGTGCTGGGAACGGAAGCGGAAGCAGTTGGCTGGGCGGAGGGGGCGTCGGGAACGGAAGCGGCTTCATGAGCAGGAGAGCCCCCATCACGATCGACCTCTCCTTCACCACCCCCTCCCTGCTCTCCGCCCCCGGGACGTCCGCCACCGGCGCCTCCCCCACCGGGACCTGCACCCCCGCGATGTCCCCCGGAAGGCCCAGGCGTCCCGGGCAGTCGAGGCAGCCTGGACCCCCCAAAGCCCTCATGGCTCTCCTGGCCCTCCTGGCCCTCATGACTTTGATGCCCCCCAGGCCCGATCCGCCGCTCCATGAGCTGCTTCACGAGCCGTACCAGCTCGGCGGGCTCGAAGGGCTTGGCGAGGAAGGCGTCCACGCCGACGTCGAGGCCGGTCTCGACCTCGTACTGCGAACACGCACTGATGATGGCGAGGGGCAGGTGATGCGTACGGGGATCGGCCCGGAGGCGGGCGGCGGTGCGGAGGCCGTCGAGACGGGGCATGACGACATCGAGCGTCACGACGTCGGGCCGCACCTCGTGCACCACGTCCAGACACTCGGCACCATCGGCCGCGGTCACGACCTCTAGCCCTTCCAGTTCGAGGTTGACCCTGATCAGCTGCCGGATGACCTTGTTGTCGTCCACAACAAGCACCCGACCCGAAGCGCCTGGCACACGTCGAGAGTAGGTCGGGACCGGCCACCGCGTCCGGGTTTTCCCCACTTCCACCCCGTACAGGGGACCCGCCGACCCCGACCCGGGGAAACGGGTTCCTGATCACCCCGCCGGACCTGCTAATGTTCTACCCGTCGCCGCAAGCGAGAGCTCAGCGCCCGACACGCCCCCGTAGCTCAGGGGATAGAGCAACGGCCTCCGGAGCCGTGTGCGCAGGTTCGAATCCTGCCGGGGGCACTTCGCCTCAACCAGCACGATGATGCGGTTGACCAGCGCAGATGCCAAGCATGAAGAGCGGGAACCAGTCTCACTGGATCCCGCTCTTTGTCGTTACTGCGCACTGATCGCGATAGACCTGCGATAGAGACGGTCGACCGCCGACGACCCGCGGACCCGCGCTGACCGGTGTGCACTGACGCGACCTCTCCCCCAAAACCCAGGGCGCGACGGACAGACAGAGGGCTAGCCTCGCCCCAGTCCAAGCCCTGAGCAAGGAGGATGAAGACAGATGCGGGCCCGCAGTACGTGGCAGCGATTTTCTTTTAGTACGAAAGCAGCCATCGATCAGGCGCTGTATGCGAGCGGAATGCCGGAGGAAACCCTCGCCTTGTACTCGCGCTGGTGGCAGCTGGAGACTTATCTACGGTCTCTTCTTTACGTAGAACTCCGATCATTTCACGGCGTCGAATGGGTGAACCATATCGGCCAGAGCGCGACAACTAGACAGCAAAGAGACGAGTCTCTTAAATATATGGCTACCGCGGACTGGGAAGACCCGTTGAGCTACCTGGATGTCGGAAAGCTCTTCCCGCTGCTTGAGGCTAACTGGCCCCTGGTGGAACCGTCGCTGATGAACAAGGAAATCCTTATGGCTCGCACCTCAGAGCTACTGGCGATACGCCACCGCCTAGGGCATCTGCGTCGCCCCCACAGCGATGACCTCAACCGCCTTGAGCAAACGCTGCGAGATCTAGAAAAGGGGGCGTTCTCCGCTTACGCATCATACAATCGAGAGTTCTACCCAGACCCTAATCTTGCTGATCCTGTTGTCGCGGCGTGGGTCCGTGAAGAACACGAAACAGCCCAGAGGCTCATCCAGCACGCCGACCGCCAGTACGACGTTCTGTTCCGCCTCTCGTACACGGTTCGTCCTTACGCTACTGCGCCCACGGCAGGGGATCCAATCAGTGGTCAAACCGGCCTTTTGTGGAAAGCAACCTATCACCTACGCACCCGAGAGACGCGCCCATCCTCGCTGTGGCGAGACAGCTATCTGAACCGCAATGCCAGACAGCTACTGCTCCACATGCTTCTCGACGGCGGCTCGGTGGCGTTCACCTTCCCCGCCGTCGATGACAGCAAGCGAGTGTCGGATGCCATCGGGGAAGCCTTTGACGCGGTACTCCTGAACCTTCGCCCCAGACGTGAAAGGAGTGAGCGCGAACTCTCCGAGACTCCGATGCGTAGCATTCAGCTCGACCCGCGCATCGAAATGAATTCCGGATGGACCATTGTCGATGACACGACGGTACCTATCACCATCTTTGGAGCTTGATAGTGGGGCGTCTAGGGCAAGACGCCCCACCTGTCAGAAATCAGGGTGACCAGTCAAGTTCCTTTTCGATTTTCTGGTTCATCAATTCCTCCTGACCGTAGATGCACCCTTCGTAAACGCGGTGGATGACCTCAGGTGAGTTACCCACTCTCCGAGCAACCTCGGTCACAGGCACGCCGGCGTTCAGCCATGTCGTGATACAGGTGTGTCTCAGGTCGTACGGACGTCCCCCGAGGATGGACGCTTGGAGCTCCGGCGGGAGCGCGTACTCACGAGCATCCCGCCAGACCCGCCAGTACGTGCTGCTGCCCACCAGACCGCCCCGCTCGTTCGTGAAGAGCCGTCCGTCTTTAGAGGTCGTTTTAATTGGTCAGGTCCGCTGCCATTGCCCCAACAGGCGGGCCTGCTCGTTCTTCAGCGAGGAGAAGCCCTGGCGCGCGTAGGCCGCGAGCTCCTCGCTGGGGAACGACACCAGCGACAGGTGCTGGTCGTGGTGTCCCCGCGCCCATCGGGCGGCTGTGATCTCATAGCCAGACACATGCGCACACAGGTGGAGTAGAAGCGGCGGCATCTCTGGTTCACTCAACAGGTCCGCGTGTTTGATGACCAGGTCGCGCATGGCCTGGATATTCGGAAGAAAGACGGTAGTGACCCACAGCCGCCACTCGGTGAGCTCTTCAGGAGTGGGCGGGGGCTCATGAGCGAACGGCGACTTTCCGCCAGGGCGAGCGTGACGTTCCACGAACGCGCTGAACGTGCGGCTGTTTGCTTCCGTGAGGGCGAACAGGGGCCCATAGAAGTCGCTGAGCTGGCGATTTACGCGAGCAAGACGTTCCTGACGCTGCGACAAACGCAAGCCGTTGAGGTAGGTGACGACATAGCCGACGAACGCCAGCCCGATGGTGACGACCACTGCGATCATGAGGGGCGATGCTAGCGAGCAGTGCGCTCCCTGGTCAGACGGCCGTAGCAGATACGCATTGCCGCGATGCCCGCGAAGGCCAGGAAGTGATCGGCCTTGCGTTCGTAGCGGCAGTGGATTCTGCGGACGCCGCCGAGCCAGCTCACCGTCCGTTCGACGGTCCAGCGGTGTCGGCCGAGCCTGGCCGAGGAGTCGACGCCCTTGCGGGCAATCCGAGGCGTGATGCTGCGGCTGCGGAGCCATTGACGCAGGTAGTCGTAGTCGTATCCCTTGTCGGCATGGAGCTCGGCGGGACGGCGCCGTCGGGGGCCACGACGGGAGCGGATTGGCGGTATGCCCCGCACCAGCGGTTCAAGTCCCAGGCTGTCGTGAGTGTTTGCCGCGGAGATCCCGATCGAGAGAGGCAAACCGGATCTGAGGTGCCCAAAGACCCCGCCACCAGCGGAAACGCTGAGGCCGGGGTCTTCGCATATGTGCAGGCGTGTGCGGCCCGGAGCGGGCGTATGCCGGGGTCTGTGGACGAGGCGTGGACGGGATCTTGGGGCATCGCCGCAGGTGAGGCCCGCAAGAACGACGACCGACCTTGACCCTCGACCCTTTGCAAGGCCAAGCCTGATCGCCACAGCCGCTCCTGCCGCACCGTCTGCCCAGCCCAGCTGATATCGGAACGGGGTGGTCGTGCGTCCGAACACGCCGTGCGGGCCCAGAGGCCCTGGAGAAGCGCGAACCGGCCCCCAATCCAATCGGGCGGCCGGTCCCAGACTCACGCCATCGGCTGGTGCACCAGCCTGAGGCGTCGGCTATCGATAGAAGACGGCCACGCCCCCGTGGTGCGAGCAGGCCCCCTGATGATGAGCGGCGTACGAGTACGTACCGTCGTTGCACAGGGCCGTCGCACCGCCACCCGCAGAGCTGGAGCCACCCGACGAGCTGGACCCGCCGCTGGACGACGATCCGCCAGACGTCGAACTGCCGCCCGTTCCCGACCCCGCGGCAGCGGCGTGCGCGGTGACGGTCACCTTCACCTTGACCTTGACCGTCTTCGTCACTGTCGGCGCGGGCTTCGGCTTCGCGGTCTCCGTAGCCGTGGCTGTCGCGGTGACCGTGGCCGTCGGCCGCGCCTTGTCGTTAGCCACCGTCTTCGCCGCGTTCGACTTCTGACCGTCGGCGCCAGCGCCCAGACCGATGATGAACGCGAGGCCCAGCGCGGGCAGTACGAAACGCTTACGGGCCCACTTGGGTGCGGGACGGGCGGCCGGCGGTCCGGGCGGAGGCGGAAACGGCGGCGGTTGAGGCTGGTAGTAGCTCACAGGTCCCCCCTGTTGAAGTACGTGAGGGGCGAAACTACCTACGCCGGTGCATCCGATGTAAGGAATCAGTGAAGACAGTCACCCAGTTGTGACCTGGCAACTCCCACTGCCTCCGCCGGCCACCATCCCCGCACGCTCGAGCCACCACCCGCCGCTCGATCAACTTTGGCCGGGCAACAACCGGGGAAGTGGTCACGAGAGGCGACGCTCACAGACAAGCGTTCATCCACCGTGGGATCCGACCATTAGGCGAGCCGTAGCGTCATACACGACGCAAGAGCAGCCTCCTCAACAACCAACGAGGCCCCTGGACAGGATGTCAGGGGCCCCGGACACGGTCAGGTGACCGTCACTCGTACTCGCGGAGCAGATCCTCGATACGCCGGTTGGCAACGTCCTGGCGTCCGTCGAGGCACTTCGCGTAGTGGGTCAGCAGGACCTCAACGCTGTTGCCGGCGCGCTCGGCAACCTCTCGATAGGGTTCGACGCCGTCACTGACGCCTACAACACCTCGCACCGCACGGCGGTCGCCGACGCCGGCGCCGCCGCGCCTGACCGGTTGGATCGTCCCCCCGTGTGACCTACTTGGGGCGCGGGCCGTATGCCGAATGGTTTGGCGTGCCTTGAGCTCCGTCGCTACAACCGGCCATCCATACGACCGAGTCAACGTCATCGGGCAGCATCGCACCGCACTCAGCATCGGAGTCCTTTGGCCACGACGCACACGCGTTTGAGTATGCCGCGACATCTTTCGGATCGATTCCCTTGCCGCAATCCGGGTCCGGGTCTGGGGCGGTATCGATGGTTTCGCCCTGTGCGTACCCATCCCAGTAGGTGTCTTGCGGCGACGAAGCGCTGCACGCGACAGCACCGAGCAGCGCCGCCAACGCCCCCGCAGATAGAAGGCCAGCTCGCTTCATGCGCCCCCCAAGGCTCATATAGAGGGCAGATCGTACCGATGAGGGGAGACAATGCCCATACACCCCGGCTTGGTCGAACCCTCGCCGAGCGCCCCAGCGACGTTGTACAGCTACGCCCGACTACGCCTGTTGAACCTCACCGCCCGCCACCGGAGCCGTGTTGCTAGTCCACTTAACGCATGCACCTATCGGCGGGTACGGGTGCTTAGCGCTAGCCGCAAGGATTCCAGGGAGAGACAACCGGTGTCCCAGCAGAGCAACCGTTGGAATAGGCCGTGAGCCAGTCGTCCTCATCTGTATCGAGCCGAGTGGCCGCTGGTGACTCGGTAGGAATGACGGGGTTTGCAGAGGGCAGCAGGGGCGCGGTCGTCCAGTGATCAAGGTAGCCATGTGATTCGCCACAGACATTCCATGGCGGTTCAAGGACCGTGCCGTCCTTGCAAACGGCCGTAGAGCCGTGGGTCGACTCGGGATCCTCAGGACCGACGGCGATGGTGTAGGCAATGCTGGTGACCAACACGACGGCGAAAAGCACCAGGCCGGCGACCTTCAACCCCACGATGACCCTGACGACTGTCTCCATGGCTCATCTTCCCGTCCAGCGGGTGCCGGCGTCATGAGATCGGCGGTGATGGGTTCCAGGTACGTCAGTCGATGCGCGCTCAGAGTTGAAGGGTGGACGTGGGAGCATCGTGGGTGCATAGCTCAAGAGACCTCGGCCGCGCTCCCCGGGCGCATGCGTTATACCTGCGACACAGCCTGCGTCGCTACCACCACCTAATCTGCCATGCCGCAGGTCAAACGGTTGTCAGGTGTGATCGGCACAATCACTCCGGAACCCGTGTGCGCAGGTTCGAATGTTGCCGGGGGCACCCAGCTGAGGCACCCAAAGAGCCCGTCACCAGCGGAAACGCTGAGGCCGGAGCCTTCGCGTATGTGCAGGCGTGTGCCGCCCGGAGTGGGTGTATGTCGAGGTCTGTGGACGATGCGGGGACGGAATTTTGGAGTATCGCCGCAGGTGGGACATGGAAACGTCAGGCCGCAGGGGCTACCGACGGCCGCCCCGGAGGACTGTCGGCACCACACTGCGGCCACCAACTCAAGCTTGAGCCCACGCCTGACGGTGGCGAGCAACGCTGTACACCTGCTCCACCTGGTCAGTCGTGAGAACGCCTGAGAGCGGAGCGAGTGCCGACACATGGCGCTCCTGGTACACCCGGACATCGAGCTGCGTCGCAACCACCTTCAGCTCGGTGACACCCGCGAAAACGAGCACCGGCTCCACCGGTACCGGGAAGTCGCAATAGCGTTCAAGCACTCGGGCGACCCGCTTGGCCTCCGCCCGGCTCTTACGCGCGTAGGGCGCCGGTTTCCCGTGATCGACTTTCACGGAATCGTCCCCGACCCATACGGCCCTCTTGTCGTGATGCTTCGTATTGATACTGAACACTCCACCAGGCCCGATCAATAAGTGATCGATATCCACTTTGTTAGCCAACGGAACAGAGTGCAGGACGCGCCAGCCGTGGCGCCGCAAGCGGTTCAACTCGGCTCCCACTCGCCGCTCCCCCGCCAATCCCTTTCGCCAGGAGTCCCATTCCGATGGCCGCCGCAGAAGCCGTGAGACGACTCGCTCCATCAGCCCCGGGCCGGATTCGGCGAGCAGATCGCGCAACGCCCGCCCGGGAGGGTTGACGGCCAGATCGTCGGCCGGCGTCAGAGGCGGCAGCATCGGACGTACCTGAACCTGCGGCGCCCTGTCTGGCAGGACCGGCTTGGTGAGGTTCTGTAAGCGCTTCGTGAGCACGGTGATCACGTCGTCACGACACTCGGCCCGCAAAACCGTGACGTTCCCCGTCATGACGTCCGCCCAACCCACCGCAGTGCCATCAGGCAGGTTGGCGTACAGACGATCATGCCCGTACCGCCTCCAGCGCGTGACGTGCAGTTCCATCAGGCCCCCTGTGCTCCTGCGTTGACGTTGCAGATATGCCAGCAGCAAGCGAGACGAGGCCACAAGACCGCAGGACACGCAGCTCGACTCAGCTCGCCCTTTCCGAACGAGGCATCGGCGCAGGTAAGGCCAAAACGAGGGAGGCCGCAGGCGACATGCCTGAGGCCTCCGTGTCATGCAGGTTGTCTCACTCGTACTCGCGGAGCAGGTCCTCGATACGCCGGTTGGCAACGCCCTGCCGTCCGTCCAGGCACTTCGCGTAACGAGTCAGTAGGACCTCAACGCTGTTGCCGGCGCGTTCGGCAACCTCGGTGGGATCCACTCCCGCATTGAGCCACGTCGACAGCGCCGAGTGCCGAAGGTCGTACGGCCTGCTCGCCAGCGGCGAGGCCGCGACAGCCGGCGGAAGCGCCAGGAGACGAGCCTCCTGCCACACGCGGTAGTAGGTCGAGGACGGGACGACCGAACCCTTCTCGCTGAAGAAGAGCCGCCCGTCATCCGCTGTGCCGAACGTGGCCAGGTGCTCGCGCAGCACTGCGACGAGCTGGGGCGGGATGGGTACACGCCGAACGTCCTCAGCCGGTCGGTTCTTGAGCCCGCGGTCGTCGTGGGTCTCTCCCGAGTCCGTCCACTGCTTGCCCACCGAAGGACGGGTTCGGTGGAGCAGTGCCGATCCCCAGCCTTGCTCAGGGAGGACAAGGTCAGTCTCGACCAGGCCGACCGCCTCAGCGGGCCGGAGGCCGCCGAAGTACATCGCCGCAAACAACCCGACGAGACGCCGGCCGCGAGCACGCCGGTATCCACCCACGTAGGACACTGCCGCCAGGAGATTGCGTGCCTGCTCAGGGTTGGCCACAACGCGCGGATCGACCTGGTTCGAAACCTTGGGCTTATGCCAGCGAACCGCCGTGATCGGATTCTCCCGCAGCTCCCCCAGGTCGACCGCGTCGCAGCGTTGACGAGGGTCCGCCGCTTCCGCCGCACGGTCTCGGCAGCTGCCGCGGTGCCGTCAAGCTTGAGCTTCAGCCCGTCGAGCACCGCGCGAGCCGTTGCCGGTTCAGCGAGGTCCGCGAGCGGTCGAGAAGCCTTCGCTACCCAGTGCAGGACGTTCCGGACATTGTCCGGGACTTCCCGCATGTCGGGACCTGGCAGCACGAAGGCCCAGTTACGTAAGGCCTTGCGGATCTCCTCGTCGGACGGTCGCCCTGCGCGCTCCGCGAGCAGTTCCATGGTCACGCTGGTCAGAGATTCGCTGATGCCGTCTCGCGCATTGGGAGCCTCGTGCGGCCACTTCATTGCGAGATACCTGAGGGCGAAGTCGTACCAGGACAACGGCGACTTCTTCTCTTCCATCGAAGCCGGAAGACCAGTCTCCGTGTCGAACTCTTCGCCGCACCGCATGGCACTCATGAGCTTCGCGCGGTAGTGATCGGCGAGCGCAACGGGGTAGGCCCACGCCTTCCATCCGATCTGTCCCGCGGCGGCGGCGAGGTCGTGGAGGTGCGCGAAGGACAGGGCCCCTGCAATGACGGCTTGGACCAGGACCGCGTCCGCGCGGAGAGCGGGGCGAGCCATCAGGACGACTCGTCTCGAGGTGTGTATCGCCCCGAGCCTCTTCGGGCATCCAGCGTACAAGGCGCTACAGGGAGGCCGACTACACCTTCCGGCGGATGCCGTACTGGACCGAGACGTGATCCGGGAGCACCACAGCATCACAACCTCAACTTGGTAACGACGCTACAGCTTCGGCCCACCAGCCCTTTCGATGGCGGGAGCAGGCGGCGGAACGGCGGGGCCTGACTCCTGGCCGCAACGCGTGAACCTGAAAGCAAGGCGCCACCAAGTCCTGCACAACCCCACGAAACAGGAGCCCATGTGAGGCGGCGTGTAGTTCTCCGATCCGGAGCACAGTGCAGCCACGACAAGGTGGCGTGGCGACCAAGCGGGCTCGGGCCGGGCTGAGAACACGGAGCGGAAGACAGTGTTCAAGGTTTTCGTGGTGTTTGATCCTTGAGGGCTTTAATGGACTCGGAGACGAGGCTGCCCACGCGGCGTTGGATGGCCGCTTCGTCCAGGGAGGTGAAGGAGGTGTACGGCAGCAGGCGGCGCAGGCGCTTAGCGGTGTCCCTGACGATCTCACGCCGGGATACGCCGGCCCCGTGAAGGCCGGGTGTGGTTAGTTCGCGGGCCAGCGCACGGGCCAACGGTGGAGTCCCGCCAATGGCCCGGCGCTCGAATATCTGGTTGAGGTCGGATTCGGTGAGGTTGTCGAGCAAGCCGTAGTCCGTGGTGCCGTTACGGGTGACGGCGAGGGCATGGGCCTGCCACCACAGGCGGGCGAGGGTGTGGCGGACCAGACCGGTGCCGATCCAGCGTTTGGGAGCACGAGTCCCGAATCGCCAGGCCACGACGTCGGGGACGAGGCAGGTGGCGAGGTGGGTCCACATGTCGGGTTGACCAGCCTCGGCAGGGGTGATGTCCATGGTGGCGTGCAGGGCCTTGGCGGCTGCACGGTCAAAAAGGACCTTGTTCCGGTCGTCGGGAAGATGGGGGTAGCCGGCGCGCCGTGCGCAGTCCCGCAGGACATGCGCCAGATGTTCGAGGTGGCCGACGTCGACGGGGTGGCCGCCGGTAGTGCCGTAGAAGGCACCGGGCGACACACCGGCCCGCTTTTCGAGGTCCTGCAGGGACAGGGCGTCGTACTCCTCCAGGAGCGCGGTGGCCTCGGCGGAAGTGATTCGCGGATACAGCAGGGTCATGACGTTTCCCGTCGGGTGCGTCGCAGCGCGCCTTGAAGTGCGGTGGCGAAAACGGAGGGGTCGGCGTCCCGGCGCGCGGCAACGGCCTCCAGAGACTCGCCTTCGAAGAGGTTGGAGACCAGAATGATCAGGCTTTCGGCCAGGCTTCCGGGCTCTTCGCTGGCATCGAGCAGCGCGTCACGCCAGGCTGGGCGCAGGCAGGCCTCAACCAGTTGGCGTGCGACGTCGTCGTACATCTCCTCGATGAGGCGACGCTGCAAGGGCGTGGGGGTTGCTGCCCGAGTGGCAGCAGTGACCAGTTCCGTGTCGGACTGGTTCAGGTACAGCCGCACGCCACCTGCAACCGGTACGGACGGGTCGTCCGGGATGTCGATGGCCCATCGAGCGTCCTCGTCGAAGCCGCGCAGCTTGAAGTCGATCACTGAGGTCGGGAAGCGTGACGCGACGCCCTCCAGGTGAACCTCGGCCGTCTCCTCCCACAGAATTTCCCCGGCGTGGCGGGGACTGAAGCGTCTCGCTCGATCGGGGTCGGCAACGTCGTCGGCAAGCACCAGACGGGTTTTGAGGACGAGGGTTCCCCCGAGGTTCGCACCGGCCAGCTTGGCCGTGACGGTCAGTTCATCCGGCTCGATCACTATGTGGCGGAAGGCAGTTCCCGCGAGATGCGCAGCTGAGGAATGCCAGTCGACGACCACCAGGAGCGGCGTGCCAGCCGGCAGTCGGCAAGCGGCCAAAACCTCGGGGTAATGGACCGTCACTCGACGGTGCAGCGCGAGGTCGGCTTGGGGATCCCAGTCCGGCAGCAGCTCCGGCAGCTCTCGGGTGCCCCCGTCATCGTCGAGTTGCCAGGGGCTGGTCACCAGCACCTCGGCGGCCGGCCGGACGAAGGGCATGATGTCGCGGATCATCAGGACGCCTCCACCTGGGCGTACTGCGCGCTGATGCGAATACGGGTAGCGGCTCCATCGACGGGGTTCACCACTACGCGCCAGTCGCGCGGGTCTTCGGCCGTAAGGGTGAGGTCGGCACCGGGGCGTGCCTCGGCTGAGTCGAGGGTTTCAAAGCGCACCACGTGCGGGCTGGCCGCACCAGCGGGCGGGTCCGTCTCGGAGCCGTTGTCCAAGGCCACGGACGCGGTCGCTGTGATACGGATCGGGCGCGAGGTGGATGCGGCGGTGATGTCAGTGACGACGAAGAACTCTTGGTCGATCTCGACGAGCCTGGGCGGGATGAGGGTGCGCACCAGCTCGTCCGCGCCTCGACCTGCTGGCCGGCCGCTCGGTCTGGGCGGTCGCTGCCCGGCGCCGGATCCAGTGCCGGTGGGCATCAGAGAGGCGAAGCGGTTGGACAAAGCGCCCAGCGGAGGCTGGGTGCCGGCGGCTGCGGCCCGCTCGGGTTCGGCCCAGGCGTACTCCCGCATCCGGTTGTCGATTGTGCGCAGCGCCGAGCGCACCAGCTTCCTGGCGGTCGCGTCCTCCATGTTCTTGGGTACCCAGGCGTCGTGGGTGGGCGGTTCCGCGGCTGCGAAGGCATCGTCCACGTCGACGTGGGTACGGAAGACCGCGCCGTAGGACACGTCGGAATCGGGCAGCTGTGGTCCGGGGCGGTATTGCACCACCAAGCCGGCTTGCCGCATCAGGGCGCAGTGGTGCATCGGTCCGTCGGTGGGGGCGGCGATGTCCGTCCAGTGCGGACGCACCGGAGTCATGAAGGCCTCGACGGTGAAGCGACCGAGATCGACAGCAGGTGTTCTGCTGCGCACGGGCGCTCCGTCGGTGAGCGTGCTGTGGAAGGCGCGGACGAACGGCTGCAGTCTGGCTACGCGATCGGCATCGGGCAGAGGCAGATCTTGTCCGTCGACGCTGACCCGACAACGCATCCGGATCGGGCTTTGGGGAGTGTCGATCATGATGGGCCACAGTTCCCACAGCATGGTGGAGCCTATGAACCGGGCAGCCTCTTGCATCGTGCGGGGCTGTTCAGGGCCGTCTGCTTCCGGGGCCGCGCTGGAGCCCAGTCGGGCACCCACTATGACGATATCGGTGCCCAACTCGTCGGCTGCGCGCGCCGGCATCCCCAGGGCATGGGCAACGGCGTCGGCCTCATCGTCTAGCAGTGGGTCAGGGATGCCATCGGGCGCAATACAGCCCCACCAGTGGCGTCCGGTGTAGCACCGCTCCTGGTGGTCGAAGCTGTCTCCCAGGGCGACGGCAATCAGACGAGTCTGGACGCGGTCCTGCCATCGGCATCGGGTGCGCACCAGGATGGTGCCAGCCGCGCTGGTGGTGAAGAGCACACCTTTGCCGAATCCGTAGGTGCCCCCACTGTGTTCGCGGCGACTGGTGCGGCCGATGTCACGGACCAGGCCAACGAAATCGGCACTGCCGTGGTAGACCCGATCGCCGCGCAGGGGGCCGCCCAGGCCGCCCGTACCGCGGTCGCTGATGGTCAGCAGCACCGTGGCGGGATCGTTCAGCACGGTGGCCAGACGCAGCGACGTGTCGTCGCCGAACGTAGGCAGAAGCAAGTTCTTCCACGGCTGCAGACCGGACGGGCCCGGATTGGCAAGCGCAACGTCGAAGCCGACCTCAAGGGTGCCCAGGCGTGCGTCCCAGGTGTTCTGTGCGGCTTCTCGCACCAAGACCTGCAGCGGATCGAGGTCGGGTCGACCGAGCTGTTTGCGGATGCCCTCACCGGGCGAGGCGCCCTCCGGCGCGGACGGTTGAGCCCACCACTTTGCATCGCTCACGAGGCCGACCGTCCTTGCAGCTGTGCCACGACTTCCTTGTGGCCGAGGGCATCGGGCAGCTGATCGGCCACATCCAGGCTGTAGCGGACGGCTTCGATGCTGGTGGGCAGCGTGCCGCGCAGACTGGCGTGTGTCAGGGCGGGGAAGTCGGCGTCGACCGTGAGCCCGAGCAACTGCGGGCGTCCGTAGCGTGCGGTGGCGTACAGCTCCGCGTCTGCCGCGCTGTATCCGGCCTTGGCCAACTGTTCGATCACGCCGCGCGAGTCTTCGGCGGCGTTCACCACCCTCTCGGCGAGTTCAGGCAGGGACGTGCCCGATGTGTCCTCAACCAAACGGACCAGGATCAGCGTCAGGCACCCACCGGGCGGGGGTGCCAGCTGGTCCAGGCCATGTATCTCCACCATAGATCTGCTCGCGCCCAGCGTCTTGACCTCCCAACTTCTGTCCGCCAGACAGAAATCGTGAGGCCGGCGGTCCGGACCCGTCCATATGTGAGTAGGCCGCAGAAACGCGTTCCCATGAAGGAGATGCTCCAGCACGGTCAGCTCTCCGAAGAGACCGCGCTGCTCGGAGACCGTAAGCCGTCCACCGCGGCCCGCGAACATCTCACGCCAGGCTTCCAGGACCCGTCGACAGGTTTCCGATGGATCTCCGCCGTCCTCGGCCAAGCGCTCCACGATCTCGCTGACCACGTCGTCGAACAGATCACCGAGATCGGCACGGTGGCACACCAGATCCGCATAGTGCTGTGTTCGACCCTCAAGGACAATGGCGCCCTTCTTGAGGCGCACATGTGCCGACCGCAGGTCCTCGCGGACGTTGTCGTTGCGAACAGGCAGCAGCAGATGGCGATCTCCGCGCGCGTCGAGTCCTATCTGCACCTCGCCTGCCTTTAGGGCAAGACCGATCGGTGCCATGGTCATGTGCTCGCCGACCGTCCGCTGCGCCGCCAGAATGGACCACGTCACGCGCAGCTCGCGCCGCCAGTCCGTGCCCGCTGTGCTCATGCGTCGTCCGCCTCGTCGTTGAGGGCGTTGGCCACGTCGTCGTACTCCGCAGGGTCGATCGCCTGGTGATCGATGCCCACCTGCACGTACCGGTTGGCCACCTTGTCCTTGGAGTTGCCGGGAAAGACGAAGGCGGCGCCGATGACATGCTCGACCGCTTCCAACGGACGACGCGTGTCCCGGTTGGCGTCGTCGGGCGGGGAGTCCTTGGCGATCGGGTAGAGCAGCAGCAGCCCTTGGTCCTGGAAGTCCGGGTGTTCGTTGCGCAACGCCACCAAGCCCTCCTCGGATTTACGACGCGCCTCGGCCGCAGGCACGTCCATGTCGACAACCCGGTGTTCCTTGGTCATCAGTGTCTTGATGTCGGCCTTCTCACCACCGCTGTCGTTCAACTTGGACCGGTTGATCGTGCCGACCCGCACCTGGTCATCGAACTCCACCAGGTGCCGGGCGTCCGGGATGGGTCCGCCCATGACAGCGACGGTCCAGCTGAGCAGGCTCTGCGGCGAACGCCGATTCTCCTTCTCGATGTACGCGCGGATCAGCCTGGGCTCCAGATCAGGCGAGTCCTCGTGCACCTGGTAGTTGTCGACGAAGCGCAGAACGTGACGCACGTCGACATCGCGCAGCAGCACCTCGCCGGTGCCTCGATCCTGCAGACTCGCACCGTCACGCAGGGCATCGGCGACCAGTTTGCGGGCTGCTTCCAGATTGTCGGCCAGCCAATCCTGGTCGTTTTCACGGAAGTAGCGGGTCTGCACGCGTCGGCCGCCGTAGGAGGTGTACGCCGTCCTGGCACGTCCCATCTTCGCGGTCACGTTGAGCACTGGGTGCGTACGGATACGCACCCCCACTTCGCTGGGCGGAATGTTCTCCTCCTCATAACGCCTGATGTCCAGGCGGATTTCGTGCTCGACCGTCGCCAAGTGTCTGAAGTATTCCTTGAGCTGTTTCGTCATCCAGATACGAGGCAGATCCTCATAGCCCGGGCGGAACCCGAACCAGCGGCCCATCTGCAGCAGAGTGTCGTAGGTACGGGCCGATCGGACGAAGAAGCTGACCACCAGCCCCTCGAGTGTCAGACCTCGCGAAAGAGTGTTGCCGCCCACGGCGATGGCCACCACCGTGTCCCCGGAGTAGTCCAACCGGTCCCGGCTGCGATGGTTGTCGAGCACCACATCGGTCTGTGCCACGATGTGCGCAAGGTGCTCAAGCAGGTCGTCGAAGGGAATGAAACGGTTGCCGAACTGTGCGGCAGGGACTTTGCGGCTCTCTTCCTCCCACTGCCACCGCAACTGCTTCAGTACCTCTTCGTCGCACGTCTCCAGAGCGTCGACCATGGATCGCTGCATCTGCAACAGCGGTGCACGGTAAGCCTCGTGCACGACCGTCTGCATGCTGGGGTGCACGAGCATGGTGGAATGCTCGTAGTCGCCGCGGCATCGGCGTGCCGCGGTCGCCATCCAGAAATACCGGACCGCCGCAGTCAGCTCCTTCGTCAGAGTCGGTGCAAAGTCGGGCGTGTCGGCCCTGCGACTGGGACGCAGCAGGTTGACCGTCTTGTCAGGGACGATCCGGACCATGTCGTGGCCGTCGAGATCGCTGCCGGTCGCCTCGCCCTCCACCGCTTCCCGCCCGAAAATCTTTTCAGCCCCGAAGTAACCGTCGGGCTGGGGCAGGCTGAGGATGAACGTCTCGGGATACAGGTCCTCGGCTGACGGGTCGATGAGCACATTGGCGAACGGCGTGGCGGTGTAGCCCAGGTAGGTGCGCTTGTCGAACAGGTTGATCAACTGGCGGATTAGCGGGTTGATGGTTGCTGTGTCCACGCTCGCTTGGTCGGCCTCGTCGTCGATGATGAGCACCGGCAGATCGACGAAGCTTCCGGCTTGGCCCGCCGGCCTCAGCCAATCGATCAGCCGCTGCAGCCGCAGGTGGTTCTTCTTCACCACACACAGGGTCACCCCGGTGCCACTCTGGTGCAGATATGCGGCCGCTTTGGTGGTCTGTTCCTCGAAGTCGGAGTCCACGGACGTCAGGGTGAACCACCCGTCGTCCTTGCGAGCCAGCAACTGCTCGGCCAAGCGCTCCTGGGTTTGGCGGCGCAGACCGTTGTGGATGCCGGAGAGGACGATGATCAGTCGGTACCCGATGTCGGCGGCCTTGGCGATCACCGCTGTGTAGTTGGTGGTCTTGCCGGACTGCACGTGCCCGACGACCAAACCCTTCGTCAGGAACGTCGCGTGGGACGGATCGTTAGTGAAGGCGATGATCTTCGACGAAGCCTCGTTAAGTACTCCCAAGCGATCCTTGGGCCATCCCTCCTGCTGGTTCAGGAAGTCGGCATACGGCACCCAGTAGGGGTCGTCGGCCAAAGGACCTGGGTACCAGGGCTTCATCCCCGGCGCGGCGAGAATCTTGGGAGGATAGCCGACTCTGACGGACTCGGCACGCTTCTGGTACTCCCGGACGTAATTGTCGATTTCGTCCTGGTCGAACCGCTTTTGAAACTTGAGGACCGTTTGTTCCAGACCGTTGCGCTGCGCCTGAGCTGCAAAGACGTCAAAGAAGTCATCCACGAAGCCGACTGTAGAACACCCCACTGACACTCGCGCATCCCTTGCGACGCCACTCGCTCGCGGCTTCCTGACCGCGTTCCGGCATCCACTGCCTCCTGGCCGCAGGTTCGCCCCGGACCGCGTCCTGACTGCCGGCACAGCCTCGCCGTTTCCGAGCAGGAGACCAAGCAGTTGTGCCACCGTGCCAGCAACTCATGCGCATGCTACGAGCTGTGGACGAGGCGTGGACCCATACTCGTCAGACAGCCATCTATAGAGCTGTGGCCTGCGACAATGCCTGGTAGTCAAGCTCCCTCCGGAGCCGTGTGCGCAGGTTCGAATCCTGCCGGGGGCACCTTGGATTAGGTGCCCAAAGACCCCGTCACCAGCGGAAACGCTGAGGCCGGGGTCTTCGCGTCTGTGCAGGCACGTGCCGTCCGGAGCGGCCCCATGCCGGGGCTGTAGGTGTGGCGTGGACAGGATTTTGATGCATCACTCCTGGTGAGCCCGGCGAAGCGATGTGGGCCCGAACCCCGGGACAGGGGCGGTACCGGCCCCCCTAGTCGGCGGTGACCCCCCAGTAGGCGATCTGCGCGGGCCTGCCGTCGCGGTAGAGCACTCTGCAGTTGCCCCGGGCGCGGCGTGGGAAGTCCAGCTGCTCGGAGTCGAGCGCGGCGTCCCACTCCTCGTAGGTGGGCCGGCCGTGTGGAGCCCACGCTCGCACCTCGTCGTCGGTCAGCGGCCGCATGAACGGACCGTCTTCGGTGTCCGCGGCCTCGATCATGAGAGGGAAGTCCAGCACGGAGCCCGTGCCGCCGGTGAAGATGTACTCGTGCCACTCCGGGTCGCGCCACAGTTCCTCGACGGACCGGCCCTCGAAGCCGTGGTTGTCCCGCGCCAGCTCGTCTTCCTGCTCCTGCCGGAACGCGGCCGCCAGATCACGCTGATACGGACCCGTGTGCGTCCATGCGTTGCCACCCATCCGCGTCCCCTCTCCATTCGAACTGCATGTTCAACAGCGGAGCGTAAGAGACGGCACTGACAGGGCACCTCGCCTCGATGACGGTCACACCCTGGAAATCACCCACAGGCCCCGCAGGGAAGGCCGGCAGCTCGCTGTGTCGCGCCGGCTCAGGCCCGGCTCCGAGCCTGGTGTTGGCGAGCGACGCCGTACGCCTCTGCCCGTACCGCTTCCAGCGCGTGACGTGCAGTTACGCAAAGCCCCCCCGTGCACCGCATCAACGTTGCCGGCATGCCGGCGGCAAGCGAGGGGACGCCCGAGACCGCAGTGCAAGCGACTGGCGGGGGCTGCCCGGTGGGGCCGCGGGACAGTTCGGTCAGGCGCGCGGTGAAGGGCCGGGTCGATCGCCGTCCCGGCTCGCCGCCGGACGCTCCGCGCGGAGCATGGAGAAGATCACCTGGTCGTGCCACTGGCCGCCGCGCCACTGCGCGGAGCGCAGCACGCCCTCCCTGACGAAGCCCGCCTTCTCCAAGGCACGTTGCTCGGCGAGGTTGGCGCAGTCCGTCCAGGCTTGGAGCCGTTCGACCCTGGTGTGGTCGAAGAGGTACCCGGCCAGCAGTCGCTGGGCCCGGGTGCCTATGCCGCGGCCCCGCGCGGAGGGCACCAGGCCGATCGCCAGACTCCAGCAGGTAGACGTGGCGGGCCGTCCCCAGGTGCTCGCGAACCACTCGACCCGGCCCACCGTCTTGCCCGCCTCAGCGACGCAGAGCACGCCGCCATCGGGGCCGAGCAGACCGGTCTCCGTGAATCGCCGGCGTAGGTCGGCCGGTGATCTGAAGCCGAACCACTGATACGGGCCGGTTCCCTCCGGCCCGCTCAACTCGCGCTCGAACAGTTCGAGATCGTCGGCGGTTACCGGGCGCAGCGTGATCTCATCGGGCATGGAGCGACTCCTGATCCTCTCGACCACACGGTCGGACCGCGTCTCGTACGGCCGGCGTGGGCAACGGCGTCCGCCCCTTCATAGATCGAGTTGGGCTCGGCGGGAAACTCGACGCACGCCCGGAAGACCCGCCGGACAGTACCTCAAGGCGGAGGCCCCGGGCAGCATGCCCGAGGCCGCACCGTGGGTGCAGCTTGTCCGGCGAATCGCGGCAGACCGTGTTTGCGCAGCCCGCACGCGCGCAGGGAGCAGGCGGACATGCTTCGCGGCAGGGGAGGGGGCTTTCACGTGCAGGTGGTCTCTCGCTGCCGGCGGCACCGGTTCGTCCTCCACGCGTCCATCTGGTGCCGCCGTGACCCGATGGCCCAAGCTGGCGCCCATGGACTGGTTGCCGTTGCTCTCCACCCTGGTCGGGGCCGGGATCGGGATCGTCGCTCCTCTCGTCGCCGATCGGAATCGGTGGAAGCGTGAGGATGCCAGGGACGCTCGTCGGCTGCGGCTCGACGTCTACACGCAGTACACGACGGCCGTGAAGGTCCTCGGGGAGTCCCTGCGGGCCCCGGCCGCGCGGGAGCACCCGTCCGATGACGAGCGGGCGCTCGCGTTGCGCGAAGCCTTTCGGGAGTCCGGCATAGCCATCGCTTCCGAACGGATGTGGCTCATCGCGCCCCAGCCTGTCGTCAAGGCCTCCAACCGCGTGTTCCACTGCCTTCGCGGCATCTGCGACGGCTACGTCGCCGGCACCGCCGTCAGCAGTCCGGAGGATCGCGCCCGCTGGGAAGCCCGCGGTAAGGCAGCCGCCGAGATGCGTGAGCTCATGCGGGAAGACCTCGGCGTCGGCCCGCTCATCGAACGCCACAGCCCCCTGCTCGACGACTAGGACAGCCCCGTGCGCAGCCGCCTCGGGACGGCCACCGTCCGGCGTGCCGATCCTGTTTCGCTTCCGCGGTGCCGAATACGCTGCGAGGACATCCGATCTGGCGTGCTGGTCGTGCTTGCGCACCACTGACCGGCCCACGGCGGCGGCTCCTCGCGCTCCGCCCAGTCTGTGTCGGCCGCCCTATGAAGGAAGGGGGTATGGCATGAAGCCTTCCGGCGTGCACCTGCGGGAAGTCACCGACGACAACCGGGATGCCGTTCGTGCCCTCCGCGTCCGGCGTGATCAGAAGCAGTTCGTCGCCTCCGTGTCCAAGTCGCTCAAGCAGGCGGCGCGGCACCCGGAGGCCAATCCCTGGTACCGCGCCGTGTACGTCGGTGACGAGCCGGTCGGGTTCGTGATGCTGTCGTGGAAGCCGCCCGCTGGTCCCTACAAAGGGCGGCACTTCATCTGGCGCCTCCTCGTCGACAAGCGGCACCAGAGGCGAGGGATCGGCCGGGAGACCCTCACACAGATCGCCGCCCTGGTGCGTGCGGACGGCGCCACCGAGCTGCTGACCAGCTACGACCCCGGCGAGGGTGAACCGTGGCCCTTCTACCGGAAGTTCGGCTTCGAGCCCACCGGGGAGATCGACGACGGCGAGGTCGTACTGCGGCTCGTCTTCCCCAGCCGTTGAGCTCACACGTCTAGTCGCCGGCCCCTCCGCCCCGGGGGGACAGGAGTCTGGCGCGGGTTTCCCTCATGAAGTCGGGTTCGGACCAGGGGGTGCGCCGGTGGCGCAGGTGGCGTATCTGCCGGTGGGTGTGGGGGCGCAGCAGCCAGCCCCAGGGGGTCAGTTCTCTTCTCATCGCCAGCAGGCAGAGTTCCTGTTCCGGTTGGTTGTCGTAGGGGAAGTACGCCCTCCCGGACATGTCCGAGTCGGTCGCGACGGGGGGTGTGTTCCAGGCCTCCAGGCGGTGCGGGCCGGCGTGGCGGCGGGTCTGCTGGAACAGGTCGGCGTACGCCTCACCGACTACGTGGGAATCCATGAGCAGGAGGTTCTGGTGCAGGTTGATCTTCGTGAAGACGTCGCTGATCTGCTGGGCCAGCGCCGCCCTGGTCGGTGGGTCTGACGCGGGGCGGCATCTGATCAGGTAGGGGAGGTCCTCGTAGGAGTGGATGACCTGGAGCGCCTCCGCGTACATGCGGCTCTTCTGCTCACGGCGCTTGGCGTGCTGGTTGATCCAGTAGCCCATGAGCGCCACCAACGCGGTGGTGAGCGCGGCCAGCAGAGTGGCCATGGAGGCAGCATCCATCGTCGCCGGCGCCCGGGCAGGCGCCTCCCCCCTTCGCGCGACAAACCCTGTGGGCAGGTTCGGCAGAAGGAGGGTCTACGTAAAGAGCGTGAATCGGACAGAATTGCCCCGGGAGGCCCCTCACGCCGTCCTTTTCCGTGACGCCGTCTTCTTCGCCGTCGTCTTCGTCGTCGTCTTCTTCGCCGCCGTACTCTTCGAGGTCTCCCCGTTCCTCGACGCCCTCGCCGTGCTCTTCGTGGTCGTCGTCCTCTTCGTCCCCTCCCCCGTCCCGGCCGTCGACTTGCGGGCGGGTGCCGTCTTCTTCGTCGCGGCCGACTTCCTCGTGGACGTCGACTTCTTGCCCTCCGTCTCCTTCGGCTCGGGCCGGCCCCGCAGGGGTCTGACCTCGGCCTCCTCGCCGGGGGGCGGGGTGCCGCGGGACTCGCGGGCCGCGCGGACGCTGTTCTCCAGGGCGGCCATCAGGTCCAGCACCTTGCCGCCGGCCGCGGGCTGCGGGGTCTCGGGCGGGGCCTCGCCGGAGGCCTTCGCGGCGATGACCTCCTCCAGCGCCTCCCGGTACTCGTCGTGCAGGTCCTCCAGGTCGACCTCGCCGAGGGTGTCCATCAGGGCGTCGGCGAGGTCGAGTTCCTTGTCGCGGATGGTGACGTCGGTGTCGGGGGCGACGCCCTCCGGGGAGCGGACCTCGTCCGGCCAGAGCAGGCCGTGCATGGCGATGGCGTCGCCGACCACGCGCAGCATGCCGAGGCGTTCCCGGCCGCGCAGGGCGTACTTCGCGATGGCGACCTTGTTGCTGCGTTTGAGGGCCTCGCGCAGGAGCGTGTACGGCTTGGCGGCGGGGGCTCCGCCGGCGGCCAGGTAGTAGGCCGCGCCCATCTGGAGCGGGTCGATCCGCTCGGCCGGCACGAAGGCGACGATCTCGATCGTGCGGGCGGTCGGGATCGGGAGGTGGGAGAGGTCCTCGTCGGTGATCGGGATGATCGAGCCGTCGGCGTCCTCGTACGCCTTGCCGATCTCGCCCTGGCTGACCTCGCGGTCCTCCAGTTCGCACACCTTGCGGTAGCGGATGCGGCCGTTGTCCTCGGTGTGGATCTGCCGGAAGGAGATGGCGTGGCTCTCCGTGGCGTTGACCAGCTTGATCGGGATGCTGACGAGGCCGAAGGAGATGGCGCCGTTCCAAATCGATCGCACGTGCCGCACCCTTCCCTTTGCCGATTTTTCCGGTTCGTCTGGGATTGTCATCCTATGACGCCTATCACAGAGGTGGAGGGGCGCCGGGTCACGCTCAGCAACCTGGAGAAGGTGCTGTATCCGGAGACCGGCTTCACCAAAGGGGAGCTGCTGCACTACTACGCGACCACCTCCACGGCCCTGCTGCCGCATCTGCGCGACCGGGCGGTGTCCTTCCTGCGCTATCCGGACGGCCCCGAGGGGCAGCTCTTCTTCACGAAGAACGTGCCGCCGGGTACGCCCGACTGGGTCACCACGGCCGAGGTCCCGCGGTCGTCGGCGGACAGCCCGGCCCGGATGGTCGTGGTGCAGGACCTGGCGAGCCTGGTCTGGGCGGCGAACCTCGTCACCGAGTTCCACACCCACCAGTGGCTGGTGCAGTCCCCGCAGGAGGCGGACCGGCTGGTCTTCGACCTCGACCCGGGCGCCCCCGCGACGATCGTGCACTGCTGCGAGGTCGCCCTGTGGCTGCGGGAGCGGCTCGCGGCGGACGGGATCGAGGCGTACCCGAAGACAGCGGGGTCGAAGGGGCTGCATCTGCTGGCGGCGGTGCGCGGGAGCTCTTCCGAGCGGACGTCCGATTACGCGAAGGCGCTGGCAGTGGAGGCCGAGCGGGCGATGCCCCGGCTGGTGGTGCACCGGATGACGAAGAGCCTGCGGCCGGGGAAGGTGTTCGTCGACTGGAGCCAGAACGCCGCGCGCAAGACCACGGCCACCCCCTACACCGTGCGCGCCCGCCGCCTCCCTCTGGTGTCCGCGCCGGTGACCTGGGAGGAGGTGGCCGGCTGCCGGAGTCCCGGGCAGCTGGAGATCCGCGCGGAGGACATGGCGCCGCGCTTGCGGGACCACGGGGACCTGATGGAGCCGTTGCTGGACCGGCGGTCGGCGGCCCCGCTGCCGTAACGGCACGTCCGCCCGCGCGGGCCGCCCTCGCTACAGCCTCCCCCAGGTGTGCCGGCCCCGGGCCGTTCCGTGCAGCGCCCTCGTGTTCCGGTCACGGGCCATCGCGTGCAGCGCCACCCCCCGTTCCCGGGCCACCCCACGCAGCGCCTACACGCGTTCCGGTCCTAGGCCACCCCACGCAGCGCCTACACGCGTTCCGGTCCCAGGCCTTCCCATGCAGCGCCTACGCCCCTTCCGGCTCCAGGCCGTCCCGCGCAGCGTCTGCACGCGTCCCGGTACCAGGCCCTCCCATGCAGCCCTCCACGTCCGCCAGCTTGGGCACTCCGTCCAGCCGGGACAGGCCCGCCGGCCCCGGCTGCGGCTCCGGCTCCGTCATGATCCGCACCCGGCGCGGGCCGCCCTCGCTACAGCCTCCCCCACGTGTTCCGGTCCCGGGCCATCCCGTGCAGTGCCTCCACGTCCGCCGGCTTGAGCACCCCGCCCAGCCGGGACAGGCCCGTCAGCTCCGTGTCCGTCATGATCCGCACGCCGCGCGGCTGCGCCGTCACGGTCACCTCGGACGGGCTGACGAGGGCCAGCAGCGGGCGGACCTCCGCGGTCAGGGCGTAGGAGGCGCGGTCGGCGTCCGCGCGCAGCCGGCGCAGCAGCGGCTCGGGCTCGCGGCGGCCCAGGGTGACCATCGGGTCGGCGACCAGGACCCGGCTCTTGCGGGCGTACAGGGCGTGGACGGCGTACAGACCGCCGGGGCCGATGACCAGGTGGTGGATGCGGTCGCCGCCGGGCAGGGGGAGGGAGTGCAGGGTGTGCCAGCCTGCTCCCTCCAGGCCGTCCAGGGCGTCGCCGACGGTCTGCTCGGCGGTCAGGGCGCGGCGGCGGGGGTCGGGGCGCAGCCGGTGGGTGGGGCCGGGGTCGCGGTCGAGGGCGACGAGCAGGGCCTCGCCGGGGCGGTTGGGGGCCAGGTCGTCGTCCGGGCGCAGGGTCAGCCGGGCGAGTTCGGCGGGGGTCGGGACCGGGGGCGGGCCCACGGTCACCGGGCCGGTCAGGAAGGGCTTCAGGGCGTGGAGCACCTCGCCCCTGCTGTCCTCGCCGAGCAGGTTGACCCGGCCCGTCTCACGGTCGTACCAGGCGATATTGCTGCCGTCCTCGCGGCAGACGTACAGCCGTTCCCGGCCGTGCCGGAAGGCCGGCACCACGCGCAGTCCGCTCATGCGCCATCACCCCTCGACCATGGGAACAGGCGGGGTGCTCCCGGGGCAAGACCGGTTACCGTGGAGGGCGTCCCGGTGAGGGGGAGTTGGGGAGGCGCCGTTGCGGACCCGCGGAGAGCAGCGCGGCGTACCGGCTCCGGACAGCCCGTGGAGCGAGATCGTGCCCGGCCTGTGGATGGGCGGCCACGAGTTCCGGGGCGGGTCCGGACGCCTGGAGTTCGCCGTCGTCCGGGACGAGTTCGATGTGGTGCAGTCCTTGCTGCGGCTGCCCGGGTACGGCCCTGATCCGGGCGTGGAGCACCACGTGTGGCCGATCCCGGACGGTCCGCTGGACGGGACGCAGCTCGCCGGGGTGATCCGGCTGGCGCAGGCGGCGAACGAGGCGCTGGACGCCGGCCGCCGGGTGCTCGTGCGCTGTTACCACGGGTACAACCGCTCGGGGCTGGTGATCGCGCACGCCCTGGTGCAGCGGGGTGACTCGGCCGACCGGGCGATCCAGCAGATCCGGGCCCGCCGCTCGGCCTGGGCGCTGCACAACGAGCTGTTCGTGGAGTACCTGCGGGCGGGTCTGCCGACCGTGCGGCTGCTGGAGGAGCTCACCGAGTAGCCGGGCCGGTGCGCCCCCCGGCGCTCGGCCGGGCCCCCGCTCGGCCAGGCCCCCGGCGCTGCCCCGCTGCCCCGCTACGGACCCCCGAAGCAGCACAAAGCTCACTTCCGTCAGAATGTGACCATGCCAGTCCCCCGTCCCGCGCGCACCGCCCTCGCCGTGGCCGCCGTCGCCCTGCTCGCGGCGACCGCGACCGCCTGCGGGGACACCGGCGAGCTGCGCGGCGCCGGGCCGACCACCACCGCCGTCAGCCCCGCCCGGCTCTGGCCCGATCTGCGCCCGGCGTCCAGCCCGGCCTACCCGTACGACGTGGCGACCCGGGCGACGGTGCGGGGCGTCACGGTCCCCGGTGACGACATCCGTCGGGTGGACCCGGTGGACGTCGTGGAGGCGGAGCTGAAGGCGCACCCCGACGACTACGGGTCGAAGGGCGCCTTCCACGGGACCGTGGACCGGATGAAGGAGTGCCGCCCGGGCGGGGAGCGTTCCCGGTGCCCGCTGCTGAAGCCGTACTACCGGGACCTCACCGGGGACGGCCGGGCCGATCTGACGCTCGGCTTCCGGCTGTACCCGACCAACCAGACGGCCGTACGGGTCTACACCGTCGAGCGGCACCGGCTGGTGCAGGTGCTGGCGGACAACGACGCGATCATCGGGGTGGAGCTGGCCGGCCGGGCGCTGATCGAACGCTCGCCGGCCGACATCTCCGGCTACGAGTACCGCACCACGTGGCTGTGGGACCCGGGGCAGCGCGCGATGGTGTTCTCCCGCGACGAGTACCTGCACGTCGGTGACGGCCGGCACGGCAGGACGCCGTCCCCGTCGCCCTCCCCCACGCAGAGCCCGTGATGCGGCTCGCGCTCCCCCGGTGGGCCGGGGCCCTCGCCGTCAAGGCCGCCGCGTTCATCACGGTGATGTGCTGCGCGCTGGCCGCGCTGCTCGGCGTGCTGGTGCACGTGTCGGTGCGGAACCAGACCGTCGGCCAGGCCCGTGACCTGGCGCTGTCCCGGCTCGCGGACGCCACCGAGGCGTACGAGGCCGGGGACACGCTGCTGCCGGGCGCGGGCGTGGACCCGCGGGGGCTGCCGGCGTCGCTGCGGACGCTCGCGGTGGCCGGGGAGCGGGGCACGATGGTGGCCTCGTACCGGGGGCGCCCGACCATGTGGGCGGCGGGACCGGCGGCCGGGCACCGGGCGCTGGCCGTGGAGGTCGACTACTCGCAGCAGTCCCGCACCATCGCCGGTCTCGACCGGTCGATCCTGTGGTCGTCGGGGCTGGCGATCGGCGCGACCGTGCTGGTCGGCGTGTTCGCGGTGACCCGGGTCACCCGGCGGCTGCACGGCACCGCGCGGGTGGCCCGGCGGATCAGCGCGGGCGATCTGGACGCGCGGGTGAACGACCCCCGGACGCAGGACGCGACGCGTCCGCAGGACGAGGTCGCGGCGGTGGCCGCCGCCCTGGACACGATGGCGGCGAGCCTGCAGGGCAAGCTGCTGAGCGAGCAGCGGTTCACCGCGGACGTCGCGCACGAGCTGCGCACTCCGCTCACCGGGCTGCACGCCGCGGCGGAGCTGCTGCCTCCGGGGCGGCCGACGGAGCTGGTCCGGGACCGGGTGGCGGCGCTGCGCACGCTGACCGAGGACCTGCTGGAGATCTCCCGGCTGGACACCGGGCGGGAGCGGCTGGAGGTGGACACGGAGGAGCTGGGCGCGCTGGCCGGGCGGGTGGTGCGGGCGTCCGGTACGCGGACGCAGGTGCGCGTCCTGCGGGACGCGCGGGTGGACACCGACCGGCGGCGGCTGGAGCGGGTGCTGGGGAACCTGGTGGCGAACGCGCACCGGCACGGGGCGCCTCCGGTGGTGCTGACCGTGGACGGGCCCGTGGTGACCGTGCGGGACCACGGGGGCGGCTATCCGGAGTACCTCGTCGCGCACGGGCCGCAGCGGTTCCGTACGGAGGGCGGTGCCACGGGGCACGGTCTGGGGCTGACCATCGCGGTGGGGCAGGCGGAGGTCCTGGGCGCCGCGCTGACCTTCGCCAACGCGGTGGACGGGGGCGCGGTGGCGACGTTGACGCTGCCCGTGGCCGAGTAGAGCCGGGGGCCGCCGGGGTTCTCGGGCTTCCCGCCGTGTGCGGGTGCCGGCGTCCACGCGGCGGAGCCGCGTGCCGACACGGCCCGGCGTCCCTTCGGGGGCGCGGCCCCGCCCTCCCCGCACAAGAGGTCCCATTTAGGTAGGTTCCGGACATGACGAAGGCCGGAACCACCCTGGCGGCGGCTCCCGCTCCCGCGCGTGCCGAGCGCCTCCCCCGGCGCCGGGGCGTCGAGCTGTCCCTGCTCGTGCTGGCCGTCCTGCTGTCCGTGTACGGCTACTGCGCGGTGGGGCTGGCGCGGGCCGGTACCGTGCCGCCCGGCGCCGTCGGGTACGGCGCCGGGCTCGGCGTGCTCGCCCTGTTCGCGCATGTCGTGGTCCGCGTCCGGGCGCCGTACGCCGATCCGCTGCCGCTGCCCATCGGCGTGCTGCTCAACGGGCTCGGGCTGGTCCTGATCTACCGGCTGGACCTGGAGACACCGGGTGACCGGGCGGCCCCCACGCAGCTGGTGTGGTCCACGCTCGGGGTGGGCCTGTTCATCGCCGTGGTGCTGGTGCTGCGCGACCACCGGGTGCTCCAGCGGTACGCGTACGTCTGCGTGGTGGCGGCGCTGGTGCTGCTGGCGCTGCCGATCCTGTTCCCGCCGGTCAACGGGGCCCGGATCTGGATCCGGATCGCCGGGTTCTCCATCCAGCCGGGCGAGTTCGCGAAGGTGCTGCTCGCGGTGTTCTTCGCCGCCTACCTGGCCGCCAACCGCAGCGCGCTCGCGTACACCGGGCGCCGGCTGTGGCGGTTGCAGTTCCCGACCGGGCGGGTGCTCGGGCCGATCCTGACGATCTGGCTGGTGAGCGTGGGCGTGCTGGTGCTGGAGCGGGACCTCGGGACCTCGCTGCTGTTCTTCGGGCTGTTCGTGGTGCTGCTGTACGTGGCGACCGGGCGCACCGGCTGGATCGCGGTCGGGCTGCTGCTGGCCGTGCTCGGCGCGTTCGCCGTGGGGCGGCTGGAACCGCACGTGGGCGCGCGGATCGAGGACTGGCTGCACCCGTTCGCCACCATCGAGGCCGGGCAGGGCCCCAACCAGCTCTCCCAGTCGCTGTTCGCCTTCGCCGCCGGCGGGTTCCTCGGCACCGGGCTCGGGCTCGGCCACTCCATCCTGATCGGCTTCGCCGCCAAGTCGGACTTCGTCCTGGCGACGGCCGGCGAGGAGCTGGGCCTGGCGGGGCTGGCGGGGATCGTGCTGCTGTACGCCCTGCTGGTGGAGCGGGGTTACCGGGCGGGCCTGGCGCTGCGCGAGCCGTTCGGCCGGCTGCTCGCGGTCGGGCTGGCCTCGATCGTGGCGTTGCAGGTGTTCGTGATCGCGGGCGGGGTCACCGGGCTGATCCCGCTGACCGGGATGGCGATGCCGTTCCTCGCCCAGGGCGGCTCCTCGGTGGTCACCAACTGGGCGATCGTGGCGCTGCTGGTCCGGGTGAGCGACTCGGCGCGCAGCCAGTACGACGGCCGGGAGGCACCGTGACCGAGTACGGCCTGCCCGACGGAGGGCGCCCGATGGGCACGTACATCCGGCACGCGTGCGTGTTCTGCGCCCTGCTGCTGGCGGCCCTGCTGGCCAACGCGACCCGGGTGCAGGTGGTGCGGTCGGAGGAGTACAACGGCAATCCGGCGAACCGCCGGGCCGCGATCGCCCGGTACCAGGTGCCGCGCGGGAACATCCTGGTGGACGGGGTGCCGGTCACCGGGTCCGTGGACACCGGCGAGCAGCTGCGCTACGAACGCACCTACGGCAACGGTCCGTTGTACGCGCCGGTCACCGGTTTCTCCTCGCAGAAGTACGGCACCACGTACCTGGAGCACGCCGCGGACGGGGTGCTCTCCGGCACCGATCCTGCGCTCGCGCCGCTGCCGCTGTGGACCGACGTGACGCGGGCGCCGAACCGCGGCGGCGATGTCGTCACGACCCTGAACCGGCGGGCGCAGGAGGCCGCGTACCGGGGGCTCGCCGGGCGGAAGGGCGCGGTCGCCGCGGTCGAGCCGGCCACGGGCCGGGTGCTGGCGCTGGTGAGCAGCCCGTCGTACGACCCCTCGGAGCTGTCCGGCAACAGCGAGGCGGTGACGTCGGCGTGGGCACGGCTCAACCAGGACCCGGAGAAGCCGATGCTCAACCGGGCGGTGCGGCAGACCTATCCGCCGGGGTCGACGTTCAAGGTGGTCACCGCGGCGGCGGCGCTGGACGCGGGCGTGGTCGGGGATCTGGACGCGCGCACCGACTCCCCCGACCCCTACCGGCTGCCGGGGACCACCACCCGGCTGACGAACGAGGGCGACGGCTGCCGGGACGCGTCGGTGCGGGACGCCTTCGAGTGGTCCTGCAACACGGTCTTCGCCAAGCTGGGCGTGGACGTGGGGGTGCGGGACATGGCGACCACGGCCCAGGCGTTCGGGTTCAACGACACCGGGGTGCGCATCCCGTTCTCCGTGGCGCCCAGCACCTTCGACACGCGGGTGGACCGGGCTCAGCTGGCGCTGTCCTCGATCGGTCAGTACAACACGCGGGCCACGCCGTTGCAGATGGCGATGGTCGCGGCGGCGGTCGCGGACGGCGGACGGCTGCGTCCGCCGTACCTGGTGGAGCGGACCACGCGGCACGGCGGCGAGACGGTCTCGGGCAGCGCGGCCCGGCCGGCGCGGCAGGTGATGCGGCCGTCCACGGCGGCCCTGATGAAGGAGTTGATGGCCGGCGTCGTGGAGGACGGCACCGGTACCAACGCGGCCATCCCCGGGGCGCTGGTCGGCGGCAAGACCGGCACCGCCCAGCACGGGCTGGGCAACGCCGGTGTGCCCTACGCCTGGTTCGTCTCCTGGGCGCAGTCCGAGGACTCCCTGGAGCCGCAGGTGGCGGTCGCGGTGGTGGTGGAGGACGCCTCGGCGGACCGGGGTGAGATCAGCGGCGGCGGGGACGCGGCGCCGATCGCGCGGGAGGTGATGCGGGCGGTGCTGGGGCGGTGAGGCCCGGCGGACGGGTCCCGCGTCTGCGGGCGGACCGCGAGGGTCGGCCGATCGGCTCCGCGCCTGCTGCCGGCTCGTGCGGGTCAGCCGATCGGTCCCCGCATCTCCGAGCGGATCGTGAGGGTCTTGTGCGCGAACGCCTCCAGGTCGACGTCCGAGGGGTCCTGGTCCATGGCCGCCGTGGCCACCTCGGCGACCGTGGCCCCGGTGTTGCCGTCGGCCCAGGCGCACACCGGCACGGTGACCTTCGTGCCGAGGTGCTCCTCGGTCATCACCTCGCAGCTGATGGTGACGCCGTCCAGCTCGAACTCCCTGGCCGGTACGGCGACGGTGGCGCCGTCGCCCTCGCCGGCGCCCTTCATCATGTTCGTGCGGGCCTCGTCGGTGTTCTTGAACCGGCCGTACATGCCGGACACCACGAGGGTGCCCTTGGTCTCGTCACCGCCGGGGCTGTAGGTGCCGACGACGCCGTGGGTGTCCTTGGCGTCCCAGGCCCCGTCGGCCTCCTCGCTGATCTTCCTGCCCTCGGACCCGGAGAGGTCGTCGACGAGCCGGTACTTCCCTTCGAGCAGCGTGCGGGGCAGGGTCAGCTTGTGCTCCGCCGCGGGGAAGCCGCTCTCGGCGACCATGCCGAGCGCGATGAGCAGCACCACGACGGCCGCGACGACCCCGCCCACGATGCCGAGCACCAGACCGATCCGCCGCTTCTTCGGGGGCGGGGCCATCGGGGGCACGCCCCAGCCGGGGTAGGGCTGCTGCGGGTACGGCTGCTGGGCCGGGTAGGGCTGCTGGGCCGGGTACGGCTGCTGCTGCGGGTAGGGCTGCTGGGGATACGGGGAGCCGTACGGGCCCGGGGCCTGCGGGGGCTGCCCGCCGTACGGGCCCGGCTGGTGCGGGGGCTGCTGGCCGTAGGGGCCGGGACTCTGCGGCGGTGGAGGCATGGACACGCCAGCACGCTACTGCACCCGGGTCACGCGCCGGCACCGCGTGCCGTGCCCGGTCAGTCCTCCGCCGCCCCCGACGCGATCGCCGTCTCCACCTCGGCCACCCGTTCCCGCTCCTCGGCGGCGAAGCGCTCGGCGTCCAGCCGCTCGGCCAGCTCCTCGTCCTGGGTCATCAGCAGGTCCAGGTCGGAGTCGCCCAGCTCCAGCACGCCCATGTCCACGTAGGCCTGCTGGAGCCGCCTGCCCCACAGGCCGATGTCCTTGACGCACGGGACGATGCGGCTGAACAGCAGCTTGCGGAAGAGCTGGAGGAACTCGGAGCGCTCGCTGAGCGCCTCCGCGTCGGCCTTGGGGATGCCGAAGTTCTCCAGGACCTCGACCCCGCGCAGCCGGTCGCGCATCAGGTAGCAGCCCTCGATGACGAACTCCTCGCGCTCGCGCAGTTCGGCGTCGGTGAGCTGCTGGTAGTAGTCGCGCAGCGCCATCCGGCCGAAGGCCACGTGCCGGGCCTCGTCCTGCATGACGTACGTGAGGATCTGCTTGGGCAGCGGCTTGTCCGTGGTGTCCCGGATCATGCCGAAGGCGGCCAGCGCCAGGCCCTCGATCAGCACCTGCATGCCGAGGTAGGGCATGTCCCAGCGGCTGTCGCGCAGGGTGTCGCCGAGCAGCGACCGGAGGTTGTCGTTGATCGGGTAGACCAGGCCCATCTTCTCGTGCAGGAACCGGCCGTAGATCTCGGCGTGCCGGGCCTCGTCCATGGTCTGGGTCGCGGAGTAGAACTTGGCGTCCAGGTCGGGCACCGACTCCACGATCCGCGCCGCGCAGACCATCGCGCCCTGCTCGCCGTGCAGGAACTGGCTGAACTGCCAGGAGGCGTAGTGCCGGCGCAGCTCGCCCTTGTCGCGCTCCGAGAGCTTGTCCCAGTAGGGGGTGCCGTACAGGGACATCGCCTCGTCGGGCGTGCCCAGGGCGTCGCAGGGGTCGACCTCCAGGTCCCAGTCGATCCGCGTCCGCCCGTCCCACTGCTTGTCCTTGCCCTTCTGGTACAGGGCGAGGAGGCGGTCGCGGCCGTCGTCGTACTCCCAGCTGAACCGGGCCGCGCCGGCGGCGGGCACCTGCCAGGGGGAGTCTCCCGGCTCGTTGGCGTAGAGCTCATGGGTCGGCATACCCCGCAGGCTCACACGTGGACGCCGGGTCAACAAGTCATGCGCAAGGGATTGACGGTCTTGCTGACAGGCAGTCTCATAAGAGCAGGACCACTACCACCGGGTAACGAGGTGAGGGAGCCATGACGACCCTGACGGAAGCGGACGCGCTCGACGGGCTGCGCGACGCGCTCGGCCTGCTCAAGGACCGGGAACAGGTGGCCGAACGGCTGCTCGTCTCTTCCGCCAAGCACTCCTTCGACCCGGACAAGGAGCTGGACTGGGACGCGCCCTTCGAGGAGGGCAAGTGGTTCTGGCCGCCGGAGCTCGTGTCGCTGTACGGCACGCCGATGTGGAAGCGGATGAGCGAGGAGCAGCGCATCCTGCTCTCCCAGCACGAGGCCGCCGCACTGGCCTCGCTCGGCATCTGGTTCGAGATCATCCTCATGCAGCTGCTCGTCCGGCACATCTACGACAAGGCGGCGACGAGCGCGCACGTGCGGTACGCGCTCACCGAGATCGAGGACGAGTGCCGGCACTCGAAGATGTTCGCGCGGCTCATCGCGCAGGGCGGCACGCCCTGGTACCCGGTGAGCCGCGCCCACCAGAACCTGGGCCGGCTGTT
Source organism: Streptomyces sp. NPDC046870 (assembly GCF_040704595.1). Taxonomy (NCBI): domain Bacteria; kingdom Bacillati; phylum Actinomycetota; class Actinomycetes; order Kitasatosporales; family Streptomycetaceae; genus Streptomyces; species Streptomyces sp. NPDC046870. The sequence continues at coordinate 128,720 of NZ_JBEYXM010000002.1, forward strand.
CAAGACGATCTCCACCACCCCCGGTTCCTTCACCGCCACGCTGCTCGGCGAGGAGGTCCTGGACTGGATGCAGCGGCTGACGTTCCCCGACGAGCGGGTGCAGCCGCTGATCCGCGGCGTCACCCGCATCCACGTGGTCGAGGAGGCCCGGCACGTCCGGTACGCCCGTGAGGAGCTGCGGCGCCAGATGGTGACCGCGCCGAAGTGGTCCCAGGAGTTCACCCGGGTCACCTCGGGCGAGTTCGCCCGCGTCTTCTCGGTCGCCTTCGTCAACCCGGAGGTCTACACCAACGTCGGCCTGGACAAGCGGGAGGCGATGGCGCAGGTGAAGGCCAGTGGGCACCGGCGGGAGGTCATGCAGACCGGCGCGAAGCGGCTGACGGACTTCCTGGACGACATCGGGGTGCTGCGGGGTGTGGGGCGGCGCCTGTGGAGGTCCTCGGGCCTCCTGGCATAGGGAACGGCACGAGCGGCCCACGGGCACCGGCGGCTGGAGGCCGGCCGGAGCCGGGCGGCGATTAGGCTGCGGGGCATGACCCCGTCGGCCACCCCCGCATACCGCCGGCTCAGCGTCGAGGAGCGGCGAAGCCAGCTCCTCGACGCGGCCCTGGGCCTCTTCGCGCACCGCGCGCCCGAGGACGTCTCCCTGGACGACGTGGCGGAGGCGGCCGGGGTGTCGCGGCCGCTGGTGTACCGGTACTTCCCCGGCGGCAAGCAGCAGCTCTACGAGGCCGCGCTGCGCTCCGCCGCCGAGGAGCTGCGGCAGTGCTTCGACGAGCCCCGTGAGGGCCCCCTGCTGCCCCGGCTGTCCCGCGCCCTGGACCGCTACCTGGCCTTCGTGGACGGGCACGGCACCGGCTTCAGCGCGCTGCTGCAAGGCGGCAGCGTGGTGGAGACCTCCCGCACCACCGCCATCGTGGACGGGGTGCGCCGGTCCGCCGCCGAGCACATCCACCAGCACCTCGGCGTCCCGGACCCGGGCCCCCGGCTGCGCATGACCGTCCGCATGTGGATCACGGCCGTGGAGGCGGCCTCCCTGATCTGGCTGGACGAGGACAAGCAGCCCCCGGTGGAGGAGCTGCGCGACTGGCTGGTGGAGCAGTTCCTGGCCGTCCTCACGGTCACCGCGGGCCGGGACCCGCAGACGGCCGCGCTGGTCACCGCGCTGTCGGCGGATGGCTGAGACTGGACCCGTGAAGAGCCAGGACACCCCGTTCGAGGGCGGCCCCATGGACGGGCGCGTGCTGCCCGTCCTGGTCGGCCCCACCGGGCACCCCCCGAAGACGTACCGCATCCCCGTCCCGGACCCCGGGGGCGGCCCGCCCACGGTGCTGGTCTACCGCCGCGTGCCGCGGGGGCACAGCAGGAGGCTGGGGCTGATCCAGGGGTGGAAGTACCGGTACGACCCGGACGACAGGTCGGGCGGGAAGCTCCGCTGGCCCTGGTCCCGGCCGGACGCCACGCCGTCCGTCAAGCCGGACGACGCGAACGGGTGAAACCGCTGCGCCGAACCGCGCAGGCTTCGTATCCAGCCGGCACCGACACGTCTGATTATCGGGTTGCGCCGGGAAGCGGAGATTCCGCTTCCTGCGCAGCGGAGGTGATGACGTGTCAGGAAGGCTTCTGCGTCTGGCCTGTACGACGGCGGTGGCGGCCCAGGCCGTCCTCGCGCCCGTGCCCGCCGCGGCCGCGCCGGACCCCCAGCGGTCCGTCGCCGGGCTGCTGACGGACCTTCAGCAGCTGTACCGCAGGACCGAGCAGGCCACCGAGACCTACAACGCCACGACCGAGCAGCTGAAGCGGCAGCGCGCCGAGGTGGCCCGGCTCGACGGCGAACTCGCCGACGCCCGGCTCGTCCTGCGGGACAGCCGGACCGAGGCCGGGCGCCTGGCCCGGCAGCAGTACCAGGGCAGCGGCGGCCTCGGCCCGTACGTGCGCGTGCTCCTCGCGCCCGACCCGCAGCACGCGCTGGACGAGGGCCACGTCCTCGCCGAACTGGCACGCGAACGGGCCCGTACGGTGGCCCGGCTGACCGCCGCCGAGCAGCGCAAGGACGCGCTGGCCCGCGCGGCCCGCAAGGCCCTGGACGCCCAGCTCGGCCTGGCCGCCCGGCAGAAGCGGCAGCGCGACGACGTCCGGGGGAAGCTCGCCGACGTGGAACGCCTGCTGGCCGGCCTGACCCCGGCCCAGCTCGCGGCCGTGGCCCGGCTGGAACAGCAGGGGGTCGCCGCGGCCCAGCAGCGTCTGACCACCGCGGGCGCCCTGCCCGCCGACCGCGCGGCGGCCACCCCGGCCGGCGACCGCGCCGTCCGCTACGCCATGGACCAGGTCGGCAAGCCGTACCAGTGGGGCGCGCAGGGCCCCGACGCGTACGACTGCTCGGGCCTGACGTCCCAGGCCTGGTCCCACGCGGGCACCCCCATCCCGCGCACCAGCCAGGAGCAGTGGAACCGGCTGGGCAGGGTCCCGCTGAACCGGCTGAGGCCGGGCGACCTGGTGGTGTACTTCCCGGAGGCGACGCACGTGGCGATGTACGTGGGCGGCGGGAAGGTCGTGCAGGCGCCCAGACCGGGTGAGAAGGTCACGGTGTCACCGGTGGCCAGCTATCCGGTCCTGGGCGCCGTACGTCCCGGTACGGCGGGCACGGTCGGTACCCACCGGGACGGACCCGTCAGGCTCCGGTGAGCGAGCCCAGGTACGCGGACGTCTTCTCCGGGTCGTAGAAGAAGTTCTCGAAGTCGGCCGGGTCGTTGAACGCGTTGGCGAATCGATCCGCCACGGGCTGCAGCTGCCCGGCCGCGCCGATGAGGTTCAGGACGTGCTCCGGCGGCGGCGCCAGCATCGCGTTCGTCCACTTGGTGACGTGCTGGGCGGTGGCCCAGTACCGGTCGAACGTCTGCCGCATCCACTCCTCGTCGAACGGCTTGTCACCGTGCTCCAGGATCGACGCGAGGTAGGCGGCGGCGCACTTGGACGCCGAGTTGGAGCCCTGGCCGGTGATCGGGTCGTTGGCGACGACCACGTCGGCCACGCCCAGCACCAGACCGCCCGAGGGCAGCCGGCCGACGGGGTTGCGGACGGTCGGGGCGTAGCGGCCGGACAGGGTGCCGCCCGCGTCCGTGAGTTCGACCTTCGTGGCCCGCGCGTACTCCCAGGGCGTGAACTTCTCCATGAGTTCCAGGGTCAGGGAGAGGTGCTCCGCCGGGTCCTTGACGCCCTGGAAGACGTCGAGCGGGCCGCCGGGTATGCCCTCCCAGAACAGGATGTCCGCACGGCCGGACGTGGTGAGCGTCGGCATGACGAACAGCTCGCCGACGCCGGGGACCAGGTTGCAGCGGACCGCGTCGAAGTCCGGGTGCTCCGGACGCGGGCCGAGCCCGTGCACGTACGCCACCGCCAGCGCCCGCTGCGGCTCGCTGTACGGGGAGCGCTCCGGGTCGCGGGCGAACATCGAGACCAGCTCGCCCTTGCCGGCCGCGACCAGGACGAGGTCGTAGGTGCGGGAGAAGTAGTCCAGGTCGCCGACCGCCGCACCGTGGATGACCAGCTGGCCGCCGCGCTGGGCGAACGTCTCCATCCAGCCGGCCATCTTCACCCGCTGGTCCACCGACTGCGCGTACCCGTCGAGCCTGCCCACCCAGTCGATCGCGCGCTGGGTCGGGCCCGGGTCGTGCGAGCCGGGCGCGGCGACCGAGACGCCGAGACCTTCGATCTTCGGGGCCTGGGACTCCCAGAAGTTCAGCTGGAGGTCGCGCTCGTGCTGGAGGGCCGTGTCGAACATGCACTGCGTCGACATGACCCGGCCGGAGCGGATCTCGTCCGCGGTCCGGTTCGACATCAGGGTGACCTCGTAGCCGTGCGACTGCAGGCCGAGGGCGAGCTGGAGGCCGGACTGGCCGGCCCCGACGACGAGTATCTTCCGCATGCGGGTGGTGCCTCCTACGGGATGAGGACGAGGGGTGAGGACTACTCGGGGGTTTCGTCCAGCGCGTGGCCCACCAGGGCCAGGAGCGTCTCGATCACCGAGATCCGCCGCCGCGCATCCATGATCATGACAGGGATGTGCGCCGGTATCGTCAGCGCCTCCCGCACGTCCTCCGGTTCGAACCGCTCGCTGCCGTCGAAGTGGTTGACCGCGACGACGTACGGCAGCCGGCAGCTCTCGAAGTAGTCCAGGGCCGGGAAGCAGTCCTTGAGCCGGCGGGTGTCGGCCATGACGACGGCGCCGATCGCGCCGCGCACCAGGTCGTCCCACATGAACCAGAACCGCTGCTGGCCCGGCGTGCCGAACAGGTAGAGCACCAGGTCGTCGTCGAGCGTGATGCGGCCGAAGTCCATGGCCACGGTGGTGGTGAGCTTGCCCGGCGTGGCGGACAGGTCGTCGGTGCCCTCGCTGGCCTCGGTCATCAGCGCCTCGGTCTGCAGGGGCGTGATCTCCGAGACGGAGGTGACGAGCGTGGTCTTGCCGACGCCGAAGCCGCCCGCCACCACGATCTTCGTCGCGACGGGGGCGCGCGTCCGGTCCGTCTGCCAGGACTTCAGGTCCTCGTCCGGTTCGGTGAACCCGGAGACGAGGGGGGTGCCCCCGAAGGAGGCGGTGGCGTCAGAGACGGCGGAGTCCACTCAGCACCCTTTCCAGCAGAGCGCGGTCCGGGCGGCCGGTGCCGTGACCCGTTCCGGTGCCGTACACACGGATCTTTCCCTGGTCCGCGAGATCGCTCAGGAGCACGCGGACCACGCCGAGCGGCATCTTCAGCAGCGCGGCGATCTCGGCCACCGTGCGCATACGGCGGCACAGTTCGACGATGGCCCGCATCTCCGGCATGACCCGGGTGGCGAGCGAGCCGTTCGTCAGTTCCTTGCGCTCCTCCGGGGCCTCCAGCGCCGCCACGAACGTCTCCACGAGGAGGACGTGGCCGAAGCGGGTACGGCCGCCGGTGAGCGAGTAGGGGCGGACGCGGGCGGGTTTGCGGTCGCCGCCGCGGACCGGGAGCTGCGTCCTGCCCGGTTTCCCGGGGGTGGCGGTCATCGGTCGCCCCCGGTCGACTCGGCTTCCAGGTTCTTGCGCAGCTCGCTGCGCAGCTCGGGCGTCAGGACGTGGCCGGCGCGGCCGACGAAGAGCGCCATGTGGTAGGCCACGACGCTCATGTCGCACTCGGCGGAGCCGTGCACGCCGAGCAGCGAGCCGTCGCTGATCGACATCACGAACAGGCTGCCCTCCTCCATCGCGATCATCGTGTGCTTGACTCCGCCGAAGTCCATCAGCTTGGCGGCGCCGACGGTGAGGCTGCCGATGCCGGAGACGATGGTGGCGAGGTCGGCGGCGGAGCCCCGGGGGCCGGTCCGCTTGGTGTCGCGGGACTGGCGGGCGTCCTCCGTGTGACCCGGGTCGGACGACAGCAGGAGCAGCCCGTCGGAGGAGACCACGGCGACGGACTGGATGCCGGGTACTTCCTCGACCAGGTTGGTCAGCAGCCAGTGCAGGTTGCGGGCTTCACTGCTCAGTCCGTAGGTAGTGGGCGCGGTCAACTGCTTGCCTCCTCGGCTGTGCCCCCCGTGGCTTCTTCGGCGTGTGCGTGGCCGGCCGGCCGCCGGTTGTTGGCCGTCTGCTCGGCGATCTCCGCCTCTACGTCGCGGTAGCCGGCCTGGGCGCCGGTGCGGAAACCGCCGAGCCTGCGGCGCAGGGCTTCGGCGTCGACGCTGGTGCTGCGCTGGCGGGGCGGGGTGGTGGGGGCGGTGATCTTCGGTGTGCGCTTGGGGAGCCCCTTGCTGGTGAGCCGCTCCTCCTCCTCGGCTTCGCCTTCGGCGTCCGCGTGCCCGTCGGCACCGTCGGTGCGGGTCTCGCGGTCGGGTGCGGGGGGCTCCTGCGGGGTGTGCTCGCCGTCGGCGGCCGACGGGCCGTCGAGGCGGCCGGTCGCCGGGTTCGTCGGCTCCGCCGGTGCGTTCGGGAGCAGCAGCTCCATCGTCGTCTCGGCGTACGTCTCCGCCGGGGCCTTCGGGCGGGTCTCCGTGTCCCGGGCGGGCTGGGCCGCCTGCTCGTGTGCCTCGGCCGGTGCCTCCCGCGGCGTCTCCTGCGGCGCCTCCCGCGGCGTCCGCGCCGGTGCCTCGGCGGAGGCGTCCCGTACGGCCTGCTCCGCCAGGGTGACCAGGGGGTCCTGGTGCTTGGCGCGGGTGGGCAGGAGGTTGGAGTTGGCCTCGGCGTCGGCGCCGGGGAGGGTGAAGGTGCCCGTGGCTCCGGGGGCGGCGCTCTGCGGCGGGAGCGCCGTGGGCGCGGCCTCGACCAGCAGGGATGCCGGGAGGACCACCACGGCCGCGATGCCGCCCTGCTTCTGCTCGCGCAGCTGGACGCGGACGCCGTGCCGGTGGGCGAGGCGCGCGACGACGTACAGGCCGAGGCCGAGGCCCTCCTCGCCCTCCTGGTCGTAGAGGGACTCGGGGTCGAAGTCGCCGAGGCGGCCGTTGAGGGTGTCCAGGCGGTCGGCGGTCATGCCGATGCCCTCGTCCTGGACCGACAGCATGACCTCGCCCGACTCCAGGAGCCAGCCGGAGACCTCGACGGGCAGGTCCGGCGGGGAGAACGAGGTGGCGTTCTCCATGAGTTCGGCCAGCAGGTGGGAGAGGTCGTCGGCGGCGAACCCCGCGACGTGGGCGTGCGGCGGGAGGGCCGCGATGCGGACGCGCTCGTAGCGCTCGATCTCGCTGACCGCCGCCCGGACCACGTCGACCAGCGGCACCGGGCCCGGATGCTGCTGGACGTGCTCGGTGCCGGCGAGGACCAGGAGGTTCTCGCTGTGCCGGCGCATGACCGTGGCGAAGTGGTCCAGCTTGAACAGGGTGGCGAGGCGGTCGGGGTCCTGCTCGCGGTCCTCCAGGCCCTCGATGACCGCCAGCTGGCGCTCGACCAGGCCCAGGGTGCGCAGGGCCAGGTTGACGAAGGTGGAGCCGATGCTGGTGCGCAGCCGCTCCAGCTGGGCGGTGGACTCGGCGAGCTCGGCGCGCAGTTCCTCGCGGGCGTCGGCCATCTTCTGGCGCTGGCCCACCAGGTGCTTGCGGTCGGTCTCCAGGGTGGCGACCCGCTCGTACAGCGCCACGGCGTGCGCGTGCAGGGCGTTGACCGAGCGGACCACCTGGGCGAACTCGTCGTTGCGGCCGGTGAACGCGATCGGCTCCTGGGCCGTCGGGTCCTCGGACCCGGCGAGACGGGCGGAGCCGCGGCGCAGGACCGACAGCGGGCGGGTCAGGGTGCGGGCCATGGCGGTGGCGATGCCGACCGCGACCAGCATCAGCGCGCCGAGGACCGCGACGCGGATCTCCAGGGCGGTGACGTCGTCGTCGCGGAGCCTGGCCAGGTCCTTGGTGCGGTGGTCGTAGAGCGCGGACTCGGCGCCGCGCATCAGGTCGACCCGGGCGGACAGGGCCGCGTCCAGCTTCTTGGTGCTGGTCGTCAGCTCGCTGTCGGCGAGGGTGGGCTGGTCGGTGAGCGAGGCGAGGTACTTGTCGGCCGAGTTGACCTCGGGACCGGTGACCGTGGAGTCGTAGGAGTCGACGGCCGCCTTCGGCGCGGTCTCGCGGAAGCCGGCGAGCGCCGCGTCCGAGCGCAGCCGGGCCTGCTGGGCGGCGGCGGTGAGGGCGTCGCGCTGTTTGCGGTCCGCTTCGGTGCTGGTCGCGGTGGTGGTGGACAGGCCGGTGGCGGGGTCGATCACCGTCTGGGTGCTGGACGGGATGTTCAGCGCGGCCAGCAGCAGGCCGCGGGCGGCGGCGGACTGCTGGACGGCGGAGTCCAGCTCGGCGAGGGCGTGGGCGCCGGAGCCGGCCCGCGGGGGCGTCTGCTCGGCCAGCTGCTCGGCGAGCCGGTGCAGCGCGGTGATCGTCGCCGAGTACGCCTGGTGGGTCTGCAGGGCGCTGGTCTTGCCGGTGAGGGCGCCGCGGCGGAGCGCGTCGATGCCGTCGAGGGCGGTGCGCAGGCTCGCCGGGGTGTCGGTGTCGGCGCGCAGCTCCTCGACCTGCCGGTCCACGCGGGCACTGCGGTCCTCGGAGGGCGCCTTGTCCTTGGGGCGGCCGGCCGCGACGTAGGAGGTGACCTCGTCGCGTTCGTCGGCGAGGGAGTGGGCGAGGGTGAGGGCGTCCTGGGTGCGGGCGGCCAGGGTCACCAGGTCCTGGGAGTCGCTGACGTCCTGGGAGGCCGTGAGCAGCGCGGGCGCGCCTGCTCCCGCGACGGCGGCGGCCACCACGGCGACGGCGACGATCAGCCGGGTGCGCACATGGGTGGGGCGACCGGAGCCCACGGGGGTCTGGGGGGCGGTCCCCTCGGGGGCCGTCTGCCTGCCTGTGCGCCGAGGCCGCTTCTTCTGCACCGGTGCTCGCATTCCTGAACTCGTCTACCCAGGGGCCCGGGTGGCGCCCCGTCAGCTCGGTGCCAAGTGGTGCGTACACCCGGTTCGTACGGTTCCCGACCCTCCCAGCGCCGGTGGGCAGTGGTCGCGCATCACCTGACCCGCCACCCGAAGGAGTGAACATCGGAGGGGAGTTGGCGGGCAAGTTGCCGTGGCGCGTGCGACGCTCTTGCGCGGTGGGCCGGTTGGACGCGCGCGGCAGGCTTTGGCAGTATTCGCCGCCACGCCTTCCCGGAGTGGATCATTCCTACCCAAACCAGGCGTCTGACCTGCGGGGTCGTAGGAATTCACCGGCCTGTGCCAGCCTTTGGCGCACGGTGTGAAGGGCTCGTGCAGACTGGCTGGATGCGTACTGATCTGGTCTCGGAACCCGGCGACGCGTCCCGCCCCAACGAGGACTTCGCCGGTGTCGGACTACCCGCCTCCGGACAGGGAGGTTGCGTCGTCGTCCTGGACGGAGTGACTCCGCCCAGCGGCGGGACGGGCTGTCTGCATTCCGTCCCCTGGTTCACCGCGCGGCTGGGCGGTGCGCTGACCGAACTGACCGTTTCCTGCCGAGATCTGACACTGTCGGAGATTCTCGCGCGGGCGATCCGGCGCACCGCGGACGCCCATGCGGACACCTGTGAGCTTTCTCACCCGCGAACCCCCCAGGCAACCGTCGCCCTGGCCCGCTGGTCCGCCACGGCGGTCGAGTACCTGGTGCTGTCCGACTCCGCGCTGCTGGTGCGGGGACCCGACGGCACGGTCACCCCGCTGCTGGACGACCGTCTCGCCCGGCTGCCCCGCTCCGCGCTCGCCACGGACGCGCTGGTCGACGCCAACCTGCGCAACAAGGAGGGCGGCTTCTTCACCGCCGCCGCCGACCCCGCCGTGGCCGCCCGGGCGGTCACCGGCACCCTGCCACGGCGGGAGGTGAGGGCACTGGCGGCGCTGACGGACGGCGCGACCCGCTGGACGGAGACGTTCCGCGAGGGCGACTGGACGGCCCTGTTCGACCTGGTCGCCAAGGAGGGCGCCCGGACGCTGGTGGAGCGGGTACGGGAACTGGAGACGGCGGACCGGCGGGAACGGGCGTACCTGGGCCGCGCCAAGACGCACGACGACGCGACGGCGGTGTACGTGGAACTGTGACGGAGGGGGCGGGGCGAGCGCGCCGTGGGCGGGGCGGGCGCGCCGTGGGCGGGGCGGGCGCGCCGTGGGCGGGGCGGGCGCGCCGTGGGCGGGGCGGGCGCGCCGTGGGCGGGG